>NZ_JBQQBQ010000028.1:0-118614 GCF_052245915.1 Nonomuraea sp. 10N515B
GCGCGAATGCCGTCCTGAAGAACTGGCGCATCCTGCGCAAACTCCGCTGTTGCCCGCTACGTGCAGGTCAACTCGTCAAAGCAATCTTCGTCCTGCAAGCTCGCGAGGTGCGGTGAAAAACCTTCACTGCGTGCCGTTGGCCCGCTGGACTCGCCGTAGACCCGTTTAGAAGGACCCACGCCTCCGGCGGGGGCTTCACGGGATGGCCAAGATCGTCCCTCTCTGGGCACGTGAGGGGCTGCTGTGGGGCTGCCTTCCCACCTGACCATCGCCAACGACAAGCTGAGCATGCCATGGCATGCTTTCCTGACAGTGGGCGACGGCAGACGGGAAGGCGGAGAGGGTGGCCCCTGCCGGTGGAAAACCCCAGCATGCGGCCCGGACGACTTGGCCCGTGTGTGGCCCGGACGACTTGGCCCGTGTGTGGCCCGCGAACAGTCAGCGACACTGAAACTCAGTGAGACTCTGTGGGACATCCCGATTCCGCCTCTCCCGTGTTTTCGCAGGTCAGACAGTCGTCAACCCCCTGACCAGGGCCGCAACGCTCTCTTTCCGGAGTCCACAGACGAGCTATGTTCTTCTGTGGATGGGAGGGTGGGGGCTATGGGCGCTGTGGACAACCTCAGTGGCGGACCTCGGCGATGCGGGTGAAGGCAGTGATGTCGAGTTGTTCGCCGCGGGCCGACGGGTCCACGTCGGCCGCCCTGAGGACGTGCTCCGCCTCGGCCGGGCTGCCTGCCCACGACGCCAAAGCCGCGCGCAGGGTCTTGCGGCGCTGGGCGAACGCGGCGTCGATCACGGCGAAGACCTCCTCGCGGGAGGCGGTCGTGGTGGGTGGTTCGCGGCGGGTGAGGGAGACGAGGCCTGAGTCGACGTTGGGGACGGGCCAGAAGACGGTACGGCCGACCGGGCCGGCCCGGCGTACGTCCGCGTACCAGGCGGCCTTGACCGACGGCACCCCGTACACCTTCGAACCCGGTCCGGCGGCGAGGCGGTCGGCCACCTCGGACTGCACCATCACCAGGCCCTTGCGCAGGGACGGGAGCACCTGCAGGAGGTGGAGCACCACCGGGACGGCCACGTTGTACGGGAGGTTGGCGACCAGCGCCGTGGGAACGTGACCTGCCAGGTCGTCAGGCGTGATCTTCATGGCGTCGGCGTTGACGACCGTGAGCTTGTCGGACGGGCCGCGGTCGGCGACCGTGATGGGGAGTTGGGTGGCGAGGACCGGGTCGATCTCGACGGCCACCACGTGCGCGGCCGCCGGCAGCAGGGCCAGGGTGAGCGAACCGAGGCCAGGTCCCACCTCGATGACCACGTCGTCTGGCGACAAGTCGGCCACGCGGACGATGCGCCGGACCGTTCCGGCGTCGATCACGAAGTTCTGGCCGAGCTTTTTTGTGGGACGAAGATCTAGCTTATCCGCCAAAATACGTATTTCTGCAGGGCCCAACAGCCTCATCATCCAACCAGTCTCTCGTATCGAAGAACGTGCAATGGCATATGGGGAGACCAAAGGAGAGGATGGCGTGGAACAGGAAGGGACGTCCCTCATGGAGCCAACGGGCGCCGCGCCGCTCCGCCCGACGGACTTGCGGGAGATCGGGCCATATCGCCTGCTGGGCAGGCTCGGCGAAGGCGGGATGGGGACCGTCTTCCTCGCACGTGCGCCGACGGGGCGTTTTGTCGCGCTCAAGGTGGTGAAGGCGGAGTTCGCCAACCAGGAGGGGTTCGCGGCCCGGTTCCATGCGGAGGTCGACAACGCTCGCCGGGTGGCGTCGTTCTGCACGGCTCAGGTGCTGGACAACGGCAACACCGGTGACGGGCGGCCGTACATGGTGACCGAGTACATCGCGGGCACCCCGCTGTCCGATCAGATCGCAAAATATGGGGCTCTGGATCCGGGACCGCTCCATGGCGTCGCGCTGGGGGTGGCGGCGGCGTTGGCCGCGATCCACGTGGCGGGGCTGGTGCACAGGGATCTCAAGCCCGCCAACGTGATCCTGTCGCTGTCCGGGCCACGGGTGATCGACTTCGGGATCGCCAGGGCGCTCGACAGGGAGACCGGGTTCACGCTCTCCGGCGAGTTGCTGGGCAGCCCGGGGTGGTGGGCGCCCGAGCAGGTACGTGGTGAGATGGTCAGCCCGGCGGCCGACATCTTCGCCTGGGGCTGCCTGGTGGCGTACGCGGGCAACGGTCGGCATCCGTTCGGCCGTGGCGACCCCATCACGATGGCCCACCGCGTGCTGAACGCCCCACCGGAGCTGGGTGCGCTGCCCGCGCCGCTGAATGAGCTGGCGCGGCAGGCCACCTCGATGGATCCCACGTCGCGTCCGACGGCGCAGGACCTGCTGATCGCGCTGGTGGGAGGCAATACGCCGCCGCCGTCGGTCAATCCGCCGACCCTGGTCGCGACCGAGATGCTCACTGACTGGCAGCCGCCGCAGAACGTGGTGGACAAACCCGACATCACGGCGACGTTCACAACTCCGCCGCCGAGCGACACCATGGGCCGGGCGCCCAGCGGGCCCAGCGCCTCCTCTGGGGCGCCTGGCGGCTCCGGCGCGTCGGCGCCGGGCGGACCCGGTGCGGCGGCGCCTGGCGCGGCACGGCCGAATCCGGCGTCGTTCGAAGAGCTGGCGCGCAGGGAGGAGCAGGCGGCCAAGGAGGAGCTGGCCCGCTGGCCCGCTGCGGCCCAGGGTGGAGCGCCTGGTCAGGAGCAGGCTCGGCCCGGCGGGCTGTTCCGGCGAGGCGATCGGCAGAAGGAGCGGCAAGCGCCTCAAGCGGCCCCTGGAGCGCCGGACACCGGAGCACAACAGCAAATGCGGGAAGCGGCTCCTGGAGCGCCGGACGCCCAGGCGCAGCAGCGAATGCGGCAAGCGCCTTCTGCGGCGCCCGAGGCGCAACCGCGGCAAACGGCCGCCGACACTCAGCCGGGCGATCGGGCGACCCCGGAGCTGCTCCCGAGCGAGCCCGATACCTTAGGCGGCACCAGGACCCCGGGCACCCGGTGGCTCATCGCCGCCGCGGCGGCCGTGCTGGCCATCGTCGTCACGGTGGCCGTCCTGATCGTCACGTCCGGCCGGAACACGGTGCCCGCCAACCCCGGCAACCAGTCCCAAGCCGCTCCCACGGCCGGCCCGAACGACGTGGGCCGCAGGTTCCCGCTGGGCGCCAACTTCGACGACCCCGTCGCCATCGTGGCGGCCGCCCCGGAGTGCGGGCTGAAGGAGTACGAGGGCAAGACCGCGACCCAGGGTCAGCTCTGCGTGATCCGCTGGACGATGCTCAACCCGGGCGGTGAGCGCAAAGTGCTGATCCAGCCCGTGGTCACCATGGTCGACGACCGCGGCGGCGAGCACGACCCCGCCCCCGTCACGCTGCCCCCGGCCATCCTGCCGGGCGCCCGCGTGGACAGCGCCTTCGTGTTCGACCTGGCCAATTACCGCAAGCCGGTGAAGTTGACGGCGACCATGCTCGAGAACGGCAAGCAGATCGAGGTGGCGCTGTGAGGATCCGAGAGGCGCTCATCGCGCTGCTGTCCGCGGCCGCCATGACGGTGGCGCCGGCCACCGCCGCTTCGGCCGCGGGGGCGCCGACCGCAACCGCCACGGCCGCGGTGGCGCCGGCCGCAACCGCCATGGCCGCGGTGGCTCCGGCCGGAACCTCTGCGGCCTGCGCGGGAGCAGCCGACTTCGACGGTGACGGCGTGGACGACGTGGTGGTGGGCGACCCGTTCGCGGACGATCAGAAGGGCGCCCTGCACGTGCTGTCCGGCGACAAGGTCGTCCCCGTCTCGGTGCCGGGCCTGGTCAGGGGTGACGCCTTCGGCTGGGTGGCGCGCCTGGCGAAGGTCGACGGCGACGCCTGCGCCGACGTGGTGGTCGGCGTCCCATACGCCGATGTGGACGGCGTCGAGGACGCCGGGGCCGCGTACGTGGTCTACGGCGGCGGCGCCAAGCCTCCGCAGCGCCTGACGGCCACGCAGCCGCAGCGCTTCGCCCACTTCGGCTGGTCGCTGGCGGCCCGGGGCGACCAGGTGTCCATCGGGGCGCCGTACGAGGACGAAGGAAAGCTCCTCGACGTGGGCGCGATCTACGTGCGCAAGGGCACGGGCGAGCTCCGCAGGATCAGCCAGGAGAGCGTCGACGTGCGCGGCAACAGCGAGGTGGGCGACCAGTTCGGCTGGTCGATGGCGTTCGGGCCGGGGAACGCGCTGCTCGTCGGCGTCCCGTACGAGAACGACGACGGCGCGGGCCGCCAGATCGAGGCAGGAAAGATCGACTCGGGCTCGGCCGTCTTCATCGACGACGTGTTCGCGGCCCAGATCACGAGCCTGAAGCTGGACTCGCCGACCAAGGCCTCCGGCGACAGGTACGGCTACGCGGTGGCGTACTCGGAGGGATCCGGTTACGCGATCAGCTCCCCCGGACCCGGCTCGGTGCAGCTGCTCGACCCCGCCAGAAAGCCCATCAGGACAGTGACGCAAGGCGGCAGGCAGGCGTTCGGGTTCTCGCTGGCCGCCTCGGCGGACGGCCGGCTGGCCATCGGCGCCCCCTACGGCGGCGGCGTGCGCGTCGTGTCGTGGAAGAGCGCCTCCGAGGACAGGAAGCTGCCGACCGGCGACGGGCTGTTCGGCTGGTCGGTGGCCTTCAGCGGCAACAAGCTGTTCGTGGGGCAGCCGGACGCGCAGCCGTACGGGAAGGTTGCGGTGGCCGGGCGGAACGCCGAGAGCCTGCAGCCGCTTCAGCCGCCCAAGGGGGCCGACTTCGGGGTGTCGGTGTCGGGGTAGGCCTCATCGAACAGGTGGGCGCCGCCGGTCGGCCACGGCCGCCGTAGTACGGCCCGTCGGCGTTGTACGCGTGCGGGTCGCCGGCCGACCGGCAGGCGGCCGGCGCCGGCCAGTTCAGACGCAGGATGTCAGGACGTCCGGCCCATGGTCACCACTCGCCGAAGACCGTGACTCCATTGCCGCTGATCGCCTCGCACAACCGGTCAGGATGGATCCCTTTGACCTCGGCGAGGCAGCGGAGGGTGAGCGGGATGAGGTAGGGGGCGTTGGGCTTGCCGCGGTGCGGGACCGGCGGCAGGTAGGGGGCGTCGGTCTCGACCAGCATGAGCTCGAGGGGCGCCACGGCGGCGGCCTCGCGGAGGGAGGCGGCGTTCTTGTAGGTGACCGGCCCGGAGAACGACATGAAATATCCAGCTTCAACGCACTTTTTCGCCATTTCGGCGTCGCCCGAGAAGCTGTGAAACACCACCTTGTCCGGCGCCCCCTCCGCGGCCAGCACCTTCAGCACGTCGTCGTGCGCGTCCCGGTCATGGATGACCAGGGCCTTGCCGGTGCGCTTGGCGATCTCGATGTGCGCGCGGAAACTGGCGTGCTGGCCGTCCTTGCTCGCCCAGTCGCGGTAGTAGTCGAGCCCGGTCTCCCCCACCGCCCGCACCTCCGGCCGCCCCGCCAGTGCCTCGATCTCGGCCAGCACCTCAGCAGTCGCCTCGTGCGCCTCGTTCGGATGGATCGCGACCCCGGCGTACACGCCTTCCTGCGCCGCCGCCGTCTCCGCGTTCCACCGGGAGGACTTCAGGTCGTAGCCGATCGTCACGAGCCTGGTCACGCCGACCGCCCTGGCGTCCTCCAGAATGCTCCGTACGGTGGCCGCGGACGCCTGAGCCGCCTGCGCCACCGGGTCGCCGGAGGACGCCTGCCGGTTGCCCACCATGATGTCGAGGTGGCAGTGGCTGTCGAACACGGGCGCGGAAAGCGGCTCCGGCGCGGTGGGAATCTTGCTCACGGGGGTCACTCGGCCAGCCGGGCCAGCTCCTCGTCCACGACCTTCGGGTCGAGCTTCTTGAACAGCGGCACCGGCGGCGCGAGCTGCGTGCCGGGCTTGATCGGCCGGTGCTCCCAGCGGGCCGCGCCGTCGTAGTCACCGGTGATCACCGGATATGGCTTGCCGCCGTCCTCGTCGACCTCGTGGATCTCCGGCATGCCCGACCAGACGCCCTCGCCACCGAGCATGGCGAAAACCTTGTTGGAGGAGCTGGGCAGGAACGGCGTGAGCATCGTCTTGGCGTCGTCGACCACCTGGAGCGCGACGTGCAGGATCGACTTCTGCCGCTGCGCGTCTTCCTTGAGCTTCCACGGCTCCTGCTCGGCCAGGTATTTGTTGGCCTCGCGGACCACGTCGAACGCCTCGGTGATCGCGTTCTTGAACCTGGACCTGTTGAGCTCCGCGCCCACCGGGCCGAACGCGTTGCGCGAGCGCTCCAGCAGCGCCCGGTCGGCGTCGGTCAGGTCGCCCGCCTCGGGGACGGCGCCGAAGTTCTTTGCCGCCATCGAGATCGACCGGTTGACCAGGTTGCCCCAGGCCGCGACGAGCTCGCCGTTGTTGCGGTTGACGAACTCCTGCCAGGTGAAGTCGGTGTCTTGGTTTTCCGGCCCGGCCACCGAAATGTAGTAGCGCAGCGCGTCGGCGTCGTAGCGCGCGAGGAAGTCGCGGACGTAGATGACGACCTGGCGGGAGGAGGAGAACTTCTTGCCCTCCATCGTCAGGAACTCGCTGGAGACCACCTCGGACGGCAGATTGAGAGCGCCGAGCGAGCCCGGCGAGCCGTCACGGGCGCCCTGCCCGCTGTAGCCGAACAACATCGCCGGCCAGATCTCGGCGTGGAAGACGATGTTGTCCTTGCCCATGAAGTAGTAGCCGCGGGCGTCGGGGTTTTGCCACCACTGGCGCCAGGCGTCCGGGTCGCCGGAGCGCCTGGCCCACTCGATGGAGGCCGACAGGTAGCCGATGACCGCGTCGAACCACACGTAGAGCCGCTTGTTGGGCTGGTCACGCCAGCCGTCGAGCGGGATCGGCACGCCCCAGTCGAGGTCGCGGCTGATCGCCCGTGGCTGCAGGTCGCCGAGCAGGTTGAGGGCGAACTTCAGCACGTTGGGCCGCCACTCTCCCTGCTTGGACTGCAGGTAGGAGCCGAGCACCTCGGCGAAGGCGGGCAGGTCGAGCATGAAGTGCTCGGTCTCGACGAAGACCGGGGTCTCGCCGTTGATGCGGCTCTTGGGGTTGATCAGCTGGATCGGGTCCAGCTGGTTGCCGCAGTTGTCGCACTGGTCGCCGCGCGCGCCGTCGTAGCCGCAGATGGGGCAGGTGCCCTCGATGTAGCGGTCGGGCAGCGTGCGGCCGGTCGAGGGCGAGATCGCGCCCATCGTGGTCTTCGGGAAGATGTAGCCGTTGTCGTAGAGACCCTTGAAGATCTGCTGCGTGACGGCGTAGTGGTTGTTCGTGGTGGTCCTGGTGAACAGGTCGTAGGACAGCCCCAGGCCGGTGAGGTCCTCGGCGATGACGCGGTTGTAGCGGTCGGCCAGCTCCCTGGCGCTGACGCCTTCCTTGTCGGCCTGCACCTGGATGGGCGTGCCGTGCTCGTCGGTGCCGGAGACCATCAGCACCTTGTTGCCCGCCATCCGCTGGTAGCGGCTGAAAACGTCAGACGGCACGCCGAAACCTGACACGTGCCCGATGTGACGAGGGCCGTTCGCATACGGCCAAGCTACGGCGGTCAAAATGTGCTGCGACATGGTCTTAGCCTAAGGGACTCTAACTTCACGATTGTTTACGCGGTGCCGTGGCGCCGGTGGGCCTAATGACGCGCGCCGACGCCCCGCCCACCGAGCGCCGCGTCGGAGGGAGGGCGGGCGGGCCCGGCGCCACGCCCACGGCACCGCGTAAAAGAAAATTATGCTTTTGACTTTTCCCGGGAGATCGCCTCCGCGGCCTCCTCAGCGGCGGCCGCGGCGCGGTCGATAGGGGTTTCGCGGGACCGCCGGATCCCGAGGATGCTGACGAAGAGCGCGGCGAAGATCGTCTGGAAGCTCATGATCAGCGCCGTCGCCGACGGCACCACCAGACGCAGCGACAAACGCGGGTCCAGCTCGCCGAAGCTGCGCACCTGCCAGTGCACCAGCGACATCACCAGTCCGACCAGGCCTGCCAGCGCCAGCAGCCCGCCGACCACGAGACCCTTTTCCAAGGTAACGATGTCGATGATTTTGCGGATCCGTGGCGACTCCGGCAGGAACCCTTCCTCGGCCGCATAGACCTTCGTGAACAGCGCGAACAACGCCGCCTGGAAGCCGATCACCACCAGCGCCGACGTCCCGACCAGGGTGTCGACGTCGAAGGCGAGCTCGCCGATCTCCACCGGGCCGAAGGTCAGCGCGGTCCCCGCCACCAGGCCGATGATCATCATCAGCACGCCGGGGTAGAAGAACAGCCACTTCGGGCTGTAGAGCAGCAGGAAACGCAGGTGGCGCCAGCCGTCGCGCCAGGAGCGCAGGTGCGGCGGGCGGGAGCGGCCGTCGGGCGAGAGGGTCGTGGGCACCTCGCGCACGTCGAGCCCGGACAACGTGGAGCGGACCACCATCTCGGAGGCGAACTCCATGCCGCCGGTCTGCAACTGCAGCTTCAGAATCGAGTCGCGCCGGAAGCCGCGCAGGCCGCAGTGGAAGTCGCCGATCGCCGACGGGAAGAACAGCCGGCCGATGAACGACAACACCGGGTTACCCAGGTAGCGGTGTAGCGGGGGCATGGCCCCGGGCGCGATGCCGCCCTTGAACCGGTTGCCCATGACCAGGTCGGCGCCGTCCCGCAGCTGCTCGACGAACGGCAGCAGCGAAGTGAAATCGTAGGAGTCGTCGGCGTCGCCCATGATGACGAATTTGCCGCGCGCCGCCCTGATGCCGCCCATGAGGGCGTTGCCGTAGCCCTTCTCCTCGACGTGGACCACGCGGGCGCCGGCGTCGCGGGCGAGCTGTTGAGAGCCGTCCGTGCTGCCGTTGTCGGCGATCAGGACCTCGCCCTCGATGCCGTGCTCCTCCATGGACGCCAGAGCCTTGCGCACACAGACTTCCACGGTCTCCGCCTCATTGAGGCAGGGCATGACCACCGTCAGTTCCACGTGTCTACCCTTCAGTTAAGGCTGTTCCAGTGCACCATCATGCCCTGTGCCCGAACCCGCTCGGGTCAAGACCCAAAAACGACTGGCATTCTTTACATCATGGTGAGCGTCGCGGAGATTACCCCTGTGGACCACTCCGCTCCTGGCCGGGCAGCCCGTTGGCTGTCCTTCCTGCGCCGGCATCGGGTGTTCGCCGTGGCCTTCGGCGTGGGCGCCGTGCTGCGGCTCATCACCATGCTCGGATACGGCCCGGCCATGTGGTTCAACGACTCTTACGAGTACGTCTCGGTGGCGCTGCATCCGCGGCCGCACCCGATCAGGCCGGACGGCTACAGCTTCTGGCTGATGATGTTGAAGCCGTTCCACAGCTTCGCGCTGGTGACGTTCACGCAGCACCTGATGGGCCTGGCCACGGCCTGCCTGATCTACGCGCTGCTGCGGATCAAGTTCCGGCTGCCCAAGTGGGGCGCCACGCTGGCGGCGGCTCCGGTGCTGTTCGACGCCTACCAGATCCAGCTGGAGCAGCTGGTGATGTCGGACACCCTGTTCATGCTGCTCGTCGTCGGCGTGATCACGCTGGTGCTGTGGAAGCGGCGGCTGACGTGGAAGGCGGGCGCGGTCGTCGGGTTCCTGCTGGCGCTCACCTGGCTGACGCGCTCGATCGGCCTGCCCGTCCTCGCCCTGGTGGTGCTCTACCTGCTGGTCAAGCGCACGGGCTGGCGGCCGGTCACCGCGCTGATCACAGCCTGCGCGATCCCGGTGATGGCCTACATGGGCTGGTTCGCCACGGCGTACGGCAAGTTCGCGATGACCAACAGCGACGGCCTCATCCTCTACATGCGCACGGCGATCTTCGCCGACTGCGGCAAGATGAACATCGACAAGTACAAAGAGGTCCAGCTGCTGCTGTTGTGCATCAACGAGCCGGTCAACCAGCGCAAGGAATACGCGCAGTGGTACCTCTGGGGCCAGGGCAGCCACAACGGCGAGGCCACCGGCGAGGTGCTGCACCGGTGGGGCGTCAACAAGAAGTGGAGCGAGATCACCAACGACGCGGCGAGCGAGTTCTCCACCCGGGCGATCCTGTCTCAGCCCGGCGACTACCTGATGGTGGTCGCGCGTGACTTCTTCCGCTCGTTCCACTGGTCCCGGCCGCGCTTCCCGGACGAGAACACCTACAACATGTACGAGTTCAAGCCGTACGTGGCGCTCGACGAGAACGGCTGGCCCAAGCGGCTGCCGAAGTGGTCCTCCTACGGGGGCGGGTTCACCGACACCGACGCTTTCAGCTACGAGCAGGGCCCTCCGGAGACTCGGATCGTGCACCCGTGGGCCGACATCATGAGCGGCTACCAGAAGGTGTTCTACCTGCGCGGCATCATGCTCGGCGGCATCCTGCTGATCGGCCTGTACGGCGTCGTCGTGCGCTGGCGGAAGTTCGGCGGCCCTGTGGTGCTGCCGTGGCTGGGCGCAGTCGGGCTGCTGCTGGCCCCGGCGGCGACGGCCGAGTTCGACTACCGCTACGTGCTTCCGGCCGTCCCCCTGGCCTGCATCGCGGCGGCGATCACGCTGCGCAAGGGGGTCACTTGGGGGCGGCGGTCACCCAAGAGCGCATCAGCATCCGAGCCCACCACTCTGCCTGTGTGATGGTCTCGGCGGTCAACACCGGGTAGAGCCACCAGAAGTTGATCAGCACGATGAGCGCGAACGCGCCGACCACCGCGGCCCCGGCCGCCCGCCGGGCTGGGGGCGCGCTCTCCTTGCCCAGGATCAGCCCCGCCACCAGCACGATCGCCAGCACCATGAACGGCACCACGGGGATCATGTAGAAGAGGTACATCGTGCGGTTGTCGGCGATGGCGTAGTAGAACCACGGCAGCCAGCCGGCCCCGAACGCCAGCAGCACGGCCCCGGCCCGCCAGTCGCGCGAGGACACGTACCAGGCGATGAGGCCGAGCAGGGCGAGCAGCGCGCCGTACCACAGGGCCGGGGTGCCGACGCCGAGCACGGCCTCGGAGCACTTGTCCGCGCCGCAGGCCGACGGCGGCAGGTTCGACGGGTAGTGGAACGAGACAGGCCGCAAGAGCAGCGGCCACGACCACGGCTCCGACATGTAGGCGTGGTAGTCGTCCAGGCCGCTGTGGAAGCCGAGCACCTGGCTCTGGTAGTCCAACCATGACCGCATCGAGTCGATGACGAAGAAGATCGGATTTCGCGCCGAGGTGGCCAGTTCCCAGTTGCGGCCCCAGCCGTCGGCGGTGGCGAACCAGCCCGTCCAGCTCGCCAGGAACACCGCCGCCGGCAGGAGAGCCATCGCGGCCAGCCCGCCGGGCGCGTCGTACGTCAGCGCCCCCCGGTGCGGCCGCCGCAGTCCCAGTGCCCGCCTGGCCCCCATGTCCCACATGAGGCTGAGCGCCGCGAAGGCGATGAGGAAGAAGATCCCCGACCATTTGACCGCGCAGGCCGCGCCCAGGCATGCCCCGGCGGCCAGCCGCCACGGCCGAGCCCCGAGGCGCGGGCCGAGCTCGGTGATGGGCGCGCTCTCGTACCAGTCCACCAGCCGCCGCCGCGCCCAGTCCCGGTCGGCCACCAGGCACGCGAACCCGGCCAGCACCCAGAACATCAGGAAGATATCCAGCAGCGCCGTCCGCGACAACACGAAGTGCAGGCCGTCCAGCGCCAGCAGCAGCCCGGCCAGGCAGCCCAGCAGCGTCGAGCGGGTCATCCTGCGCGCCACCCTGGCCAGGACGAGGATGGACAGCGTGCCCACGAGGGCCGCGGCGAAGCGCCAGCCGAACGGGTTCATGCCGAACAACCACTCGCCGACGCCGATCATCCACTTGCCCAGCGGCGGGTGCGCCACGAACGAGGCACAGTCGGCCGGCTCGGGGCACTGCTTGAAGATGTCCAGGTTGCCGGTGATCAGGCGCCGGTCGGCGATGGGATCCTTGGCGTCACCCAGGGTGGCCCGCTCGACGCCGTACCTGAACAGCGAGTACGCGTCCTTGATGTAGTAGGTCTCGTCGAAGACCACGGCCTTGGGCTCGCCGAGCCTGACGAAGCGCAGGATCCCGCCGAACAACGCGACCACGAGCGGCCCCACCCAGCCCAGCAACGCGGACCCCTGAAAGGGCGGGACAAACCGCTGTGGCGAAACCCCCCTGTTCCTCACGATGCGCACTATAGGCGTTTGTGAACCAGGTCATACAGCTCTCGCTTGGGGATCCCGGCCTCCTTGGCCACGTCGGCGATGGCCAGCTTGCGGTGCGCGCCCTCGGCCACTCTGCGGTCCACCTCCGCGACCAGCGCGTCCGGGTCCGGCTCGCCCGCCACGGGCACGTGTCCGGCCACCACGACCGTGATCTCGCCCTTGACGCCCCCGGCCGCCCACTCGGCCAGCTCGCCGAGCCCGCCCCGGCGGACCTCCTCGTACGTCTTGGTCAGCTCGCGGCACACGGCGGCCTCGCGGTCCGCCCCGAACGCCTCGGCCATGGCCGCGAGCGAGTCCGCCAGCCGGTGCGGGGCCTCGAAGAAGACCATCGTCCGCTCCTCGCCGGCCAGCGCGGCCAGGCGGCGGGCCCGGTCGCCGGACTTGCGCGGCGGGAACCCCTCGAAGCAGAACCGGTCGCTGGCCAGCCCTGACACGGCCAGGGCGGTGGTGACGGCGCTCGGCCCCGGCAGCGCGGTGACCGTGATGCCCGCCTCGACCGCGAGGCGGGTCAGCCGGTAGCCGGGGTCCGAGACGCCCGGCATGCCCGCGTCCGTGATGATCACAACCGTGCGGCCCTGCTCGAGCACCTCCAGGAGCTCCTGGGCCCGGGCGGCCTCGTTCTGGTCGTAATAGGACACCACCCGGCCCTCGATCTCGACGCCCAGCTCGGCCGCGAGCCTGCGCAGCCGCCTGGTGTCCTCGGCGGCCACGACGTCGGCGCTCCCGAGCACCTCGCGCAACCGCGGCGAGACGTCACCCGCCTGGCCTATGGGGGCCCCTGCCAGCACCAACCTGCCGTCTCCTGCCACCTGCCCATTGTGGCAGGGCATCCCCATTAGACCGTGTTTCGACTTACCTATCGTCTTGAGCCCCGTACGATGTCCGAATGGCGGTGACCGATTCCCCGTACCAGGCCTACGAGACATCGGAGGCCGGCGAGAGCCTGCCACCGACTCGCTCCGTGCGCGATCGGGTCATACCTCCGATGCGCGGCAGCGTGCTGTGGGGGTGGATCGGGCCGCTGCTGGTCACCGCCTTCGGCGGGATCCTGCGTTTCATGAACCTCGGCCATCCGAAGGCCGTGGTGTTCGACGAGACCTACTACATGAAAGACGCGTTCTCGCTGATCACGTGGGGTGTGGAGCGGGTCTCGATCAAGGACGCGGACAAGGCGATCCTGGCCGGCAACACCAACATCTGGCAGTCGTGCACCCAGGAGACGCTCGACAAGTGCGCGTCCTACGTGGTGCACCCGCCGCTCGGCAAGTGGATGATCGGCGTCGGCGAGTGGTTGTTCGGGCTCAACCCGATCGGCTGGCGGATCAGCGCGGCGGTGATCGGCACGCTGTCCATCCTCGTCCTGGCCAGGGTGGCGCGCAGGATGACCCGCTCGACGCTGCTGGGCTGCTTCGCCGGGCTGCTGCTGGCGCTGGACGGCCTGCACTTCGTGTTGTCGCGGACGGCGCTGCTGGACATCTTCCTGATGTTCTGGGTGCTGGCCGCGTTCGCGTGCCTCGTGGTGGACCGGGACCAGGCGCGGGAGCGGCTGGTCACCTGGTATGAGAACTCGCCTGTCTCGCCGCAGGGGCCGTGGCTGGGGGCCAGGCCGTGGCGCCTGGCCGCCGGTGTGTGCCTGGCCTTCGCGATGTCGGTCAAGTGGTCGGGGCTGGCGTTCGCGGTGGCGTTCACGATCATGTCGCTGCTGTGGGACTTCGGGGCGCGGCGGGCCGTGGGGTTGCGGCGTCCGTACGCGGGCGCGTTCAACAAGGATGTGCCCCAGGGGGTCCTGGCGTTCGGGATCGTGCCGTTCGTGGCGTACATGGCCACCTGGACCGGCTGGTTCGCGACGGACACCGGCTATGGGCGCAACTGGGAGCGGGCCACCACGGCGGACAATCCGTTGTTCTTCCTCTTCGACTCGATGCGGTCGTGGATCCAATACCAGTGGCAGGTCTTCTCCTTCCACAGCGACCTGGAGACCACGCATCCGTACATGTCCGAGCCGTGGCAGTGGCCGCTGCTGCTGCGCCCGGTCGCCTTCTACTACGAGGGCAAGCAGAACGCCTGCGGCGTCAAGGACTGCTCGGAGGCGGTGCTGGGCGTCGGCACGCCGGTGATCTGGTTCGGCGCGGTGGCGGCGCTGGTGGCGTTGATCGCCTGGTATGTCTCCTCGCGGGACTGGCGGGCCGGGGCCGTGTTGCTGGCCTACGCCATGGGCTGGCTGCCGTGGTTCTACTTCGCCCTCGCCGACAACCGCACGATGTTCCTGTTCTACGCCATCCCGATGGTGCCGTTCATGGTGCTGGCCATCACGTTGTGCGCCGGGCTGCTGATAGGACCGTCCACGCGGACGGCCGAAGGTGTCGTGACGGCGCGGCGTACGTGGGGGGCGGCCATCGTGGGCGCCTACGCCCTGCTAGCCTTGATCAACTTCTGGTGGCTGCACCCGATCCTGACCGCTGAGCTGATCCCGTACACCGAGTGGAAGGCCCGCATGTTGTTCGAAAAACGATGGATCTGATCCGGTTACCGCCTGTCGTATAGTGCTTTCTTAGGGTAGTCACTGTGCAAGACCCAATACGGACCGGATTCGGTCATCGTCAGGCCAGGGGTCGATACGGCAAACTTCCAGGCATGAGTGCACCGGATGTCACCGCCCTTCTCGCCGAGTTGGAGCGCTCTCACCCGGAGCTGGCCGAGGACGCCAGGACCGCCGTCGGCTGGCTGACGGGTGGGGAGCCGCTGGAGACGGTGACCCAGCTCGATGTCTGCGAGTTCCTCTGGTACACGTTGCCGCTGAAGGTGGGCGGCGACCACGAGCGACTGGCACGCTCGCTCGGGCGGCTGCTCCAGCTGGGTGGGATGGAGCGTTACGCGGCCTTGTGCGTGTCCCCGACGACCCTGCAGATCCTGCGCACCTACGCCCGCGAGGGCGAGGACGCCGGCACGAGCGCCTACCAGCAGGCGCTGGAGGCCACGGGCGTGCTGCCGCCCGACGTGCCGGAGCTCCAGTGGAGCATGATCATGGGGCCGGAGGAGCTGGGCGCGCACGTCGCCTGCGCCGCGGCCCTGGAGCTGGCCATCGTCTCCGGCGAGACGGTGGACCGGTCCGCGCTGACCCGCCGCTGGCTCACCGAGCCGCGCACCGAGCTGGGCGGGGACAGCTGGCTCAACCGGGTGCACGGCGAGCGCCTCAACCGCTGGGTGCTGGGCCGCGGCCCGGCCAGGCGGGAGCTGGCTCAGCCGTTCGAGGTGCGCCTGCATGCGCCCGTGAGCCCGCAGCCCCTGCCCGCCCTGCACGGGCTGCTGTCCCTGGCGGCCAGGGAGGGCACGTTGCCGCTGCGGCTGGCGCCGTCCCCGGAGGCGCTCAGGCTGCGCGAGCTGGCCGAGCGAGAGCTGGGCGCCATCAGCCGGGACGGCACGAGGCTGGTCATCACCGACTATGGCCAGCGGCTGCTCACCTCGCCTGAGGCCATGTGGTCGGCGGTCACCAAGCTGCTGCTGGCCAAGGGCGAGCACGAGTTCGAGGTGTCGGCCAGGGAGGCCGCGCTCATGCTGCTCGCCGACGGCACGCTGATGTCGCCGGCCAAGCTGCACGAGCGGGTTGCGGAGGTGGTCGGCGGCGAGGGCTGGCATCCGGCCAGGGGGCTGCGGGACGTCGCCGCGCCGGTGGCGGACCTGGTCTCCCAGCTGACCGCGCTGGGGCTGGCGTTCAGCGACGAGCTGGTGGTGCGGATGGACCGGCCGGGGCAACTCGCCGCCCTGGCGGCCCTGCGCGCCCATGCCCTGCGCCCGCGCAAGTACGTCAGCTCGGGGCGGCGCACGAGCTCTGGCTGATCATCCTTCTGGAACTGGCTGTTTCGAAATCAACATCTCATAACTCAGGTTCTGAGACTGCGGTAGATCGTCGCTCTGGAGACCCCGAAGGCGGCGGCGATCTCCTCGACGGCCTGCCCGGAGTCGTACATGCGGCGCGCCTGGGCGGTCTGCTCCTCGCTCAGCGCGGCAGGGCGCCCGCCACCCCGTCCGCGCGGGCGCCCACGTGCGGGCAGGCCTGCCACCCGTCCGTCCGCATCCTGTGCAGGAGGGTTGCCGAGCAGTGCCCTGGCGCCGTCGAGGATGAGGTGTCTGAGCCGGTCGGCGGGCACGTCGTGGAAGAGCACGACGGGATCGGCCAGGCCCGCGACCACCTGCGAGGCGCGCACGCGCTGCCCGAGGTCGCCGCCCGGCCCGGAGACGAGGTCGTTGGCCAGCGCGATCGCGGCCCGGAACCGCCCCTCCAGTGGCGCCTCGACCAGCAGCGACATGTCCCTGACCAGCATGCTCAACGTCTCGCGGTGACGCAGGTGCACATCGACGTAGCCCTCGATCGCCCGCCACCGCACGGTTTCGGGGTCGCCGTGCGACTCGGCCTCGCCGAGCACCTCCTCGAGTTCGTCGAGCAGGGGCAGGGTGAGGCGGTGCAGGATCTCGTCCTTGGCGGCGAAGTGGTAGTAGAGAGCGGCCTTGGTGATGCCCACCCGTTCGGCGATGGCCTGCATGGACGTCGCGCGGTAGCCACGGGCGGCGAACAGCGCGCGGGCGGCTGCGAGGATCCGCCGCGGGGTGGTCTCGGCGGCGTCTGGGGCGCTCATGGAACTCCTGTGGGCCTGGTTCGCCGCGGAGATCGTACTTACCACAGGTCAAATCTGCGGCGATGATGCTTACCGCTTGGTAAGTCTACGGGTGTTAGGCATGATCAGCATGTCCGGGCACAGGCGGGCGGACGACAGCCACCCGCGGAATGTAATCCGGATCACTGACCACCCCTGTCACGCTGGCCCGCGTTGTCCCGTCCTGACCTCGTGAACATCCTCCCGACCAAGGCAAGGGATCACCATGGTTCGACGTGACAACGCAGCCCTATCGGTGCGCAGGCGACGCTGGCCTCGCTGGTTGGCGGCTGCGATGGCGCTGCTGGTGGCCGGGATGCTGTTCGGCGCGTACGGCTGGCAGCCGGCGGAGGACGGCCGAGCCTTCCGCTCGCCGTACCTGGCCCAGGTCGGCTCGCGCTACGCCGACACCCCGATCGCCCGCTTCCACTACGTCCAGGCCGGATCCGGCACGCCGGTGATCCTGCTCTCCCCCGGCGGCACCTCGGTCATCGGCTGGAAGGATCAACTCGACGCGCTGGCCCGCGACCACACCGTGTACGTGGTCGACCTGCCCGGACAGGGCTACACCCAGCTGAAGGACCCCGGCTTCGCCTTCGACCTGGACGCCATGGTCTCCGCCGTCGGCGCGTTCATGGACGGCCTCGGCGTACGGCAGGCCGCCCTGGCGGGCAACTCCTGGAGCGGCGGCTGGGCCCTGGCCTTCGCCCAGCGCCACCCCGACCGCGTCACCAAGCTCGCCCTGCTGGACGCCACCGGCCTGGACCTGCCCGGCACCCTGATGTGGGAATCCCTGAAGATCCCCGTCATCGGCGAGCTCGCCGTCAAGCTGTCCACCGGCAAAGCCACCGTCCGCAGCCTGGCCGAGGGCATGATGGTCAACAAGCAGCGCCTCACCGAGCAACTGCTGGACGAGTGGTGGGCGCCGATGACCTTCCACGACAACATCCGCGCCACCTACCTGCTGGAACGCCGCCTGGACTGGGGACAGACCGAACGCGCGCTGCCCGCCACCAAGACCCCGACCCTGGTGTTGTGGGGCAGCCAGGACACCATCCAGCCCGTCGAACGCGCCCACCGCTTCGCCCAACTGCTCCCCAGCGAGCAGCTCGTGATCCTGGACGGCTGCGGCCACGCCCCGCAACTGGACTGCCCGGACCCGGTCAACCGCCACCTCCAGGCCTTCTTCGCCGACCGCTCTAGGTGATCAACCTTCTGGAACCCTTCGGATCGCCCGCTTGAATTCGGGGCATTCGACCAGCGGGTCGTGCTCGCAGACCACCGCGTGGCGCAGGCTGTCACGCAGCCGGGTCAGCTGCGCGACCCGCGCGTCCACCTCACGCTCCTTGGCCGCCATGTGCTCGCGCAGCCGTGTGTCCGACGGGCCGGCCCGCAGGAACGCGGCGATCTCGGAGAGCGTGAAGCCTGCGTCGCGGGCGCATATGATCAGCGCCAGGCGCTCCAGCGTCTCCGGCCGGTACGCGCGCCGCAGCCCATTGCGTCCGTCGGCTTCAATGAGGCCCTTGCGCTCGTAGAACCGCAACGCGGAGGCGGCCAGCCCGCTGCGCCTGGCCACCTCGCCGATGTCGAGCAACGTGTCCATCTGGCTCCTTGACTTGAACCGCGCTTCAAGTCGCAGTCTAGCCACATGCGAATTCACCATTTGAATCTCGGCTCCATGCGCGAGATCCACGCGCTCGACGGCGGCCCGGCCGCGCGGGCCGTATGCCACGCCCTGCTCATCGAGACCCCGGCCTCCGGGCTGGTGTTGGTGGAGGCCGGGCTCGGCACCGACGACGTGACCCGGCCGGGCGAACTGCTTGAACACGAATGGACGGAGCTCGTCGAGCCGGTCCTGTCGCCTGCCGAGACCGCCGTGCGGCAGGTCGCCGAGCTCGGCCACGACCCCGCCGACGTGCGCCACATCGTGCTCACCCACCTGGACGTGGACCACAGCGGCGGCCTGCCGGACTTCCCCGGCGCCCAGGTGCACGTCATGGAGGCGGAGCTGAAGGCCGCGCTCACGCAGGCGCCGAGCCGTCGCTACCGGCCCGGCCACTGGGCGCACGGGCCGCGCTGGGTCACCTATCCCGGTACGGGCACCCACTGGCTAGGCGTGGAGGGAGTCAGGCCGCTCACGGGCCTGCCGGAGGAGATCCTGCTCATCCCGCTCGACGGGCACACGGAGGGGCACGCCGGGGTCGCGGTCCACGACGGTGACCGGTGGCTGCTGCACGCCGGCGACGCGTACTTCCACCACGGCGAAATCTCCAAAGATCCGCAGTCCCATCCGCTGATGGACATCGTGCAGCTCGACTCGCAGGTCGACGCCGAGCGCCGGGTGTCCAGCCAGGAACGCCTGCGCGCGCTCGCCCACGACCACGGGGTCGCCGTCTTCTGCGCGCACGACCCCTGGGAGCTGTCCGATTACCACGGGTAGTTGCCATGCCATCATGGAGCTCTTCCCCGCCATGCCGCTCGCGGAGTGGGCCGAGGTCAAGGACACCTTTCACCGGTTCGCGCAGATCGTTGGCAAGATCCGGCTGGCGTCGAGCAATCGACGTAACCACTGGTGGCAGGTGCCGTTCCATCCGACCGGGCGCGGGCTGACGACGCGGCCGATGGGCGGGCTGGGCGAGCAGCCGCTGTTCAGCATCGACTTCGACCTCGTACGGCACCGCATGGTGGTGGACGTGCTCGACGGCCGCAGCGCGGAGTTCAGCCTGGTCGGACGGTCGGTAGCTGCTCGACCGATTCGCCGCGGACTTCGCCGGCAAGACTAGTCCCGTGCACCACTTCTGGCGCAGGTCGACATCGCAGTGACGCGGTTCACCGGGCGTGCGGTGCGGGTGTCGCCGGAACCCGAGGGCTTGGAACGGGAGCCGCTGCGCCCAGAGCAGGCCGAGTGGATCGCCTCATGCGGCAGCCACCTGGCGGTCCTGCGCTACGACAACGTGCGCGCCATGGGGGCGTGACGGACCCGCACCACGCCAAGGCGTGAACACACGAGAGCGCCCGCCCTCCGGAGAGGGCGGGCGCTCAACGAGTGCGTACCGGTGTGCAGGTCGCCTCTCGGCGAAAGGCACAACGCGGCTCCAGCCGAACGGTAGTCCGCGAAGGCAATAGGTGAGGCCCGGGGACACTGGACACACCGGCCACGATCTATGTAACCACACCCCGCGGCGGAACATTCCCCGCCCCGCCGCACAATTTTCCGGGGCTCACTCCGTCACGTGGTCTGCCGCGAGCTGGTCGAGCGTGTAGCCCTCGATCAGCTGGTCCACCATGCCGATCCAGGTTTGGCACTCCCGGGCAGGGTGCTCGGCCGGGCACTCGATGGAGTGCCGCAACACCCACTGCGCCGCCTTGGCCCGGTGGATGAGCTCCTCCAGCACGTCGATCTGCTCGGCCGCGGCCGTCCGCCACTCCTCCCCCGGCGCGTGCAGCACGGCCCCGGCGGTGTCCAGCGAGATGCCGAGCTGCTGCATCGTCCGCAGAAAGGCCAGAAACCGCAACTCTTGCCTGCCGTACATACGGCGGCCCCCGGTGCGGTTGACGGGGGTGACCAGGCCACGTTCCTCGTAGTAACGCAGCGCGGAGAGGCATTCATGCCGACGAGGCGGGCAGCCTCCCCAATGGGAATGAGGTCCATGCCACCATTTGACCTCAAGCCGACTTGAACCGCTTTGGTGGAGGTATGGCTACCAGATCCTGGGTCACGGGCGGACCCATCAACTCGCCCTTCGCCTCGCCCTCCGGTCTGCTCGGCCGGCTGGCGGGGTGGTTCATGCTCTATACCAACCGGCAGGAGGAGGTCGTGTCCCTGCTGGACGTGCGGCCGGGTGAGCACGTTCTGGAGGTGGGATACGGCCCCGGGGCGCTCATCAGGCTGCTCGCCCGCACGGGCGCCGGGCGGGTCTGCGGCGTCGACCCCTCGCCCGAGATGCGTGAACAGGCGGCTCGCCGGGCGGGCGGCGCCGACCTGCGGCTGGGCACCGCGTCCGACACCGGCTTCCCGGACGAGAGCTTCGACCGCGTGGTCACGGTCAACACCGTGGCGCTCTGGCCGGACCTGATGGACGGCCTGCGGGAGCTGCGCCGCGTCACCCGTCCCGGCGGCCGGGTGGTCGTCGCCTGGCACGGCGGCCGGGACCCGTCCAGAATCGCCCGCAGTCTGCGCCTGCCCGAGGACAAGCTGGCACGGATCCAGGAAGGGCTGTCGGAGCTGTTCGACGAGGTGAAGCGGCATGAGCTGAAGAGCCTGACGGCGTTCGCGGCGCGGTCATCCTGAGTCCTTCAGCCGGGCTGCCCTGGCGTGAAGGTAGCGCTGCTGCGGCAGACTCATGGCGCGCCCGGCCGCCTCTTCGTACGCCTCCCGCGCCGCCGCGTGGTCCCCGCTCATCTCCAGCAGATGCGCCCGGACCGCGTACATGCGATGGTCGCCGGCGATGCGCTCGTCGGAGGCGAGCCGTTCGAGCCGGGCGAGCCCGGCGGCCGGCCCCTGGGACATGGCCACGGCGACGGCGTGATTGAGCGCCACCATGGGGTTGCCGGACAGCCGCATCAGCAGCTCGTAGAGAGCCGTGATCTGCGGCCAGTCGGTCTCCTCCGCGCTCGGCGCCTCGTCGTGCACGGCCGCGATGGCCGCCTGCAGCTGGTACGGTCCCGGCGGCCCCTGGGTCAGTGCCCCGGTCACGAGCGCGACGCCTTCCTCGATCTGGGCGGCGTTCCACAGGCGGCGATCCTGCTCGGCCATCGGGATCAGCGCGCCATCAGGGCCGGTGCGGGCGGGACGGCGGGCGTCGGTGAGCAACATGAGCGCGAGCAGCCCGGCCACCTCGGCGTCCTCGGGCAGCAGCCGGTGGACGATGCGGGCCAGCCGGATCGCCTCGGCGGCCAGTTCGGCGCGTTGGAGGTCGGGACCGAACGTGCTGGCGTACCCCTCGTTGAAGATCAGATAGAGCACGTGCAGCACCGCGGCGAGCCGTTCGGCGCGCTCGGCCGCGCCGGGCAGGCGGAAGCGCACGCCGCTGTCCTTGACGCGCTGCTTGGCCCGCGTGATGCGGCGCGTCATCGTCCCCTCGGGCACCAGGAACGCCCGGGCGATCTCCGCGGTCGTGAGACCGCCGACCGCGCGGAGCGTGAGCGCGATCTGGGAGGACGGCGTCAGCGACGGGTGGCAGCACATGAACAGCAGCACGAGCGTGTCATCGGTCGCATCGACCGGCTGGTCGGCGGCGGGGGCGAGCCAGTCGCCGGGCAACGTCCGCGCCGCCACGGCGTCCTCGCGCCGCCGGCGCGCCTGCTCGCTGCGGAGCAGGTCGGTCAGCCGGCGCGAGGCCACCGTGATCAGCCAGGCGCGTGGGTCGTCCGGCCTGCCCTCCTCCGGCCACTGGGCTGCGGCGGCGAGCAGCGCCTCCTGCACGGCGTCCTCGGCGGTGGGGAAGTGCCCGTAACGCCTGACGAGCGCGCCGAGGACCTGCGGCGCCAACTCGCGCAGCAGGTCCTCGGTCCGCGTGTCGTCGATCAGAACCCCATATCGTCGGCCGACTCCATGATGGGCCGGATGTCGGCGTAGGCGTTGTCGTAGACGTCGCCCGGGTAGGGGCACTGCCCCAGGCGGGCGGCGATCTCGGTGGCCCGGTCGATGCTCTCGCACTCCACGATCCAGTAGCCGGCCAGCACCTCCTGCGTCTCGGCGTACGGCCCGTCGGTGACGAACGGCTGACCGTCCCGGGCGCCGACCCTGCGCGTGTGGACCGGCGCGGCCAGGCCGCGGGTCTCGACCAGTTCGCCCGACTCCTCCAGCTCCTTGTTGACGGTCGTCATGAACTCGCCCATGGCCGTCAGGTCCTCCTCGGTCCAGGCGGGCAAGCCGTCGGCGTCCTTGCCCGACATGGAGTCGTAGTCCCGCTGCGAAGCGTAGGAAAGGATCATGTACTTCATGGCTGGTGTCCTCTCTTCGGTGCCTTTCACAGGGGACGTCGGAGCCGGGACGGCAGACCGGACCTCTCGCCGGGAACTTTTTTCGTCCCTGGCAGGATCGTAGGCGTGTCATACGCAACCACGGTGGACGGCCGCCGACGTGCTGGACGAGCTGGGGGTGCGGCAGGCGCACCCGCCGCCGCCACCTGGCCGCCAGCGCGGGGCACGACAGCTGGGACGTGCTGCCGTCCATCACCGCTCCCACGCTGGTGGTGCATGGGACCGACGACGTGTTCAACCCGGCGGCCAACGCTCCGCTGCTGGCCGGGCGCATCCCCGGGGCGGGGCTGCGGTGGATCGAGGGGGCGCGGCACGCGTACTTCGAGGAGTTCCGCGCGGTCGCGAGCCCTATGACGCTGGAGTTCCTGGCCGACCGGCCGCTCGGCTGAGCCGCGCGGACAGCGCGCGCAGGTGCGGGACGAGCTCGGGCGGCTCGTGCACCTCGAACTCGCAACCCAGCGCGAGCAGCCGGAACGCCAGCCAGTCCAGGGTGTCGCCGGGCATGCGCAGCCGGCAGGTCCGCTCGCCGACCGTGGTGACCTCGCCCATGCCTCTGATCACCTCCGTGACGGGCGTGTGCAGGGTGACGACGGCCTCGTAGGTGGGGGCCGTCGAGTAGAGCTTGTCCCGCACGTACGCGGCGGCGTCCTCGGCAGGCGGCTCGCGCGGCACGATCCTGGCGCCGGTCGCGCGCAGGTCCGCGATGCGGTCGATGCGGTAGATCCGCCAGTCGTCGCGCTCGTGGTCGTGCCCGAGCAGATACCAGCGTCGCCCGGCCACGACCAGCCGGTGCGGATCGACCAGTCGTGAACGGGTGACGCCGTCGTTGGCCCGGTATTCGAACCGCACCCGCTCCCGGTTGGCCACGGCCGTCGCCAGCGCGGTCAGCTGCTGGGGATCGACCTCGGGTGTCTCGACGGCAGGCAGCGGGACGGTGGCGCCGCCCAGGGATCTCACCCGATAGCGCAGCCGGGACGGCAACACCTGTTCCAGCTTGGCCAGTGCCCGTACCGACGCCTCCTCGATGCCCTGCACCGGATGCCTGGCCGCGGTGGCCAGGCCGACGGCGATGGCCACCGCCTCCTCGTCGTCCAGCAGCAGCGGCGGCATGGCCTTGCCCGCGACCAGCCGGTAGCCGCCGTCGGCGCCCATGGTGGCCTCGACCGGGTAGCCGAGGTCGCGCAGGCGCTCGATGTCACGCCGGATCGTGCGCCGGCTGACGCCGAGCCGCTCGGCCAGCTCGCCGCCGGACCATTCGCGCGGGGTCTGGAGCAGCGACAGGAGGCTGAGGAGGCGGGATTCGCTCATGGAACCAGAATGCCGCCGCATGTAGGACAGGTTCTGGCCTACTTCGGAATTAGCGTGGCGGCATCGCACTTTCCAGGAGGAATCATGACTGTCAAGCCGATCCCCGAGGGCTACACGACCGTGACGCCATGGCTCATCTCGCACGACACGGCCGGGCTCATCGACTGGATCAAGAGCGCCTTCGACGCCGTGGAGCTGGGCCGCGTCGCCGACGAGCAGGGCCGCATCGGCCACGCGGAGGTGCGGATCGGGAACGCGATCGTGATGTTGTTCGACGCGAAGCCGGACTGGCCGCCGACGCTGGGTTTCCTGCGTCTGTACGTCCCTGACGCCCATGCCACCCACCGCCGGGCCGTCGAGGCGGGCGGCACGTCCGTCACGGAGGTCACGCACCTCGCCTTCGGCGACCTCGTGGGTCGGGTCCGGGACCCGTTCGGGAACCTGTGGTGGATCCAGACCCACATCGAGGAGGTCTCACCGGAGGAGTGGGAGCGCCGCATGAGCGACCCGGAGTTCACGAAGGCGATGGAGTACGTCCAGGGTGCGGACTTCTTCCCCGGCAGGCCATGACGGTCAGCTCCAGAGGTCGGCCAGCGCCCGCAGGTGGGGGGCGGACACGTCCGGGGCGTCCATCACGCTCGGGTACGCCGTGCCGCGCCGGTCCAGGTACGCTCCGACCAACCCGGCACGCTGGGCGCCGTCGATGTCCCACGGATGCACGGCGACCAGTGCCGCCTGCTCGGGGCGTACGCCCGCGCGGCCGACGGCGTAGTCATAGGCCGCGCGGGCGGGCTTCCACACCCTCGGGCCGCTCACGTCCAGCCTGGCCTCCACCAGGTCCAGCAGCCCGTCGCGGCGCAGGATGCCCTCGGTCATGGCCGCGGCGCCGTTGGTCATCGTGAACAGCCGGATGCCTGCCTCGCGCAAGCTCCGCATCCCCTCCGGCACGTCGGGGTGCACCCGCAACTCGGCGAACCCGCTCAGCACATGGCCGATGGCCTTGTCCTCCAGGCCTATGCCCCTGAGCACGTCGCGGGCGACCTCGGCGAACTCGGCGTATCCACCGGCCACGGCCAGCGCGAAACCGTCGCGCAGCACGCTCGCGAACCACGTGTCCATCAGGTGGCCGGGCAGTCCGACGTCCTCGAACTTGGCGCGCAGCGGCTCCATGTCGGTGAGCGTCTCGTTCACGTCGAAGATCACGGCTTGCGGTCTGGTCATCTCTGCTCCTTGGGGTCTCTCAGCGAGTCGAGTGCGGCGCACACGCCCCGCCGCAGGGCGGCCGCGTCCGCACCGGCCCGCGAGCGCAGGTTGACCCCGTAGGCCAGCAGTGCGAGCATCTCGGCGGCGGCGTCCAGGTCCAGCCCCGGGCGCAGGCTCGCGCTCTCCAGCGCCGCGCGCATCGCCGTGCGCAGCCGGTGCTGGTGCTGGTCCAGCACCTCGCGCACCTCCGGATCGCCGCCTTCCGCGCCCGCGTGGGCGTTGGAGATCATGCATCCCCAGCGGGCGTGCTCGCCGGAGCACCGGTCCTGGATCAGCCGGTCGAAGAAGCCCTCGACGGACTCCAGGCCGCGCCCGTCGCCGGCCAGGGCCTGGAAGACGGGCTGCGAGCGCCACTCGACGTAGCGGCGTAGCGCCTGTACGTAGAGCTGCTGCTTGCCGCCGAAGGTCGCGTAGAGGCTGGAGCGGCTGAGCCCGGTGGCCGCCACGACCTCCGCGATCCCCGTGGAGGCTGCGCCGCGCTGCCAGAACAGGCGCTCCACCTGCTCCAGCACGGCATCGGGATCGAAGTGCTTCACGTCCGGCATCGGCATTTCCTATCTTGGAACGACCATTCCAAGGTAGCGTATGATCATGCTGTGAAGTCAGACGGGCACTTCGAAGATGAGCTCGAGGCCGTCGACCTCGTCCCACTGCTCTCCGACCTCAACGAAGCCGAATCCGGAAATCGTGGCCAGGGACGCGGTGTTCCCGGGGCTGATCGTCACGCGTGCAGTTCTGACTGCGGATTCGGCTGCGGCCCGGCGCATCAACTCGGTCAATATCGTCCTGGCGTACCCCTGACGGCGGTGGCCGGGCGCCACTGAATAACCGATCTCCACCATGCCCGTCTCGTCCGGCGGCCCGTGGAACCCGGCATACCCCACCACGACGCCCTCAGGCTCGGCCACTACGGCTCGGGTGAGCCACCCCGCGCTACCCGGGTCCGAGGCCAGCTGATTGATCCGATACCGCCAGACCCACTTCGCCTGATCGGTAAGGAAGTACTCCGTGAGCTCGACGCCTGCCTCGACACTGGCCCGGGCGAGGTCGTCGTCCAGCAAGGCGGTCATGGCCATGCTCGTCAGATCAACAAATCTCACTGACTTCAATCCGGTAGGGGCTGAGGGCAGGCGTCCGAACTCATCTGTCACAGCGCAGATGCTCGCGGAGCGCCCTGGCCCGTGTCCAACGGGTTTCCCGGCCCGCCGCCGTCCAGGGGACGGAGGCGGGCCGGTGGCCGGGTCCTAGGAGACTGTCCTGTCGGGACGTTCGCTGATCCTGATGAAGCTCAGGATCGGATTGCCGACCCGTTCGTGGAAGGTCACGTCGAGGTGGCCGTCAACGACCTTTACAGTGAACTGGCGGCTGACCGCGGTGTTCGGCCCGGCCTCGCGGGCGAGGTCGAGCGCCTGGATGACCGGCACGCCCTCGATGGCCACGTCGAAGACCCGCTTGCCGGGCAGCATCGTGAGTGGATCATGTGTTCGGTCGCAAGGGCGTGGAACGAGACTTAACATTCGTGGCGGCCGGGCGCAGTTCCTCGTGCAGCCCTTAAAAGGGGCAGCTAGCTGCGGCTTTTCCGTCCGCGGGCCGGTCTGGCGGGAGCTGCCGCAGGGGTGGCGAGTTCAAGTCACCTGGCGGGAACACGACACCACGGCGGCGATCGGGGCAGCGCGTCCGCGTGATGGGAGGACCGCATCGGGCCGGTCCGGGTGCTACGGTGTCCGCATGTCCAGCCCCGAGGCGTCAAGACGCTAGCCACCGGTCGTCCGGTGGCTGATCTCGCGTTGTCGCCCCGCTGGCGCGCCCGTCCTTGAGGTCGGGCCTCTCGCCGTCCGCGACCGCTTTCGCCACTCGGATCACCGTTTTCCGGGGTTCTTTCCAGCGCGGCAGGGCGACGTCCATCCGGCCTGCCCGCTTCCTTGTCGTCGATCCACGATGTGGTCGCGGAGTCTTCTCATGCCATTCGCTGTTTACCTGCTCGGGCTGGCGATCTTCGCCCAAGGGACGTCCGAGTTCATGTTGTCCGGGCTGGTGCCCGGGATCGCGCGGGACCTGCACGTGTCCATCCCGGCCGCGGGGCTGCTGACCTCGGCGTTCGCCGCCGGGATGGTGGTGGGAGCGCCGCTGGTGGCGGTGCTCGGCCTGCGCTGGCCGCGACGGAACGCGTTGCTGGCGTTCCTCCTCACCTTCCTGCTCGCCCACGTCGTCGGCGCGGTGACGGCCAGCTACGGCGTGCTGCTTGTCACGCGGGTCGTCGCGGCGCTGGCCAACGCCGGGTTCCTGGCCGTGGCCATGGCGACCGCCCTCGGCATGGTCGCGCCGAACGCCAAAGGCCGGGCCACGTCCGTCCTGCTCGGCGGGGTCACGATGGCGTGCGTCGCCGGCGTACCCGGGGGTGCGGTGCTCGGGGAGGTGTGGGGGTGGCGCTCGGCGTTCTGGGCGGTGTCCTTCGCCCTGATCCCGGCCATCGTCGCGGTGCTGAAATCGGTGCCCGCCGGCGGCCCTCCGGCCGGCGCGGAGGCGGGCGGAGCTTCGGCAGCGCCTAGGGAGGCCCACCGCCCGAGCGTGCGCGCCGAGTTGCGGTCGCTGCGCCGGCCACGGCTGCTGGTGATGCTGGTCCTCGGCGCCCTGGTGAACGGCGCGACCTTCTGCACGTTCACGTACCTCGCACCATTGCTCACCGGAGTCACCGGCCTCGAGCCGGCCTGGATGCCCGCCATGCTGGCGCTGTTCGGGCTGGGTTCGTTCGCCGGGGTCACCATCAGCGGCCGGATCGCCGACGTGCGGCCCGTGCGGCTCCTGGCCATCGGTGGGCCGGCCCTGTCGCTCGGCTGGGCCGCTTTCGCGCTGACCGCCGAGTTCCCGGCGGTCGCATTCGTGCTCGTCTTCGTCCAGGGAACGCTGTCGTTCGCCGTCGGCTCCACGCTGATCTCGCAGGCACTGTACGCGGCGACCGGCGCCCCCACCCTGGGCGGGGCGTCCGCCACGGCCGCGCTCAACGTGGGCGCCACGGCGGGTCCTTGGCTCGGCGGCATCGTCATCGGCGCCGGGTTCGGCTACCGGTCGCCGCTGTGGGTCAGCGCGCTGCTGGTGATCGCCGCGCTGCTCCTGGGCGGCGTCGCCGCGCTTGCCGCTCGCCGCTCGCCGCTGCGCGAGAGCAGCCAGGCGGAGGTTTCTCCCATATGACCTAATCTTTCCGATATGCAGCAGGTCAGGGACGTGAACGGCACGCAGCTGGCCGTGGTCAGGCCGGCCTCCGGCGGGTTCCCACGGCACAGCCACGACGAGTACGTCATCAGCACCAACCTGTGTGGCCGCGAGGCCGTGCGTCTGGACCGCGCCTCGTTCGACGTGGACCTGGACGAGGTGACCGTCTACAACCCTGGCCAGGTCCAGTCCTGCACGACGCGGACACCGGACGGGACGGCGTTCGCGTGCGTGAGCTGGTACGTGCCGCCTGCCGTGCTCACCGCGCTGACCGGCGGCGCGCCGGTGGACTTCGAGCGCCCGCTCGTCCGCTCCGCTCCCCTGCGTGCTGAGCTGCTGCGGGCGGCCAGGGACCTGCCGGGCGGCGACCCGGCGCTGATCGAGGAGCGCCTCACGGTGCTCCTGCTGCGCCTGCTGGACCTCACCGGAACGAGTGCCACCCGCCGACGCGGCCCGGACGGCACCAGCGCCCCCACCGGCGCCGGGACCGGCGACGGCAGGATCGCCGCCGTGCTCGACCGGCTCCGCGGCGATCTGTCCAACCCGCCGTCCCTGGCCGGCCTCGCCGAGGACGCCGGGATGTCCCGCGAACACCTCATCCGCTCGTTCACCCGGGCCACCGGCTGCCCGCCGTACGCGTGGCACCTGCAGGCGCGGCTGGCCGAGGGGCGTCGGCGGCTGCGGCACGGCGAGCCGGTCGCCGACGTGGCCCACGCTTTGGGGTTCGCCGACCAGGCACATTTCCACCGGCACTTCACGGCCGCGTACGCCGTCACCCCCGGCCGCTACCGTCGCGTCAACATCTGACAAGACGCCCCGGGGCCGTTACCACCAGATTGAACGTCATGTCCGAGATCTTCCTGCTGGCCTTCTGGGTGGGATTGTTGTTCAACGCGGCACCGGGTGCGGTCTTCAGCGAGTCGCTGCGGCGGGGCGTGCGCGGCGGCTTCGGTCCGGCGTTCGCCGTGCAGGTCGGGTCGCTGGCGGGTGACGCCGTGTGGGCGCTGCTCGGTTTGGCCGGCGTCGGGGCGCTGTTCGCCGTGCCTGCTCTGCGCGTCCCGCTGACGGTGGCCGGGTGCCTGCTGCTGGGCTGGCTCGGGGTGACGGCCCTGCGGGAGGCCGCCTTCCCGCCTGCCGAGGCGACCTCCAGCACCCCGTCACGACGGGGTCCGCTCTCGGTCGGCGCGGCCATGTCGCTCGGCAACCCCTGGAACGTCGTCTATTGGTCGGGGGCGGCCGGGGCGGTCAGCTCCGTCCTGGGGCGGGATGCGGGCGTGAGCGGCCTCGCCGTCTTCTTCACCGGTTTCATGACCTCCTCTCTGGCCTGGTGCTTCGTCTCCGCGGGCCTCATCGCCCTGCTCCGCAGAGCGCTGCCACCCCTGGCGGTACGCCTTCTGGAGGCGGCCTGCGGGCTGTCCCTGATCGTCTTCGCCGCCCTGCTCGCCGCCCGCCTGGCCCCGCTCTGACGGGGGCCTGTCATGTGCTTCCGCCGACGAGCGGCGAGCGGACCAGCACGTTTCTGGTCCACATCCCGAGGCGGTTCTTCGGCACCATCATGCGCACGTTGGGCCCGATCCGCTGCTTGCTCCTGACCAGCGCTCTGTGCCCTTCCTGGTAGTGCCGGAAGGCCGCCGTGTGATCGGGCGCGTTCGCGAGCGCCTCCGCGAGCCGGTACGCCCCCACGATCGCCAGCTCCGCTCCCGCCCCCGAGGCCGGCGCCGCGCAGTGGGCGGCATCGCCGACGAGCGCCACCCGGCCCGACGACCACGACGGCATGCGTACCTGGCTCAACGCGTCGAAGTAGAAATCGGGGTCGTCGAGCGCCGTGGCCAGCAGTTCGCGCACCCGCCACGAGGTCTCGTGCCCGAACGCCTCCCGCACCAGCCGCTTGTGCTCCCCCACGTCGCGGTGGTCGTAGGCCAGCGGCCCCGACCGGAACATGAAGTACGCCATCGCCTGCGCGTGGTTGCCCGATCGGTAGATGCCCGCCATCTTCCCCGGCAGGTTGTACATCGTCACGTGACGGTCCTCCCCCAGCGCCGCGTCCGTCTTGGCGAAGGCGAAGTAGTGCCCCATGTGCCGGACGAACCCGCTCTCGGGCCCGAAGGCCAGCCGCCGCACCGTGGAGTGCAGCCCATCCGCGCCTACCACCAGGTCGAACCGCCTGCTCACGCCCCTGTCGAAGGACACCGTCACCCCGTCGTCGTCCTGCTCGATGCCCTGGACAGCGGTGCCGAAGAGGTGCTCGACACCCGATCCCCCCGCCGCGTGGAGCAGCCTCACCAGGTCGCCGCGCATGATCTCGACCTCGCCGCCCCCGCTCTGCAGGCGTCGCATGTCGATGCGGGCCACGGCCCGGTCGCCGGCGTCGACGAACTTGATGCCCCGCACGTCCGCCGCCGCCTCCCGGGCCCGTGGCATGATGCCCATCCGCTCGGCCACCGCCATCGCCTCGTCGCGCAGGTCGACGCCGTTTCCGCCCACGCGCAGCTCCGGGGCTCGCTCGACCAGGGAGGGCCGCAGCCCGTGCCTGGCCAGCCAGTGCGCCAGGGTCGTCCCCGCGATGCTCGCCCCTGCGATCAGAATTCGCCCGCTCATCATGGCCTCCCTGACCATCGGTCAGTCGCCTACTTTAGGCTCCAGACCCCGGGTCAGGCAATGCGTAGAATCGGCGGCGTGACGGACGACACCCGCTCGCGGATCCTCCAGGTGGCGCTCGACCTGTTCGCCGCGCGCGGCTACCACGCCACCTCGATCCGCGAGATCGCCGAGCGCCTGGAGCTGACCAAGACCGCGGTTCTCTACCATTTCCCCAGCAAGGGCGCCATCATCGCGGCGCTGGCCGAGCCGATGCTGACCGACATGGAGGCGGCGCTGGACGCGGCCGGCCGCCTGCCGGCCGGCGACGAGCGCCGGCGGCGGTGGGCCGTCATCGAGGGCCTGCTGGATGTGTGGCTGGCCCACCGTTACCTGCTCAGGCTGCAACTGAGGGACCTGGCGCTGGCCTCCGAGGAGCCTGTCTTCGAGCGTTTTCGAGACGCCGCCGTCCTGGCCGAGCACCTCATCGCCGGGCCGCTCGCGGATCACGTGGTGCGGATCCGGGCGGTGCAGGCGTTCGCCATGCTCAGCGACCCCGTCGTGATGTTCGCGGACCTGCCCGCCGACCTGCTGCGACCCGCTGTGCTGTCAGGGGTGGAACGGCTGCTGGAAGAGCCGGCCCCGAGCCGCGCCGCACCGCGCCCGGTGGGACGCCGACGCGGCCGGCCGGGGGCGCTGAGCCCGGAGGCGGTCGAGACGGCGCGGCGCATGCACGCCTCCGGCCGGCACACTGCCGCCGAGATCGCCCGCACGCTCGGCGTGTCCCGCGCGACGCTCTACCGGCACCTTTCCGGGTCTTGATTTCGAGACGCAATATGCGACATTTTCAAGACACTGATCGGCACAGGCCTTCCGTACGCCTCAGATGATCGCGAGCCGCGGGGTTCCGCCTTTCACCGGGAGGCGAAGGCGTCCAGCGCCGCGAAGATCTCTTTCCGCATCGTCTCGCTGCCCGTGTGCCCGGAGTCGTCCACCACGACCAGCCGGGCGTCGGGCCACGCCTGGGCCAGGTGCCACGCCGTGTCGACCGGCCCGCCCAGGTCCAGGCGGCCGTGGATGAGCACGCCGGGGATCCCGGCCAGCCGCCCGGCCTCGCGCAGCAACACGCCCTCCTCCAGCCAGGCGCCGTTGGAGAAGTAATGCGAGCAGATCCGTGTCATGGCCATGACGGCATCGTCGGGCCGGTCGCTGTAGGCGTTCGGCTTGCCGTTGGTCTCCAGGGAGATCACCGTGTCCTCCCAGGTGACCCAGTCGCGGGCGGCCTTCGCACGGACGGCGGGGTCCGGGTCGGCCAGGAGCCGCGAGTACGCCGCCAGCAACGCGAAGGTGTCGCCGTCGCGGTCGGCCTCCGGCACGCCCTGCCTGAACCGCTCCCATTCCTCGGGGAAGAACCTGCCGACGCCTCGGTAGAGCCAGTCGATCTCGAAGCGGCGCGTGGTCGTCACAGCGGGGATGACGATCTCCGACACACGCTCGGGATGCGCCTGCGCGTAGGCCAGGATCAGCGTCGAGCCCCACGAGCCGCCGTACAGCAGCCATTTGCCGATGCCGAGGTGCTCGCGCAGCACCTCCATATCGGCGATCAGGTGGTGCGTCGTGTTGGCGCTCAGGTCGGTCGCCGGATCGCTGGCGTGCGGCCGGCTGCGGCCGCAGTTGCGCTGGTCGAACAGGACGATCCGATAACGCTCCGGGTCGAACGTCTTCCGCACGCTGACCGAGCAGCCCGAGCCCGGCCCGCCGTGCACGACGAGCGCGGGCTTGCCCTCGGGGTTGCCGCAGACCTCCCAGTAGACGAGGTTGCCGTCGCCGACGTCGAGCATGCCGTGGTCGTAGGGCTCAATCGGGGGATACAAGCGGATGGCTCCTCTCACCGATGTAACAGTGCTTATATATTAGCCGTCACTCGAGCGACTTGAGCTCCTCCACGTATTCCTTGATGGGCTTCAGCCCGACGTCCGCGCGCCGCTCGTCCACCTCCGCCTCGTTCTCGATCGGGGTGCGGGGGCGCCAGTTTCCCTGCGGATCGGTCTCCCACTGCGTGCCGTACACCTGCGGCTTCTTCTCCGCCACCCGCACCCGATCCACGAGATAGGCCAGGTCGGAGGGATCCGCCTCGTCCTTCTCCACGGCCTGGCGCATCAGCTCCAGGCCGCGGCGCTGCAGGTCGAGGTCGGGGTCGGCGTGCTGGATCAGCGCCCAGGCGGCGTGCGCGCCGTCCTTGCCGACCATCGAGTGGCCCGGCCAGCCGTGCGCGTCGAGGATCTGGCGCATGCGGTCGGTGTTGGCCTTCTCCACCCGGTTCCAGTCCTCCTCGGTCGCCTCGAGCGTCCGGACCTCCTGGTCAACCTTCAACATCTGCAGCAACTCGGTGCGTAACGTGGGATTGGACGGCGGGTCGTCGCCGCAGGCCGCGACCGCCATGAGGACGGCGAGGGCACACACCACCAGTGCACGCATGTCGGCTCTTCCCGCGAGGCGCTGAGGGTGTCAGGCCACCTCGGACGACGGGGCGGTCCAGGTGTTGCAGGCGCCAGGATCGCCCGTGGCGAACCCCCGCTTGATCCACATCTTGATGGTGGACGTCTTGCCGTACCTACGCTCGTCGCCCGGCTCGTCACCCACGAAGAGGTCCAGGAATTCGTCCCAGTCGTCCGTCGTCCTGTTGCCGATCGGCCACACGCTCTTTATGAAGGCGCCGCCGAGGCATTCGGTCTGCAGGCTCTCGCGGCGCTCCTGCTCGTAGTATTCCGCCTTCTTGCCGTGGCGTAATTTGTCGATGGCGGTGGCGATGCCGACCTGCTTCTGGACGTGGTAGCCGTACATGGAGGCTGCCGTATCGAACAGCCACAGGTCGTAGGGGTCGTCGAGCCATCCCTTGCCGAGCTGGAAGACCAGCGTGCCATTACGGCCGCAGTACCACGCCTGGGAATCCTCTTTTCCTACGTCGAAGCCGCAGTAGTTCTTGGGAATCCGATCCATGTGCCGGACCTTGACCTTCTCATAACGCATGCCGGCGTTCCACAGGTGGTGCTCCCACGTGTCTTCCAAACAGGCGATGACCGCGTTCAGATAGGCGCGGGCGAGCTTGCGATTGTTGCGCTTGACCGGCGGCTCCTCGCACGTGGTCATGGGCAGCGCACCCATGTCATAGAGAGAGTTTTTGGTGAGTTTGGGGTCTTTCACCGGATACGCGGCCGCCGCGGTGGGGGCCGTGACCGCAAGGGACGCCGTCAGGACGCACGCGAGCGCCGCACTCTTCAGGAGTTTCACAATGCGGAGAATAGGGTCGTGGCGATAAAGAGTGCCAGCACCAATTTCCGAGCTCCACTGCGGTCGCCGAGAGAAGGGCCCTGAATGAGCACGCCATCTCCCACGTCCGCCCGGGCGGACGTCCACGTGAGCTACCACCAGATGCTCGTGACGGACGGATCGGGCGCGGACCACCCCACCGGCGTCCCCAACGGCCTGACGGCGTCGGCCCCCGGTGCTGCCGTGATCCTGACCGGCATCCATACCGGAGCCGTGGACGTCACCGTCCAACTCACCGACGCGCCTCCTGCCGTCACGGCCGAGGGATGGGACGAGGTAGAGGAGGTGGAGCTGATCACCTTCACCGGCGAGATGCGGGTATCCGGCATGATGATGGGGGCGCCTGAGGCGCTTCCCAACCTCACCCCGCTGGGGCCGGGTCGCTACGGCATGCGCGTGCACGCCCGTGGCCGCGACCTCCATCCCGCCGCCGTGCCGGCCGTGCCGTTCGAGTTCTACCTGGTCACGGTCTGGCCTATCGAGGTGGGGCCGGAGGCCTGCGCCAAGCTCGGCGTGGGCGTCGCCGAAGAGCTGGGCCTGCCGGACAAGAGCAGCGAGATCCGGCGCTGGGCCAGGGAGCACGCTCGGCCGGAGCACCAGCCGGGACGCCCCGCCCGGGAGATCCAGCCTCCCCTGCCGCCCGCTCCCGTACGAGGGGCGGCCAGGGCGTCGGGGCACAGGTTACGCATCGCCAACCCCTACCAGCCTCCTGCCGCCGAGCCGGCGTTGCCCGAGGGCCTGGTCGCCGCCGTGCCCGACGCGGTCGTCATCAGGACCCTCAGGGACCGGTCCGTGGTGGGGGTGCACGTGCGGTGGGACCAGTCCGGGGCTCGCTTGCCCCCCTCGAGCTGGGAGGAGACCGAGGAGATCGAGTTCGTCACGACCACCGGGATCATGCGGGTCGAGGGCATGTCGGACGACCGCGGCGAGGAGCCGCCTAACCTGACCTACCAGGGCGTCGGCCGCTACGGCCTGCGCGTTTACGGCCGTTCGCGCAGGGGCGAGCGACCGTCGAACCGGCCCGGCGAGTCATACCTGCTCGTGGTCTGGCCGATCGCCCTGGGCGCCGGGGGGCGAACTGTCGGTGCCGGGTTCTAGGGTGCCTGGTATGGCGGGCGGTTGGACGGATGCGGACGTCGAGCGGGTGCGGGAACGGCTGGCCGAGCTGGCCGGTGGGCTGCCCGGGGTGGTCGACGAGGATTCCTTCGGGCACGTCGGGTTCATGGTGGGGCGCAAGCGGATCGCGTGGTTGCTCATCGACCACCACGGCGATGGTCGGCTGACGCTCGCCGTGAAGGCGCCGCCGGGCGAGCTGGAGACGCTGATGGCCGCCGACCCGGCACGCTACTTCCGCCCCGCCTACGTCAAGTCGTGGGTCGGCGTCGAGCTGCTCGAGGTCGAGCCCGACTGGGCGGAGATCGGCGCGCTGCTGGAGCAGGCGTGGCGGATGACGGCGGGCAAGCGCGCCGTGGCGGCATACGACGCCGAGCATTCCGGTCGGGATCAGGCGCACGGCCCCTGACCCGGGCCGCGGCCGGCTTCGCTCGGGTCCCCAAAGCGAGCAATATGCACAAACCATCACAGAAACCGGCGAACTCCCGAAGCGCGGCGTACCCTCGCGAATGTGACCCCCCTTCAGCACCCGCTGTCCCCGGCGCACGCCCCGGTCGGCGCTGCCGTCGAGGCTCGCACGCATTTAGCCACCGGACTCGCCGCACCCACGCCCAGCGCCCCCCAGCCGACCCCCGCACCCCCGCCCAACGACACCCGGCCTGCCCTCACATCTCGGCCCGGCAAGGCCCCGTCTGCCCCCGAACCCTCGCCCGGCGACGCCCCTCCTCCTCGTGCCCGGAGCGACGTATGACGGGCCTGGGCCCGCGGGTGGTTCTGGTGCCCGACCTGGGCGAGGACCTGGCCCGCGCGATCGAGGAGTTGGAGCGACTGCTCCTGACGTTGAAGGCCGCCGAGGACGGCGGTGCCACCCTGCCCGGCCCTCTGGCGAACGGCGCCGCGCTGACCGCACTGCGCAGGCTGTGGCGAGCGCTCGCGCCCACGCAGGGACAGCGCGCAGCGGCCGCCCGGCTGGCGGGCCGGCTGTACGCGCCGGGCGGCCGGACCGAGCACGTCCCGCTGCGCCTGGTGGACGTCGACCCGATCGACGTCGCGACGCTGTCGGCCGCCGCCGCCGCGCTGGGCAGGGGCGTGGTGAGCCCCGGCGTAGTACGCGACGCCCTGGAGGCCGGCGGCGCCAACGGCTCGAGCACGGACATCGTCGCCGCCGCGGCCGGCATCAGCGGTCTGCTGGACCTGGCCGACACGGCCGAGTCCATCGTGCTGCGCGAGCGCCTGGCCGCGGCCGGCCCTGGCGCGGACGTCGTGCTCACGCCGGCGGTCGAGGATGCGTACCAGGCGACGGCGGACCGCCTCAACGCGATGTGGCCCCGCCGATAGCGCCTGGGAACGCGACGCTCAAGCACTCAACACACGAGGTTCATCCGGCAACCGTCCGGCCAGCACCTCGGCGAGGAGGTCGGACAGTCCTGGAGGGCGCAACGTCTCACCATCGGCAACGGTCAGCTCCCCCGGGGACCACCATCGAAGCTGAGTGATCACATCCCGCTCGCTGGGATCCAGACGAGCGCGGCAGACATCCTCCCTGCCCCGATACCGGGCGAGGAAATATCGTTCCCGCGCATGCACCGGCCGCCCGTCCCACGTCACGTGAACGTCGCGAATCCACAGGCACGGGCCCCACTCGACCTCCGTCAGCCCGGTTTCCTCCGCCAACTCCCGCCGCGCGGCGTCGAGGAAGTCCTCGCCGTCCTCCACACCCCCACCCGGCGGGATCCAGAACAGATCCCGCACGGGCGAGCCCGGCACCACGATGGCGCCGTCGTTCCTGTGCTGAACCAGCAGGACCCGCTCATCGCGATCGAGCAGCACGACCCGGGCACCCCATCGCGTTCGCACGAACCCAACCCCCGAAATGACACAATGATCGGCATGACCGTATCGGACCCCAAAGCCGACCTCCACCGCTATCTGCAGACCGCCCGCGAGGCTCTGCTCTGGAAGCTCGACGGCCTCTCCGAGTACGACATCCGCCGCCCCATGACCCCAACGGGCACCAACCTCCTCGGCCTGGTCAAACACGTGGCCAGTGTCGAGTTCGGCTACTTCAGCGACACCTTCGGCCGCCCGTCCGGCGAGCCGCTGCCCTGGCACGAGGACGACGCGGAACCCAACGCGGACATGTGGGCGACGGCCGAGGAGTCCCGCGAGCAGATCACCGCCCTGTACCACCGGGCCTGGGCGCACGCGGACGCCACGATCAATGAGCTGCCGCTGGACGCGATCGGCCGAGTCGCTTGGTGGCCGGCCGACCGCCGCGAGGTCACGCTGCACCGGATCGTGATCCATGTGATCGCCGAGACCAACCGCCACGCCGGCCACGCCGACATCGTCAGAGAGCTGATCGACGGCGCCGCCGGACTACGCGCGGACAACGGCAACCTCCCGGCCGCGGATCAGGCGTGGTGGCAGTCGTACTGGAGCCGCCTGGAGCAGACGGCGCAGGAGGCCGGCAAGAGCAGCTAGACCAATCGCTTGCTTGGGCACTATCCTTGCCCCGTCACCAGCGCCCACCGGATCGGGACATGAGGTCACCGTGGTCGAGCAGCAGCAGCCCAGCGGCGGGGTCAAGGCACGCGTCAGCACCGCGCTACGCCCGTTCTTCCAGTGGCTGGCGGGCACCAGGGGCTTCGCCCTGATCGCGCCCAAGATCGTGCCCCCGCTGGACCGCCTCGTCAACCGGATGACCGGCGGCCGCGCGCTCATGGGCGACCAGATGATCCCCCACCTGCTGCTCACCACCACCGGCAGCAAGTCGGGGCAGCCCCGCGAGACCCCGTTGGCCTGCCTGCCCGAGGACGGCGGCACGTTCCTCGTCGTCGGCAGCAACTTCGGCAGGGAGCATCACCCCGCCTGGAGCGGCAACCTCCTCAAGACCCCGCAGGCCACGGTACGGTTCCAGGGCCGCGTGATCCCTGTGACGGCCGCCCTGCTGACCGACGCCGAACGCGAGCAGGCATGGGAGACCCTCATCCGTTTCTGGCCGCTCTACCAGGGCTACACCGACCGCTCCGGCCGCGAGCTCCGCGTCTTCCGCCTCTCCCCGGACGTCTGCTAGTCGGTCTCCGCCTCCTCCGAAACTGGTGCATATGGGGATGTAACAGGCGTACTTCACCCTTTGGGCATGAGAGTGCCGAAGAACCCGACCGACGTGCGCGACGCCCTGATCGCTAGGCTGGGACGGAGGAACTTCCTGCGCGCCGCCGCGGTCGTGACCGGAACGGGCGGAACGTTGCTCGGCGCGCGCGCCGCTTCCGCCCCCCACCTGCGACGCTGCCCCGGGACATACTCCAGCCCCGCAAAGGCCCGATCCACGGCAAGCGTTACCTGCCGTCGGCGGTGGAGCAGGTGCGATGGGGGTACGTGCCGTCGGTGGGCAGCCGGCCGGCCCTCCGCATGAAATCGGGCGAGACGGTCACCATCGACTCGGTCTCGCACGAGGGCATCCTCGAGGACCAGGGCCGCGACACGTAGGCGACGGCGCCGTCAACTTCGAGGTGTCGCAGGTGGTGGACCGCACGACGGGCGTGCACGGGGTCATCGCCAAGGAGCACTTCTGACACATGATCATGGGCGGACCACGACCTTGATCGCCTTACGCTCGTCCATGGCCCGGTAAGCGTCGGCGATGTCGGCCAAGGTCGTCTCCGCGGTGAAGACGGGTGACGGGTCGAGACGATCGGCGAGCACGTCGGCTATGAGCGCGTCGAGATAGACCCGTGCCGGGGCGACCCCCGCGCGCAGTCCGACGTTGGCCCGGAAGAACCGGTAGAGGTTCACCCCCGTGATGCCGTTGGGCACCCCGACGGAGCCGATGGTGCCGCCGGGACGGGCCACGGCCAGCGCGAGGTCAAGCGCGGACTGGGCGCCGACGCACTCGGCCACGGACGCGGCTCCGCCTGCGGTTCGCTCGACGATCAAGGGGGCGGTCTGCGGATCGTCGGCGTGGTAGGTGTCGGTGGCGCCGAAGCGCCGGGCCAGCGAGGCGCGTTCGGGGTGACGGCCGACAGAGATGATCCGTTCCGCCCCGGCCCGCCGGGCGGCCAGCACCGCGCACAGGCCCACCGCGCCGTCACCGATCACGACGACCGTCCCGCCGCGCACGACCCCGGCCAGGACGGTGGCGTGGTGGCCGGTCGCCATGACGTCCGTCAGCGGCAACAGCCGCCGCGCCAGGTCATCGTCGACGTCGGCCCGGACGGGGACCAGGGTCGCGTCGGCGAACGGCACCCGTACCGCCTCGGCCTGCCCGCCATCGTTGGCGCCACCCCAGAACCCGCCCCGCCGGCAGGAGGTGGGCACATCCTCCCGGCACGCCGGGCACCTGCCGTCCGCGAACGCGAACGGCGCGACCACCAGATCACCCTTCCGCAGGCCTACGACCTCCGGACCGGTCTCCTCCACGGTCCCGATCCACTCGTGCCCCATACGATCGCCGGGCGTGAAGGACTCCTGGCCCCGGTACGGCCACAGATCGGACCCGCACACAGCCGCCAGCCGCACCCGCACCAGCGCGTCGGTGGGCTCGCGTAGCACCGGATCAGGCAGTTCGACCAACTCGATGTCACCCACGCCCCGCAGAACAGTCGCTTTCATGGACTGGAACGCTATTACTCCCAACCTCCCGCATGACATGCAAAAATGACGCCATTCAGCCCCTTTGACCACCGTTCTGGAGATATTGAGCCGTGCCCGCCGACGAAACGCCGGCCCTCGATTCCATCGACATGGACATCGTCCGCGAGCTGACCCTCGACGCCCGGACCAGCCTGGCCGAACTGGGCCGCCGCGTGTCCCTGAGCCGGTCCGCGGTGGCCGAGAGGCTGCGCCGGCTCGAGGACAGCGGCGTGATCCAGGGCTACACCACACATCTTGATCTCGCCCGGCTCGGCCTCGGCCTCCAGGCTCGTGTCGCGCTACGCCCCCACTACCGTTCGAGGCAGGACGTTCATCGGCTCCGCGAACGCCTGCTGACAACAGCGTGCGTCTTGTCCTGCGTCCATGTGACCGGCCAGAACTGCTACGAGCTCACGATCGCCGTCCGCGACGCCCGCCACCTCGAAACGGTGCTGGAGGAGCTGGGCACGCTGGGCGAGACCACGTCCTCGGTCGTGCTCTCCGAACTCGTCAACCCGCGCGACGTCGACGTCACCACCTGGGTCACTCGCTGAGGGTGACGTTCCCGCCCCTGGGTGAACGGCTCTCGCTGGCCGTTGTCGACGCAGCGGCCTAGGCGTCTCGGACGGGTCGGTAGGCGAGGAAGGCGAGGCCGTCACCGACTGTGCGGGTGTTGATGAGGCGCATGGGTTTCTTGTCGCTGGTCTCACCGAACAGGCGCTCGCCGGCCCCGAGCACGACCGGGTACATGGTCAGCCGCAGTTCGTCGACGAGGTCGTGCTCCATCAGCGTGTGAACGAGCTGGGTGCTGGCGTAGACGACGAGGTCGCCGTCTAGCTCCTGCTTCAGCTTCGAGACCTCGTTCACCACGTCGCCGGTGAGGACCGTCGAGTTGCTCCACTTAGGCTCTTGGAGGGTCGAGGACACGACGTACTTGGGCAGGCTGTTCAATCTGTCCGCCCACTGGCCACTGCGGGATGGCCACCGCGCGGCGAAGAATGCGTCGCTGCGCCGCCCCAGCAGCAGAGCCTCAGTGCCCAGTGCCTCGTCGAGCTTGAGCTTGGCCCACGCTTCGCGGTCCTTGTCCCCTATCTGGCCGAACCAGCCGCCGCGCTCGAAGCCCTCCTCCCCGGTCGGGTCCTGGACGACTCCGTCGAGCGAGACGTTCTCGCTGATGATGATCTTCCCCATCGTCGTTCTCCTTGATTGGCATCTTGGTTGGCGTTGTCGGCTATCACTGATGGAGACACCGCAACGTCGAGAAAGTGGCGCCCGCCGCCCCGTTCGCCCTTCGGCCGGTGTCTGTACACGATGGAAGTGCCACGAGGTGCGGGAAGAAGGTGACGCGAGGGTGGTGGCCGGCGACCTGATGTCCCGGGCGCGGGCCGGGGACGGCGAGGCGTTCCGGGAACTGACCGAGCCGTACCGCCGGGAGTTGCAGGTGCACTGCTATCGGATGCTCGGATCATTCCAGGACGCCGAGGACGCTCTGCAAGACACGCTGCTGGCCGCCTGGCAAGGCTTCGGAGGGTTCCAGGGACGTGCCTCGCTGCGCACCTGGCTCTACCGGATCGCCACCAACCGGTGCCTCAATGCGCGCCGGTCGGCCAGCCGACGCCCGGCCAAGGAATGGGACGTGCCCAAGGTGGAACCGCCCGAGCCGACCCGGCTCGGCGAGGTCGTCTGGCTCGAGCCATTTCCCGACGCCCTGCTCGAGGGTGCCATCGACGTGCCGCTCAGTCCGGAGGCCCGCTACGAGCAGACCGAAGCCATCTCCCTGGCCTTCGTGACCGCCCTGCAGGTGCTGCCGCCTCGCCAGCTCGCCGTGCTCATCCTGCGCGACGTCCTCGGATTCCACACAGGCGAGGTGGCCGACATGCTGGACTCCAGCGTCGAGTCGGTCAAAAGCGCCCTCAAACGGGCGCGCGCCAGCCTGCAGCACCGACGACCCACGACCGACGACCGCGAACCGCCCCCCGCCTGCGGCTCACGCTCCGAGCATGCGATCGTGGCGAAATTCGTCCGTGCGTGGGAATCCGCCGATCTCGACGCGCTGGTGGCCCTTCTGACCGACGACGTCTTCATGTCGATGCCACCGATGCCCTTGGAATACCAGGGCCGAGACGTCGTGGCCCGCTTCTGCGCCAGCATCTTCCGCGCAGGTCGCAGGTTCGACCTCATTCCAACCCGAGCCAACGGTCAACCAGCGTTCGGAGCCTACCTGCGCGCCCCAACCGGCATCCGCCATGGGACCGGCCTCTACGTCCTCACCCTCACCGGCGACCGGATCTGCGCCATGACCCGCTTCGACAACAGCGTGCTCCCATGGTTCGGGCTACCGCGATCGCTCCCAAGGCCCTAGCCGGCTTCCCAGCGGTGGACTTGCCGGTGCAGCCCGTCCTGCGCTGACCCACCACACGCCGAGACACCACCCGCTCGATCAGGCGTTGCCGACGCGGCCGCGGGCGGTGGGTGGCAGGCGTTGACGACTCACGACGAACGCGACGCCTAGGCGGCGCTGGCGCCATGGGCGGTGGACCGTCTCGATGACCTGGTCGCGGTGGGCCGACTCAGTCGTACGGGTCGAAGTCTCGGCGCTCGCGGGGTCGTTCGTAGCTCCGCTGCTGCTCATACCCTCGGGGGTCATACCCCCGAGGCTGCTCGTACGGATACGGCTCCGGATCCGGCGCTTCCTCGAGGGCCGTGCGCCCGATCGACGCCAGGAGCGAGACGATGGCGATGCCGATGACGACGTTGATGACGGCCGTGGCGATCTGCTCGATGAGACCGGCGTCGTACATGAACGGCAGGATCGTGATGAGGACGGTGAAGAGCCCGGCGATCCAGCCGAAGAACTTGGCCGGCTCCGGAGTCGACAGCATGAGAATGTAGAGCAGCAGCGTGGCGACGAGCGCGGCAGCCGCGGCCGAGATCGCATATCCCGTGGTCGCCGCGGTGCCGTACGCGGAAGCCCCATCGGGGGTGAGGACGCGGATGCCCAGGAGCCTCTTGCTGATCATGACTCCGACCACCACGATCAGGGCGGCCACCACGGCGGCGGCCACGCCGCCTCCCCACACCCGCGCCGGATTGACCGACGGCCTGCCCGATCGTGGACGGTGATCATGGCGATCATGGGAGGGATATGACATGCGCATCACCTTCATCGCGAATGCTGGTCAGGCACTTTGAGAACCTTACACGCGCAGTCAAGAGCAACAAGGGCCACTATGTGCACATTTGTCCCAGATCGCGCCTCTCTGCCGATCGAGGACGACGTCGGCCTCCGTACTGACGGAGGCGATGACCGCTAGCGCCTCCTCACCATGATGTAGAGAAGAGGCCGCCGGCTTCGACCCTCTGGTGAGCGGGCCCGGACGGGGCGCCGCCAGAGAAGGAGGCGAAGCGAGATGACCAAGGTGACGGCACAGATGTCGGTGTCCCTGGACGGCTTCTACGCCGGCGCACGGCACAGCGGCGACGGAAGCTGGATCGACTCGGCAGAGGCCGCGGGCTTCTTCCGGATCACGCGCTGGGTGATCGACGCGATGGCGTGGCGCGAGCGGCAGGGCTTCGCCGGGGGCGTGCAGGACACGAACTCCGACATCATCGCCGAGTCATTCGCGTCCGCCGGCGCGTACGTCATGGGCCGGCGGATGGCCGACGGCGGCGAGGTCCCCTGGGGGGAGGAGCCGCCCTTCCGCGCGCCGGTGTTCGTCGTGACGCACCGCCCCCGCCAGATGTTGGTACGCCGAGGCGGCACTAGCTTCACGTACGTCACCGACGGCATAGCCGGCGCCATAGAGCAGGCCCGCGCGGCGGCGAACGGTAAGAACGTCGCGATCGCCGGGGGCGGCAGTCTGCTCCGCCAAGTGATCAAAGCCGGCCTGCTGGACGAGCTGGAGCTGCACGTCGTGCCGGTCGTGCTCGGCACCGGGATGCGCCTCCTCGACGCCGATCTCGACCTCTCCGGCAAGGAGGCCATCGAACTGACGCCGAACAGGGTCGTCCACACCCCTGCCGTCACGCACCTGCGGTACACCGTCAACGGTCGTGCCGCTCTGGTGCTCGACGACCGCGGAAGCGGCACCGGCGAGCCGATGCCCGGGGATCGGGGCGATGCCTGAGGGCGCGCCATCGTTGCCGCCTCAACCCTGGCCGGGGCGTGAAAGCATTTCCGTCGAACGGGCAAGAACGGGCGTGATAGTGCACAACACGCGTACCTGGGCAGGGCGGCGCTTAGAGCTTCCTCCTGATCTCTTCGACGCGCATTTCGCCGAGATCCACCGTTACATCGCCCGGCGGTTGTCTGAGGACGTGGCCGACGATCTGGCTGCCGAGGTGTTCGTGGCGGCCCTGCAAGGCGGCTACGACCCGGCGATCGGTGCGGTCAGGCCCTGGCTGTACGGCATCGCCACCAATCTCGTCGCGCGACACCGACGTGCCGAGATCAGGCGGTGGAAGGCGATCAGCCGGACAGCCGAACGTGACGGCAGCGGCCACGAGGACGAGGTGCTCGACCGGGTGACGGCGGCGCGCTTCACCGGCCCGCTGGCCGGCGCGCTGGCCGGGCTGAAGCGGGGCGACCGGGATGTGGTGTTGCTGGTCGCGCTGGGCGGGCTCAGCCATGCCGAGGTGGGCCAGGCCCTCGGCATCCCCGCCGGCACCGTCGGGTCCCGGCTGAATCGGGCACGCAAGCAGCTGCGCCGGGCACTCGGCGACGTCAACCCGTTGAAGGAGGACTCCGATGGATGAGCTGGACCTGCTGGCCCGCGCCCTGCCCGACGCGCGGCCCCCGTCTCCCGAGGTCGTCGCCCGGGCCCGGGCCCGCCTGACCCGTCCGCCCGTCCGCCGCCCGGTGAGGCGGCGTACGTGGACCTGGACCGTGGCGGCCGCCATGGCCACGGCAGCGATCGTGACGCTGGTGTTCTCGCTGGTGGCGTATTTGACGCCGGCACCGGTCGCGCTCACCCCGAAGGCCAACCAGGCGCTGTTCGACCTGGCGGACAAGATCGAGAAGCTGCCCGCGGAGAGTGGCGTCTACTGGCGGCAGGTGCTGATCCACGGGAGCTACTTGGAGACGGGCGGCTTTACCCATGTGGCGTCCACGCGCCAGGAGATCTGGCAGTCACGTGACCCGGACGACCCGAGGGTCACGTTGTCGTGGTCCGAACCCATCGCCCGTCCGGCCACGGCCGCGGATGAGCGTGCCTGGCGAGCCGCCGGGAGCCCGCGCCGGATCAAGCTCCCCTGCGAGGACGGCAAGCGCTGCCCCTACGTGTCGTTCACCGACGAGCCACGGCAGTGCTCCTACAAGTGGGATGCCACTGCCGGAGGGACTCTGGCTGATCGCACGGTCGCCACTCTGACCATGGCAGACCTGGCGGCCTTTCCCACCGACCAGGCTCGTCTGAAGGAGAAGCTCCGCGCGTACCACAGCGTCTGGAACGAGCGCGGCTTCAAGGACCCCTTCGAGAAGTTCCTACCCGTGACCACGAACCTCCTGAACCTGCCGCTCCGTCCCGACCAGCGCGCCGCGCTCATCCGCTTCCTGGCCGGACTGCCAAGCACCAAAGTCGTGGGCACCGTGACGGATCCGCTGGGCAGGCCGGCGCTGTCCGTGGACTTCGGCGTGGCCGGCAACACACTGGTCTACGACCACAAGCAGGGCGGAGAGCTGCCGACCTACCCAAGAACGCTCCTCGACCCCGGAACGGGTTCCACGCTCGCTTTCGTCTCCTACGCGACCCGTACGGCCGTCTGGGCTACCAAGGGCGACCCCGTGACCTTCACCGCCACGGCTCCAGAGTCGGGCTGGACCGCGGAGCGGCCCGCTCCTCCGAAGGGCTGTGAGAAGAGGAAGTGATCGTTTTCGGAGTCGTGCAGCGCCTTGACACGGTCCTGGTCCAACGGAGATCGTTTCGCGGAAGGAATCACCCCTCACAGAGGCCGACCGCGGAAGAGGCCCATGAAGCTGATCATCGGTGGGTTCGTACTGGTGGCGATAGCGGGTGCGCTGTGGGCGCGAAGGCGCTACGTGGTGGTCACCGTCGAAGGGACGAGCATGGTTCCGACCCTGTCCGATGGCGATCGGGTGCTGGTGCGCAGGCGCCGGATCGACCAGGTCGGCAGGGGTGACGTGGTCGTGCTCGAGCCGCCGCTGACCCCGGTCGAGCTCGGGCCGCCGGGGCCGGACGGCCGGCAGTGGAACATCAAGCGAGCTGTCGCGTTACCCGGGGATCCGGTGCCGCCGGGCATCGACGACAGCGTGACGCGGGTGCCCGCCGGCGCGCTGGTCGTCCTCGGTGACAACGCCGACAGCGTCGATTCCCGGCAGCGCGGGTTCTTCGACGCCGATCGCCTGCTCGGCGTCGCGCTGCGCCGGTTGGGCGGACCGCCGCTGTAAAGATCGTGCGGTTCCGACTTCTCGGCCCGATGCGGATCCAGGTCAATGGATCGCCTGTCCGGATCACGGCGCCGAAGCAACGTACCGTTCTCGCCCTGCTGCTGGCCCGGGCCGGTCACGTCGTACCCATCAGGTCATTGGTGGCGGAGGTGTGGGACGAGCGGCCGCCCCGCTCCGCGGTGGCGAACCTGCGTACCTACCTGATGCAGCTGCGCAAGCTGTTACCGGACGAGGAACGGCTGGTCACCTCGGACGTCGGCTACCGGTTACGGGTCGGACCGGAGGAGTTCGACCTCTTCGAGTTCGAGGCGCTGGCCGCACGCGGGCGCCAGGCGCTGGCCAGGCGGGACCTCAGCGCCGCCGAGGAGGCCTTCACCCGGGCTCTGGCGTTGTGGGGCGGGACGGCCGCCGAGGACGTGCCGCTGGGGCCCACCCTGCGCGAGGTGGTCGCCCGCCTCACCGACCACTACCTGGGGGTGGTGGAGGAACACGCGGACATTCAGCTCGCTCTCGGTAAGAACGCGACGGCCGCCACGCGGCTGCGTGAGGTGATCGGGCAATATCCGCTGCGCGAGCGGCTGCACGGTCAGCTCATGGTGGCCCTGTACCGCGGCGGCGACGTGGCCGGCGCGCTGGACGCGTTCGGGGCCGCGCGCCGGGTCCTGGCCGACGAGCTCGGGATCGACCCCGGGCCGGACCTGCGGCGGCTGCATCAGGCGATCCTGCGCAGGGACACCACTCTGCCGGCACCGGACCGTGACATCGTGGTCGCGCCGGCCGACGACGGTCGCCCGCGGCCCCGTATGCTGCCGCGGGCGCCCACGGTGTTCGTAGGCCGGGCGGCCGAGCTGACCCGGCTGCACACCGTCCTGTACGGCGGGGCGGGCGAGTCCGCGGCAATGTCGAACGGCCCCGGCAGAGCGGTCCCGTCCGTAGGCACGTCGCACGGCCCCGACGGAGCGGTCCCATCCGTGGTGATCCTGCACGGCCCCGGCGGGGCGGGCAAGTCGGCGCTCGCGCTGAAGGCGGCGCACGGCGTGGCCGACCACTATCCCGACGGCCAGCTCTACGTCGATCTCCAGGGATCCACGCCCGGTCTGCCGCCCTTGCCGCCGGACGAGGTGCTCGGCCGGTTCCTGCGCGCGTTGGGCGTGCCGCCCGGCGACGTACCCGTGGCGCCGGCGGAGGCGGCCACCCACTACCAGTCGCTGCTGGCCGACCGGCGGGTCCTGATCATCCTCGACAACGCCGTCGGCGCCGCCCAGGTCGCGCCGCTGCTGCCGGCGGGCGGCGGCTGCGGGGCACTGGTCACCAGCCGCGCCGCGCTGACCACTCTGGACGCCGTGGCGATCGCGGTCGGCATGCTCGACGAGGCGGAGTCGATGCGCCTGCTGACACTGCTGGCCGGCCCGGAGCGGGTGACCGCCGAGGCGGAGGCCGCGGCGGAGATCGCCCGCTGGTGTGGCCACCATCCGCTGGCTCTGCGCATCGCCGGCGCGCGGCTGGCAGGCCGGCCCGACTGGTCGCTCGCCCGCTTCGGCGAGCGGCTGGCGAGCCGGCAGCGGCGGCTGGACGAGCTGCAGGCGGCCGACCTACGGGTGCGATCGTGCTTCGAGGTGGGGTACGGCACGCTGACGAGCACCGCGAAGGCCGCCTTCCGCCTTTTCGGCGTGCTGGAGGTGCCCGAGATCGGCATCGAGCTCGCCGCTGCGCTGGCCGATGTCGACCAGACGACGGCGGAGGCCGCGCTCGACGAGCTGACCGACGCGCGGCTCCTGGAGCCGGTCGCCGACGGCCGCTTCCGCATGCACGACCTGCTGCGGCTGTTCGCGGCGGAGCTGGCCGCCGCCCATGACGAGCCAAAGGAGCGTGCCCTGGCGGTCGGCCGGGCCTTGGACTGGTATCTGTACCGCTGCCGCAGGCTGCAGCAACTGCTGCAACCACACCTGCTGCCCACCGGCGACGACGCCGCCGAGCCCGGCTCGGCCCTGCGGGATCCGGTCGCGGCCGTGCGGTGGCTGGAGACGGAGCTGCCGTGCCTCGTCGCGGCAGCCGTACAGGCCGCAGAAAACGGGTCGGGCGGCTTCGTCGGCGAGCTGATGGCCCTGATCAAGGCCATCGCGATGAAGAGCGGCTACTGGCGCGAGCTGGAGACCATCGCGCGGCTGTCCATCGAGGTCGCGCGGCGTGACGGCGACCGCGTCACGGAGGCGACCACGCTCTCGACGCTGGGGCTGGTGGAGTGGAGATCCGGCCAGACGGAGGCGGCGTACGGCCTGCTGCGCCGGGCGCTCGAGCTCTGGCGCGAGCTGGGCGAGCGTAAGGAGGAAGGGCTGGCGCTGCACAACCTCGGCTGGTTGTGCATGCAGACCGGCGCCCTCGAGCCGGCGTTCGACCACATCACCGCGGGCCTGCGGCTGCTCGAGGCGCACGGGTCGAACCGCGTCGGGCTGGTCGCCCACAATCTCGGCGAGGTCCTGCTCCGGCTGGGCCGGTACACCGAGGCGGCGGACCGCTTCGAACGGTGCCTGTCCATCCGGCGGGCCGACCGCGACCTGTACGGGGAGAGCATCACGCTCGCCGCGCTCGGCCGCGCCCACTGCCTGCTCGACCATCGCGACAAGGCGCTGTCGGTGCTGGCGGAGGCGCTGGCCCGCTGCGAGGAGACCGGCAACAGGGAGGACCAGTGGGAGGTCCTGCTCAGCAGGTCCGAGATCCGGCTGCGGCAGGGTGATCCGGCCGCGGCGGTGGCCGATCTGGCCCGTGTCCTGGAGCTGACCGCCCAGATCGGCGACGTGTACGGGCGCGCCGCCGGCCTCCGCCAGCTCGCCAGGGCTCGCGCGGCCCTCGGGGATCCGCGTTCCACGGCGGACGAGGCGAAGGCGGCGCAGCTGTTCGCCGATCCGGCGACGCGGCCCGATCCGGTGCTGGAACGGCTGCTCACCGCCCCGCTGTAGCCCGGCTGTATGGGGCGCTGTATGCCGCCGACATAGGTTCCGGCTGACCGCATCGCTACGAAAGGAGCGAACCATGACTGCTGTTCTCGGCAGGCTCGGCGACCGGATCCTCGACAAGCTGGTGCCCAAGGCGTCCGCGAAGGCGGCCGCCGAATGGTACGTCCACTGCTACTGCAGGGAGCGCTCCGACTTCCGCAAGATCTGCACCACCGCGGGTGGCACGACCCGCTGTGGGTCCTGCTACGCGTACAGGATCTGCGGCGGCTAGACAGAACACGCGGGCCTGGCGGCGAACCCCGCCGCCAGGCCTGGCAGGGGTGATGACGTGCTGTATCTCATGATCGCCTGTCGCGCCCTGCTGGCCGCCGTCTTCGCGATCGCTCTCGTGGGGAAGGTACGTGGCCGCACGGCGTTCGACGAATTCACGGCCTCCATCGTGACGCTCGGGGTGCTCCCGCGCGGCATGTCCGTGGTCGCCGCGTATGCCCTCGTAGCCGCTGAGGCCGTGGCAGTACTCCTGTTGGCGCTGCCGTGGACCGTGCCGCTGGGGTTCGCGGCGGCCGTCGGGACGCTGGCCGTCCTGACCGGCGGCATCCTCGCCGCCCTGCGCGGAGGACGGCAGGCACCGTGCCGGTGCTTCGGCGCCTCCGCCACACCACTCGGCCGCGTACACGTGGTGCGCAACCTCGTCCTGGCCGCCGTCGGCGGCATCGGGCTCGCCGCGTGGATCACGGCCGGCACGTCCGCGCCGAACCCGGCCGGTGTCGTCCTCGCACTCGTCGCGGCCGGTGTGGGCGCCCTGCTCGTGGTGCGCCTCGACGACCTGATGGAGCTGTTCACCGTCTGAAGTGAGGTTGTCCGATGCCCTTCTTGGTTGCCGCCGTGGTCTTCCTCGGCGTCCTGTGCCTGTTCAACCTGGTGCTCATGTTGGCGCTGCTGCGCCGGCTCCGCGAGCACACGGCTGAGCTCGGGCGCCTCGCCGGGCACTCGATGCTCATGCCGTACGACCCGCGCGTGCTGGTCGGTCGCGCGTTGCCCGAGGCCGCGGCGGGTGCCCGGCTGGTGGGATTCTTCGACGTCGGCTGCAGCACGTGTCACGAGCGCGCGCCGGAGTTCGCCGAGGCGGCGGGGAAGCAGCCCGCCCTGGCGGTCGTCAACGGCGACGGTGCCAAGGTCGACGACCTCGTCGCCGTGGTGGGCGGGGTGTCGAACGTGATCACGGGCGACGAGGCCGGCCGTATCGTGCGTGACCTCGGTGTCGAGGCGTTCCCCACGTTCCTGCGGGTCGACCAGGACGGCAGGGTCGTGGCCGCGGACACGGAGCTCGCCGAGCTCACCGCCGTGGCGCCAGCGGCATGATCTCGGGTCGGCTGCGGCGCGCCGCCACCCTGGGGTTACTGTGCTGGCGGGCGGGACCGGTGCTGGCGGTGTCCCAGCTGGCGGCCACCATCGCGGCCGGGCTGGTGCCCGCGGGCACCGTGTGGGCGACGAAGCAGCTCATCGACGCGCTGGCGGCGGGTGTTCCCACGGAGGTGCTGGGACCGGCCGCCGGCCTCGTCGTGCTGGGGGTGGCCGCCGGGGTGCTGCCGCACGTCACGGGATATCTGCGGGCCGAGTCGGACCGCCGGCTCGACCTCCTCCTGCAGGACCGCCTGTACACGAGGGTGAACGGGTTCCAGGGGCTGTCGCGGTTCGAGGACCCCGCCTTCCTCGACGAGCTGCGGATGGCCACGCAGGCCACCGGTAACGCGATGGGGCCGCTCACCTCGGGCCTGTTCGACCTCGCTCGCAACGTCATCACGCTGGCCGGGCTGCTGGGCGCGCTGGCCGTCCTGAGCCCTCTGATGGCGGGGCTGGTGGCGGTCGCGGCGCTGCCCACCCTCGCGGCCCGAATGTCCCTGGAGAAACGGCGGGCCAAGATGATCGCCGGGCAGTCGGCGGCGGCGCGGCGGCAGATCTTCTACTCCTCGCTGATCACGGACGTGCAGGCCGCCAAGGAGGTACGCCTCTTCGGGCTCGGCGACTTCCTCAGGCGCCGGGTGATCGGCGAGCTGACCACCATGCAGGTGGCCGAGCGGCGGCTGGACCGGCGGGAGGCGATCACGCAGTCGGCACTGGCGGGCCTGTCCGCCCTGGTCAGCGGCACAGGGCTGGTTTGGGCGGCGTACTCCGCCCTGGACGGCCGGCTCACCCTGGGCGACGTCACGGCCTTCGCCGCGGCCGTGGCCGGCACCCAGGCCGCACTGATCACCACCGTGGAGAACGCGGCCAACGCGAGCCACGCGCTGCTCCTGTTCGACCACCACGAGCGGGTGATGTCGTTGCCCGACGACCTCCCGCCGCCGCGGAAGCCCACGGCCCTGCCCGCACTCCGGCGCGGCATCGAACTACGCGACGTCTGGTTCCGGTACGACGAGAGCCTCCCCTGGGTGTTGCGCGGAGTCGACCTGACGATCCCGCACGGCGCGTCGGTCGCGCTGGTCGGGCTCAACGGGGCCGGCAAGAGCACGCTGATCAAGCTGCTGTGCCGCTTCTACGACCCGTCCCGCGGGACGATCCTCTGGGACGGCACGGACATCCGCGACGTACCGCCGGCCGAGCTGCGCGCCAGGATGGGCGTGCTGTTCCAGGACTACATGTGCTACGACCTCACCGCCGCGGAGAACATCGGCGTCGGCGCACTCGAAACGCTGTCCGACCCGGGCAGGATCCGGACCGCGGCCGAGATGGCGGGAGCCGGCGAGATCGTGCGCGGCCTGCCGCACGGCTACGACACCATGCTGAGCCGCATCTTCTTCGGGCCCGAGGACGACGCCGGCATGGTGCTCTCCGGAGGGCAGTGGCAACGGCTGGCCCTGGCCCGCGCGCTCGTACGCGAACACCGCGACCTGCTCATCCTCGACGAGCCCAGCTCGGGACTCGACGCGGCGGCCGAGTACGAAGTGCACCGGCGGCTGCGCGAGCACCGAGCGGGGCGCACCAGCCTGCTCATCTCCCACCGGCTCGGCGCGATACGGAACGCCGACCTCATCGTGGTGCTCGCCGACGGCCGGATCGTGGAGCACGGGACCCACGACGACCTCATCGCGGCGGGCGACACCTACGCCCGGCTCTTCGCGACCCAGGCCAGCGGATACCGCGTCGAGACCGAACAATCACCGGCAGGATTTGGTGCGCCCCCATAGAGAATCTTGACCCGGTTGATCAGGGGCTGATCGAGATGCGGGGGTGCCTCGGCCAGCTGCGGCAGAATCGGATTGTCGACCAGCCAGTTCGAGATCGATGTCCCTCTACTACGGCGCGGCGGGCACCAGCGCCGCGGCCAACGCCGCGCTGGCCAGGGCCAACACGACCGGGAGCGGCTCGCCGAACGTGTTCATGTTCGGCTACGTGCCGCGCCACTAGGCGCCTGACCGCAGTTACAGCAAGCCGACCGCGACCGGGTGACTACGGTGCCGGCGGATGTCCCATGGGCATCCGCCCAGGCGGCGTCGCCTGAAGTTGTGGTCGAAGTGTGGTGAGCACTCTGTCGATGCCATACTCTGAACCGGAAAGCTATTCCGGAACTATCCGAAAAGCCTTTCCGGTTAGCAAGCGAGGGAATGACGTGACCGAGAACACCACCCCGACCAGGGACGACTCGATCGCCCCGGCGGGTCCGAGCGCGCGCGAAGGAGCGCCGCGCCGGCTGCGCGCCGACGCGCAACGCAACATCGACTCCTTGCTTGACGCAGCCAAGACCGTCTTCGGCACCTCAGGCGTGGACGCCCCCGCAAAAGAGATCGCTGACCTGGCCGGCGTCGGCGTCGGAACGCTGTACCGGCACTTCCCCCAGCGCTCGGACCTGGTCAAAGCAGTGTTCCAGCGCGAAGTGGATGCCTGCGCCGACGCCGCCCCGGCGCTGGCCGCAGCGCACGAGCCGGTGGTGGCACTGGCCAAGTGGCTCCACCGCTACACCGAGTTCCTCGCGGCCAAACGCGGACTCGCCACAGCCCTGCACTCCGGCGACCCGGCATTCGACGCCCTGCCCGGCTACTTCATGCAACGCCTCGGCCCCGCCCTCGGGTCACTGCTCCAAGCAGCCGCCGCCGCCGGCGAGATCCGCGCCGACATCAGCCCCAAGGAGCTCCTGTACGCCGTCTCCCATCTGTGCCTGCCCGTGGCGGACGAGGGCGTCGCGTACAGCCAGCGCATGGTCGCGCTCCTCATCGACGGACTACGTTACGGCGCCGATACGCGCCGTACGCACGACTCCCACCGCCCAAAGGACAGGGCCCGCGCGAACGGGTCGCCATCATCTGACGGCCGCTAGTAGTGCCTGTTCCGGGCGGCGGCGCATGTCGCGGGGTGGGCTGATCACAACTCAGGGTCCTCCCAGTGCGGGGCATGCGATTCGATGTCTTCCGGCACGCGAATCCGCCCGTTCAAGAGAGCAAGTGGTGCGATCGCAGCACTCTCTCGCGCGGCCAACTCGGCGACGAGCGCGCCTCCCACTCGCCGGGCAGCGCCGCGCTGCGCGAACACGGGCGCTGGCTCCGCGTCTTCCCACTCGCAGTCGGGGTCGTCGGGATCACCGAGCGGATAGGTTTCCACGTATCTGTCAGTGCCAATCGGCAGTCGCTCAGGTCGTGCCCCTTGTCCCACATGCCACCGCAGCTCGGCAAGCTCGTCGTCAGTAACGTCAGCACGAATGTCCACCGACAGCACGAGTTCGTAGATGTCTGCCATCGGCACACCGTACCGTCGCGACGCCCTGAGAGATCATTCTGTTAGAGCCTGACGATCCCTGTCCCTGCGCTCGCCTGCCAAACCTTTCGTCAGCAGACTCTTGAAGATCATGCGCGACTCCCGACGGGTTGGCTCGTCAGACAGATGATCCCGGGAACGGGAAAGAGCATGAGGTAGAGGTTCGGTATCCACCAGGCGAGTGAGAAGTCTCCCCGCAACGTCCAGAACGCGATCGCCATGAGCCCTGAGGCCATGGTCAGCACCAGCGAGACCAGCATCAGTGACGGACCGCTCGCCCTGCCGCGGCGCAGGAGCCACAGGCTGGTCAGCCCGGTGACGCTGGCCAGCAGGTCGATCCAGAGGAACGACCAGTTCCAGTCGACCATCAGCGGGTTGGCGTAGTCAGCGAACGCCCATTCCAGCGGGATCAGCCCGAGCCCGGTGACGGCGAAATAGACCACGAAGCCGACATCCGTGACGAGCATCAGGCCCTTAGTCGCGCGCAGCACGGTCGATAGCCTCCATCAGGTAGCGGCGGGTCCCGTCATGCAGGTCAGGTCCAGGAGGGCCGAGCCCAAGCAGCCTGGCCGCCCACCATCCGTCCACGGCCAGCCGTACGGCTGTCGCCGCTGCGGGGTCGATGCCGTCGTCGGCGAGCCTGGCCTGCCAGGCGGCGAACCGCTCACGCAACGGCTCGAGCTCCGCCGGGTCGACGAGCATCACGGCAAGCAGCGCAGCGGTGACGCGGTCGGCAGGCACCGTGTCGGTGGTGTGCCGCTCGGGGATGGTCGCCTCGACATAGGCGCGCAAGAAGTCGCCCGGGTGGGTGCCCGCCTGAGCGAGCGCGTCCTCGAAGGCCTTGGTCAGCCGGTCGACCATGGCGCCGACCAGGGCATGTTTTGTGGGGAAGTGGTAGAACAGTCCGCCCTTGGAGACCCCGGCCCGCTTGGCGACGGCTTCGAGGGTGAGCGACTCACCTCCCTGCGACAGCAGCACGTCAGCGGCGGCGTCGAGGAGACGGTCCTTCGAGCTTGGTCGTGGCATACCCAAAACTATACCGGTCGGCCGGTACAGTTTCCGAGCAAAGCTCTCCCGCTCCGGCTTGGTTGTGGCTCCTGTCGGCTGCGGGGATGCAAGGCGCCGGCTCAGCGGGATTGGGTCAGTGACCATAGGGATACCGCCATGAGGAAAGCGGTCAGCCCGCCGCAGATCATCACGGTGGAGACCGAGAAGGCGTCGACGACGCGTCCGCCGAGGAACGCGCCGAGCGCGAAGGTCGCCTGGAAGGAGGAGGTGAAGACGACCGTGGCGGCTTCGGGCGTGTGAGGGGCGGCGGTCATGAACCATGCCTGCGAACAGACGGGCACGCCTCCGTAGGCCAGGCCCCAGACGAGGAGCAACACCACGGCGCCGGCGGTTGTGCCGCCGATCGAGGGCAGCAGCAGGGTGGTGGCCGCGATCAGGCAGCCGCAGGTTGCGAAAGCGGCTCGCAGGCGTGTGGCGGTGGCCTTGCCGGCCAGGAAGTTGCCGGCGATTCCGGCGACGCCGTACGCCAGCAGGACGGCGCCGACGGCTGCGGGATGCAGGCCGGTGACGTCCTGGAGGAAGGGCGTGACGTAGGTATAGGTGCCGAAATGGGCCAAGACGATGAGGGAGGTGGCCAGCAGGGCGGTTTTGGCCCCCCGGGTACGCAGCAGGTCGAGCAGGACGCGAGTGCTGGTGACCTGGTGGGCGGGCAGTGGCGGCAGCAGCGTCAGCAGGGCGGCCAGGACCAGGATGGCCAGCGCGGCCAGGACCAGGAAGGCGGTTCGCCAGCCGGCGAGGTTGCCGATGAAGGTGCCGGCCGGTACGCCGAGCACGGAGCCCAGCGGCACGGCAGAGAAGATCACAGCGGTGGCGGTGCCGACGGCGTGCGGCGGCATCAGGCGGGCGGCCAGCCCTGACCCGATGGACCAGAAGCCGCCGATGGTGAGGCCGACGAGCACCCTGGAGATCAGCATGACCCAGTAAGAAGTGGCCAGTGCGGCCAGCACGTCGGCGGAGGCAAGCACCGCCATGAGGACGCACAGCATCACGCGGCGGTCCAGGCGCGCGGTGGTCAGTGTGACGGTGGGTGCGGCGACCGCCGCGACGATGCCGGGCAGTGTCATGGTCAGCCCTGTGGCGCCGTCGGAGATGCCGAAGTCGGCGCCGATGGCGGTCAGCAGGCCGATGGGCAGGATTTCGCTGGTGACGATGGAGAAGATGCCCAGCATGAGCGAGGAGACCGCGAGCCAGCTGATGAAGGGCGAGCGGGGCCGGGCGAGCGTGGTGGTAGACATCGTTCCCGTTCAGGCAGGTGCGAGTGGACTGCGAACACAGCCAAGCAGTGGTGAAGCAGCGGGCACTGGCACGTTTCGGACGCAACCGTCGCCGTGACGACGTCCGGTAGGCCCGCGAGGCTGCGCTCCCGCATCATGAACGGACCCGGACCTGCGGCCGTGCCGGGCGCACATCGGCCTGCTCGTGGCAAGAAGACTGCCGAAGGGATCCTTGGATCCCCGTGGATAGTGCCGGTGAATGTCAGGGTCAGGGGGCGCTAGCGTTCCTTCTGGCGGAGGTGGGGATGCTTGCGGTGACCGTGAAGCCTCCTTCGTCGTCTCTCGCGCTGAAGGTCCCGCCGAGCAGGGTGACCCTGCGCTTGAGTCCGGTCAGGCCCATTCCGGAGCCGGCGCTGGTCAGCATGGGGTCGGCGGCGCGCCGGGGCGGTGCGTTGCGCACCTCCACGTCGGCCCGGTCGCCGGGGTAAGCGATGGTGACGGAGACCGGCGCGCCGGGGGCGTGCTTGCGGGCGTTGGTCAGCGACTCTTGAACTACGCGGTAGACGGCACGGGCCACGACCGCGGGCACCGTACCGGGATCGCCCTGGACGTTCAGGGCCGCATCGTCGGCGGCCGCCAGCGCGGCCAGGTCGCCGCCGGTGTCGTCGTCGGGACGCTCGGCGGCCGCCGGCCTGACCCCCGTCGTGACCACGCGCATGAGGTCGCGCAGTTCGGTGAGGGTACGCGTACCGGCCTGCCGGATCTGCTCGGCCGCAGCGCGAGTGTCGTCATCGCGCGTGGTGACGCGCAGCGCGTCGGCGTGCAGGACGATCTCGGTGACGTGGTGGGTGACGATGTCGTGCATCTCGGCCGCCAGGCGCTGCCGTTCAGCGGTCTCCGCCCGCTCGGCGAGCAGGCGGCGCTCGGAGTCGGCCAGCTCGGCCCGCCTGCGCAACGCCCGGACCAGCTCGATCCTGGCCTTCAGATAGAGGGCGACCAGCGCGGGCAGTGCGGTGGCCGACAGCGCGACGTACAGCCTCTCCCATGTGGGAGACCAGATCGGGATCGCCGGCAGTGCCAGGACCGCGGCGAAAGCGAACGCCTGCCGCCAGGGCAGCAGGTAGACCAGGAACGACACGACAATCGCGGCCGCCAGCGGCGTCACGGTCGGGTCGACCCGCGGCGTCACCACGCCCGGCGCGAGGCTGACACCGAGAGCGGAGATCGTCGTGACGACGACGGCCAGCCCTCCCACCGTCCGCGGGAAGCGGACCGCCAGCGGCAAGGACGCGTCGAGCAGGAGGTTCAGGGCCAGCTCGGGGAGGGAACCGCCATCGCGAGTGTGCTCGGTGCCGAGGTACAGGACGATCTGGGCGACGGCGCACAGCGCGGCCGCGCCGGTGGCGGCCATGAGGAGCGTCCTTCGGTCGCGGACGCTCAGCTCCGGCCTGGACAGACGTGCTGGTGTACGCACAGCGGGCACCTCAGAAGGCCGCCGCGAGCGTCGGGAAGACGCGGGTGGCGGCCGGTTGTCGTGGGTCGTGCTAACTGGACTCGTCAAGCAGTCCAGCCTGGTGGGCAAGGAGGGCGGCCTGCGTGCGGTGGGTGAGGTCGAGCTTGACCAGGAGCCGGGAGACGTAGCTTCTGACGGTCGTCTCCGACAGGAACAACCGCCCCGCGATCTCGGGGTTGGTGAGCCCCTCACCGAGACAGACCAGCACCTCGCGTTCGCGCTCAGCCAGCTTCGCCACCTGTGCCCGCGCGAGGTCGCGCCGCTCGTCGCCTCTGGATGACTGGGCGACCAGACTTCGCGCCGCGCTCGGCGACATCACCACATGGCCATCGGCCGCCACTTTGACCAGGTTGAGCAGGTCCTCCGCCGGGGTGGTCTTCACCAGGAAACCCCCTGCTCCGGCCTCCAGCGCGCGGAGCACGTGCTCGTCGGAGTCGAAGGTCGTGAGCGCGATGACCGTGGGCGGCGCGGCCAGCGCCGCGATCTCCCTCGTCGCGGTGATGCCGTCCACGCCCGGCATCCGCAGATCCATCAGCACCACGTCGGGCCGGTTTCGCAGGACCTCTTCGACCGCTTCTGCCCCGTCTCGCGCCTCGCCGACGACCTCGACGTCCGTACTGGAGCCGAGGATCGTCCTCAGATGCCGGCGGACCATCGGGTCGTCGTCGGCGAGCAGAACCCTGATCACGCCTTCATAGTCTGTCACAGCGCCCGTCCACCATAGTGCGGCAGTGACGCCTGGCCCGCGCCGGGGCCAGGCATCAGAGCCTGATCAGCATGGGGTCATCAGGATGGCGTGATCAGTCGACGAGTCCGCTCCAGAAGCCGCAGCGGTGCTCGCCGCGGTAGTCGGCCGGGCCGATGCCGCCCTGTCCCGCGGGCTTCAGGCTGAGGACGGTCTGGCCGGACGGGGTGAACGCGGGCCAGGCGGGTGCGCCCGCGGCCCGAGGCCGTCCGGTGTGGGCGAAGGAGGTCCAATAGCCGATCATCTGGTCCGCCAGCCGCCACTGGTCTGGCGTGAGGCCGTGCCACGGCCGGCCGCCCAGGTCGAACAGGTAGGGCAGCTCGCTGGCGTGCTGGGCGCCCAGGGGGAAGTCGGAGGAGATGTTGCTGATGTTGGGCGCCTTGTCGTCGGCGAACTCGTAGGCGTACACCGTGGTGCGGGCGGCCATTGCCGTCTCTCCCTCCAGGGTCGGGCAGGCCCAGGCGCGGTCGTTGGCCACCGTCGCCCAGGCCAGGCCCGGGGATGCGAAGTCCTTCAGCGGATATTCCCGCATCACCGTGTCGGCGTGCTCGCCGAACGCGCCCTGCATCAGCTGCGGGTAGTTCTCGGCGGTCACCGGGTACCCGGCCTGGGCGGCGCCGGAGATGAAGCCGTTGCCCTCGTCCTTGGTACCGCCGGACATCATCGGGACCCGCAGGAACCTGCCCTTGCGCAGGGCCTGCGGCGGGTCGAGTGGCAGCAGTGGCGTGCCGTACGCGAGATTGCTGGCGAAGCTGTCGTTGACCTTCATCAGCTCGGAGACCGGCTTGGCCCGCAGGCACTCCAGCTCCTTGCCCGCCGCGCAGCCGAGCTTCTCTGCGGCGGCCAGGCCGGTGCCCTGGCTGGCCTTCAGTGAGCTGTACGGCGTGAACGACGGCATGCCCGGGATCGGGACATAAGTGCCGCTCACCCAATCGAGCATGCACGACCCCGACTGGATGACGGCCTTGTCGATCAGGCTGCGCGTGGCCGGAGAGGTCAGCAGCGCGCAGCTGCTCATCCCGCCGGCGGACTGGCCGAACAGCGTCACGTTGCCCGGGTCGCCGCCGAAGGCCGCGGCATTGCGCTGGACCCACTTCAGGGCTTCGAGCTGGTCAGCCAGCCCGAACGTGCCCGAGCCGGCCAGTCCTGGCAGTGCGAGGTAGCCGAACGCCCCGAGCCGGTAGTTGGGCGTCACCACCACCACCTCGCCCTGGTCGACCAGCCGCCGGGAGTCGTAGGAGGAACCGGCGCCAGTGGTGTAACCGCCGCCGTACAGCCACACCATCACCGGCAGCCGCTTGCGCGACGGCTTGGCCGGAGCGGTGACGTCGAGGTATAGGCAGTCCTCCCCGCCGATCTGCTTGCCCGCCTCCATCTGCGTGCACTGCCGGCCGGGCTTGGTGGCGTCGGCCACGCCCTTCCACGGTGTGACCCGCACCGGATCCTTCCACCGCAGCGCGCCCACGGGCGGCTGCGCGAAGGGAATCCCGGAGTAGGTCCTGACCGTGCCGTCATCAAGACCGCGGATCCGGCCCGAGTCCAGCTTCACGATCGACGGCTGCGGCTTCGGCGCCACCTGCGCCTGCGCCTGTGCCTGCGCCTGTGCCTGCGCCTGTGCCTGTGCCTGGGGCTGGGCGGCGGACTGCGTGGCGCACGCGGCACTAGTGAGACAGCCGGCGGCGATCAGTGCGAGCAGCCGCCGAAACGACACCCTCGTCATGACTCCTTCCCCCCGCCAGAGCTTGACGTGGCAAAAAGCGATCTCTTACTGAGCATGTGACCAGCTTCGTGTCGGCTCCGCGCGCGCCGCGACGTGTGAACGTTGCAACCTTGCGACCTGTTGTTGCAAACAGCCGGTTCAGGTCTCGGACCGCGCTGATCACGTGGGTGGAGTCGGTACGCTGCTTGCCCCCCGCCCCGATCAGGCCTTTGCCGGCGAGCTTGGCCAGCAGCAGGTCCAGAGCCTTCTCCTCCAGGCCGTGGGCGACCACCCGAGTCCGGAACTCACTCAACAACACTCGCGTCGAAGCCGGGATCATCCAACGCCAGCCGGCCCGGTGACCAGTCCGGTTTACCCTCGACTGCGAACGCAGCCGCGAACTCCGCGTCGGCGAACAACTCGCCCAGCTCATCCCGGACCCGGACGGGTAGCGGCGGCTGCCGCTTGCCGCGATACATCGACCGGATCGCCGCGATCACCGGGTCCGGTTCCGGCCAGGACCGGGGCTGCATCGACACCGACCACCCCATCCACGACCGGGAGGAGGGGAAACCCCCGGCCGCGCACCGCATGATCTCGGACGTCAAAGACTCAGGTCACGAACCTACAGCCGCGTGTCGCGAGTTAACCAGCAGGATCCGGACTGGTTCCGTGCAGCTGTTCCGGCCTCTCCCCAGAGCCGAGCCGTCAGACGGCGGCCAGCGCCTTGGTGATGTTCCACTCGGCTAGTTTCAGCATCCATTGCCGATCGGGGAAGTCGGTGTCCGCGATCCGTAGCGGGCCCTCGATCAGCGACAGCACCTGCGCGTACCGGTAGAGCTCCAACCTGTGGGGGTCGAGATCGACTGGACGCAGCACTGGATATGCCTCGCCGAAGCGCATCTGCAGCCAGGCGTGTTCCCACTCGACGTCAAAGTAGGTCAGGCCCTCGAAATCAATCATGACGGGTTCGCCCGCCGGCGTGATGAGCACGTGATCCGGTCCGAGTTCGCCGTGTACCAGCCCATACGCCTCGCGTGCCGTGACCGCGCCACGAAGATGACGCACATGTCCGGCGATCCGGTCATGCGCCTCCTCCACCCGGGCGTCGCGGGCCGCCACGGCGTCGAGGTGGCCGAGCGCCCGGTCCATGATGATGTCCTCGGTGCGTCGGGTCTGGGACGCCTCGCCGCGGTTGATAGCGGCGAGCTTGCCGTACTCCGGGCCGAGCGTGGTGTGCATGCGGCGCAAGGCGTCACCGAGCGTGGACAGCGGCATGGCAGCCGCGGCCGGGTCATGGTCCATCAACGCCTCGAGCTTCACCGCACCGACGTCCTCGACCAGTGCGACGTCGGCATCGAGGTAGCGGCTGTCGCGGTCGAGCATCAGCAGCCGCGGGGTTCGCACACCCGCGGCGGCCAGGGCCGCGTGGTTGATGGCGAACAGTTCCGCTCCAGACGCGTCGGTGAACGGGTCATCAGGGACGGCCGGCGACGGCGGCCAGTAGTTCTCCCCGGCCGCCCACACGTAGAGGATCACGGTCGTCTCGTCGTCCAGACCGAGACGGTAGACGCCCTTCTTACTGCCGCCGGTCAGTCGGTCCAGCGCAGTCAGTCGCCGACCAGCGCCGAACTGTTCCGCCACAAGGTCGCGCACATCGTCCGACTGCAGGAACGCTCGAGTCATGATCGCCTTTCGTCACGTCGACCGACCATGCTCCCTGAGCCGGCGGTACCTCGCAATCGAGTTAGCGGGTGGAGCCACCGGTTCGTGCCCGGCGACAGCACAGTACGCAGCACGGCTCGGTGGTCATACGTCGAGGACCGCTTTTCCGGCGACGCGGCGGGCTATCAGGGCATCGGCGGCCTCCATCGCCTTGTCCCACGGCCCGCGCCAGCCGACCTGCACGTCCAGCTCGCCGGCCGCCAGCAGCTCGACCAGGTGAGCAAGGTCGGGGCCGAACGGCGTGGTCACGTTGAAGTTCTCGATCCGCCCCCGCGCCGATCGCGTGCCCGCGAGCTCGAAGTCGATGACCGTGGCCTCGCGGGCCGCCCGTCCGATGGCCATCACCACGCCGTCGTCCTCCAGCCGATAGAACGCCTGCGCGAGCTGCCGCCCGCCTACGTTGTCCAGCACGCCGTACACGCGGCCTTTCAGGTTCTCCGGACCGATGACGATCTCCGCGGCGCCCAGTTCACGCAGGCCCCGCGCGCGGGCGGGGCTGCCGGCGGAGGCGACGACATGCGCTCCCGCACGGGCGGCGAGCTGTACGGCGAAGCGGCCGACGCCGCCGGACGCCCCGGTGACCAGGATGCGGCGGCCCGCCACCGGCCCGAGCCGGCGGACCGCCTGCAGCGCCGTGACTCCGGCGACCGGCAGGGCGCTGGCCGGCCCCAGGTCGACGGCGGCGGGAACGACGGCCAGCTCGGCGGTGTCCACGGCGCGCAGCTCCGCCCAGGCCCCCGACCAGCCGAAAGTGACCACGCGGGTGCCGGCGGCAGGGCCCGAACCGTCGGCGGCGGCCTGGACGACCACCCCGGCGGCATCCCAGCCCGGCACGTACCCGGGCCGGACGTTCGCGCTTGTGTAGGCGATCTCGCCGAAGTTGAGCGAGAACGCCGCAACCTGGACCAGCGCCTGGGAGGGCGTGGGCACCGGGTCGGGCACGACATCCAAGGAGAGGTCCGGCTTGAAGATCAGGGCTCGCATCGCGTTACTCCTCCATCAGTGGGGTGACGGGCACGACCCTGACGGAACGCGCGCACGATCGGCTGGGGGTCAGCGCACGGACGCCTCCCCGCGCAGAGCCGCGCGGACGGCGGCGGCGATCCGGTCGACGTCTCCGCGTTCCGCGGGCGGCAGGGGTGCGCCGACCGACTCCCTGAGCGCGGTGGCCTCACCCAGCAGGGCCGCGGCCTCCTCGTAGGCACCCTCGGCCGCCGCGACCCCGGCCAGCCCCTCCCGGGCCAGGGCGATGCCCCGCGGATCACCGACCTCCCGGGCCGTGGCGAGCCCCTCCAGGTGCAGCGACCTGGCCGTAGCAAGGTCGCCGCGCTGTTCGGCGATGAAACCGAGCTCGGCCAGCAGCAGCGTCATCCCGTAGAAGGGCACGCCGTAGTCGGCTTCCAGGCGGCGATTCCAGGCCAGCGACTGCTGGAAGAGCCGCTCCGCGGTGTCGAGGTCGCCGGCGCGGCGGGCCACGAGACCGAGGCCCACCCGGGCGAACTCCTCGGCGAAGCTGTTGGACTGCTCGGCCGCCAGGCGCATCCCCCGCTCGTGCAGCTCCCGGGATCCGTCCATGTCCCCGGTCAGCAGGGCGAGCCGGCCCAGGCCGGACAGCCGATAGGACGCGTCGGTCCACAGCCTCAGGTCCTCGGCGATGCGCAGGCCCTCGCGGTGCAGGCGGGCGGCCCGCTCATAGTCGCCGGTGATCTCGGCGAGGTAGCCGAGCATGTCGGATGCCTGCAGCCGTCCCCAGCCATCGCCCAGCTCAGCGAAGATCGCCAGGCTCTGGGTGCCGGACAGCTCGGCGAGGGCGTGGTCGCCCTGGAACATCGCCTGCTTGGCGCGGCCCGCCAGCGCCGCCGCCTCGCCCCAGCGGTCGCCGACGGCGCGGAATCCGGCCAGCGCCTCCGTCAGCAGGCCCTCGGCGGTGGCGGCGTCCCCGAAGCTCAGATGCGCGAAGGCCAGGAACCAGCGTGATCGTGCGTCGCGGGCGTCCAGCGCCTGCGCCGCGGCACGGCTGCGCAGCAGCAGGTCGGTGCCGTCGCCGGTCAGCATCGCGAACCCGGCCTCCCACGCCGCCGTCCTGGAGCACTCCGCGCCGGGCAGCGCCATGGCCGTGGCGATGGAGGCGCGGCCCTCGCGGTGTCTGCCGCGCAGGTACCAGTACCACGCCAGGGCGTCGACCAGGCGCAGTGCCAGCACGTGGTCGGTGGTGTGCTCGAGGGTGGCCCGCAGGTTGGGCGCCTCGGTGTCCAGACGGTCCAGCCATGGGCGCTGGGCGGGGCCATAGAGGTGGGGCCTCGCCCGCTCGGCCAGCTCGGTGTAGTAGAGGTCGCGGCGCTGGAAGACGGGGTCGCCGTCGGCGAGCCGTTCGAGACAGTAGGCGGAGATCGACTCCAGCAGCCGGTAGCGGTTCCCGTCGGAGGACTCGACCATCGACCTGGCCACCAGCTGGTCCAGCAGGTCTGCGACGTCCATGCCAGGGTCCAGTCCGGGGCCGGCGCACACCGCCTCGGCTGCCTCCAGCGTGCAGCCTCCCGGGTGAACGGCAAGCCGTAGCAGGATCAGCCGCTGTTGCTCGGTGAGCTGCTCCCAGCTCCAGTCGATCACCGCGCGCAGGGTCTGCTGGCGGGCAGGCCGTCCCCGGCCCGAGACGGTGAGCAGGTGGAAGCGGTCGTCCAGCCGGTCGGCAACGCCGCGCACGCCCAGCGCGCGTACCCGGGCGGCGGCCAGTTCCAGCGCCAGCGGCAGGCCGTCCAGCCTCCTGCAGATCGCCGTCACTGAGGGCGCGCTCACCTCGTCCAGCACGAACCCGGGCGCGGCGGCCGCAGCACGGGCCACGAACAGCTGCACCGAGGCGGCCCGCGCCGGATCCGCTCCGGGCGCCGGAAGCTCGAGCGGCGGTACCGCGTACAGCGTCTCCCCGGGGAGCGCCAGCGGCTCCTGGCTCGTGGTCAGCACGCGCAGGTCGGGGGCGGCCCGCAGGAGAAGGTCCACCAGCTCGGCGACCGGTTCGACCACGTGCTCGCAGTTGTCCAGCACGAGCAGCAGCCGCCGGCCGCGCAAGGCGTCGGCGAGCCGGTGCGCCAGGCCGGCCGGGCGCACGCCGGGACGCGAACCGGTCGCCGTGTCGTCGCGGACGTCCAGCTCAGCGGCCACCACCTCGGCCACGGTCGCTGTCTCGCCCGAGGTGCCCGCCAGCTCGACCAGCCACACCCCGTCGGGAAAAGCGTCGATGGCGAGGTCGGCGACCGCCAGGGCGAGTCTGGTCTTGCCGACACCGCCCGGACCGGTCAGTGTGACCAGACGCGCCGAGCCGAGCAGGGCACCGACCTCGGCCACGGGCAGCTCGCGGCCGATCAGTCCGGTCAGGGGAGCGGGAAGGTTCGTGCGCGGGCGCGGGGGCGCGAGCGACGGGTCCTGGCGCAGGATCGCCTGGTGGAGCGCGGCCAGTTCGGGTCCGGGGTCGAGGCCCAGTTCGTCGGCCAGCCGGTGCCGCAGGTCGTCGTACCCTGCCAGCGCCTCCGCCTGACGTCCCGACCGGTAGAGCGCGCGCAGGTGGGCGGCGCGCAGGCGTTCACGCAGCGGGTGCGCGGCCACCAGCTCGCCCAGCTCGTCGGTCACCAGGCTGTGCTCGCCCAGCTCCAGCCGTACCTCCGCCCACTCCTCCAGTGCGGTCAGGCGCTGCTCCTCCAGACGGGTGGCGGCGGTACGGGCGAACTCCTCGTCGCCGAAGTCGGCGTAGGCGGGACCGCGCCACAGGGCCAGCGCATCCGCCAGCAGCTCCGCCTTCGCCCGCAGATCGGTGGCGAAGCGGGCGCGGTCGAGCCGCGCGACGAAACGGGCGGCGTCCACGTCGGCGGCGCGCAGGACGTAGCCCCGTGCCTGGAAGGCCACCAGCTCGCGACCTCCCGGCTCCGCCTGCTCCAGGGCGCGGCGCAGCTGGGACACCTTGGTCTGCAGCGTGTTGACGGGGTTGCCCGGAGGGTTGTCCCCCCACAGGTCCTCGGCCAAGCGGTCCGCCGACACCGGGCGTCCCTCGTGGGCCAGTAGGTCGGCGAGCAGTGCCCGGACCTTCGCCTCGGGGACCCGCACATGCCGCCCGTCGTCTGTCCATACGCCTAGGGGGCCAAGCACACCGAATCGCACCCGGTCACGGTACCCGCAGCGAACCCCCAGCCGATCGTGCGCGCCCCCGTCCAGAGTGGGGCCCGAAACAGAGGCACCACGAGTGAGGAGCACTCCCATGACCGTGAACCGTGAGATCCGCCTGGCCGCCCGCCCCTTCGGCGAGCCCGGCACAGAGAACTTCGAGCTGGTCACCACCGCGCTGCCCGAGCTGGCCGAAGGCCAGGTCCTGGTTCGCAACACCTGGATGTCGGTCGATCCCTACATGCGCGAGCGGATGCACGACGCCGATTCCTACCTGCCGCCGTTCCAGCTCGGCGAACCTCTGGACGGCTCGGCGATCGGCGAGGTCGTGGCCTCACGCTCGGCTGACATCCCAGTGGGCGCGACCGTCGTGCACTTCCTGGGCTGGCGCGAGTACGCCGCGGTGGACGCCGCGGCCGTCACCGTCGCCGACCTCGCCCTGGCCCCCGCCGAGGCGTGGCTCGGCGCGCTGGGGACCACCGGGCTGACCGCCTACGCGGCCCTGACCCAGGTGGCCCCCGTGCGGGAGGGCGACGTGGTCCTCGTCTCGGCGGCGGCCGGGGCGGTGGGCAGCATCGCCGGGCAGCTCGCCCGCAAGCTCGGCGCCTCCCGCGTGATCGGTTCCGCAGGCGGGACGCTGAAGGCCAAGAAGCTTGTGCAGGACTTCGGCTACGACGCCGCGATCGACTACCGCGCCGGTTCGGTCGCCGAGCAACTCGCCGAGGCCGCCCCCGACGGCATCGACGTCTACATCGACCACGTCGGCGGCGACCACCTGGTGGCGGCCATCGACGCACTGCGTCACGGCGGCAGGATCGCGATGGTGGGCGCGATCAGCTCCTACAACGCCACCGAGCCGGTGCCCGGCCCGAGCAACCTCTTCATCCTGGCCGCCAAGGACGCCACTCTGCGCGGCATGCTGATCAATTCCTACTTCCACCTGTTCCCGGAATGGATCGCGAAGGCGGCCGGTTGGCTGGCCGACGGCTCCCTGTACACCGAGGTGACCGTGGCCGAGGGCATCGAGCGGGCGCCCTCTGCCTTTATGGACATGATGCGCGGCGGCAACGTCGGCAAGATGCTGGTGAGGCTCTGAGTCCTCACCTTCGCCACGAGCCGCCGACAGCGTCAAGATGGCGCTCACCCGCGAAGCGGGTCACCGTGCGGGTCCGTCCCGAACGCTGGCGAACGTATGACTTCGGCCGGGAATTCAGCGGATAGCGTCTGAGCCCGGAGCCGGCGCCGGCATGCCCAGCGACGAGAACGGGGAGCCCCACCAGCGGCCTGACCTCACCCGGGCCCTTCGGGTGGCCTTACACGTCAGGTATTCAGCGATCTTTGCACGGCGGCGTCCACCAGCTCGTGGATCTCCTGCTCAGTGAAGATGTCAGGCAGCGTCAGCCGCTCCACGATGAGCCAGTTCAGAGCGAGGTAGAGGAGAACCACCGACGTCGAGTCCCCGGGCAGACCCGAGGCGGCGTGGTGGCCGATGTTGGCGTCGATGTCCTCGCGGATGCGCTTGGTCAGCACGGCGCGCAGCTCGGGGCGCCGAGTGGACTCCAGCCGGAGCTCGAGCAGGGCCAGGTAGCCGGAGTTGAAGGCGGAGACCCGATCCACCAGTTCGTGCATGAGCTCGGCATAGCGGGTTTGGTCCTGCACGCCCTCCCGGCTGCGGGCGATCGTGGCCTCGTCGGGCAGCAACCGCTCATAGATGCGTCCGCCGACCTGGGTGAACAGGTCGTCGCGGTTGGCGAAGTAGTTCGAAGCCGTGCCCGGGGGCACAGCCGCCTCCGCATCGACGGCCCGGAAGGTCAGCCCCCGCGCTCCCTCCCTGGCCAGCACCTCGATGGACGCGTCGATCAGTGCCTGCCGCCGCTCGGGATTTCTCCGCACTTGACACCACTCCATATGTAGTACTACGTTCAAACCACTCCACTCAGAGTACTACATCGGGAGTTGATCGAGATGCGGAAGCTGGTCTACTACATCGCCGTCTCGCTCGACGGCTACATCGCGGGTCCCAACGCCGAGTTCGACTTCTACCCCCTGTCGGACCAGATGGCCGCCTGGATCAACACCCGCTACCCCGAGACACTCCCCACCCACGTCCGCAAGCTTGTCGGCCTCGAGGGCGTGCCCAACAAGGTCTTCGACACGCTGGTGATGGGCCGCGGCACCTACGAGCCGGCCCTGGACGTCCCCACCACCAGCCCGTACTCCCACCTGCGCCAGTACGTCGTCTCCAGCACGCTGACGATCGACGACCCCACGGTGCAGGTGGAGACAGGCGACCCGATCGAGCTCATCCGGCGGCTGAAGGCCGAGGACACCGGCATGGAGATCTACCTGTGCGGCGGCGGCAAGCTCGCCGCCTCCCTGCTCCCGGAGATCGACGAGATCATCCTCAAGAGCTACCCCGTGGTGGCGGGCACGGGCATCCCCATGTTCTCCGGACAGTTCCGCCCCACCCTGTTCACCCCCACCCGGCGCGAATCCTTCGACAACGGCGCCCAGGTCACCTGGCTCACCAGGGCTTAGCACCACAGGAGGAAGCATGCATATCAAACTCCCCGCCTCGATCACCCAGGCCAAGACCGACCACCAGGCCCGGTCGTCGCACCCGAACGAGCACCCGGCGCGCGACCTCAAGCCCACGGGCCGGACCAATCTCTCCCGTCGTCCGACCGCGGCCCCCCGCCGCAGCGGGTACTGAGCGGGCCGGGGCGCCATCACGCCCCGAGAGGCTTGCCAGCCGGCCGAGACGCAGGTTGAGGACGCCGGTCAGGACCCGAGCACCACGGCACCGATGATCACGTAGCTGGCCGGCCTGACAAAGCCGGCCGCTGCAGCCGATTGTCAGCAGCGCCTCCTACGACATGATCCAGCAGGCGGCCCAGGCCCGGCCGAGGAGTGCCGGGCGGCCGACGGACGGAGGTTCCCCATGGCCCTGGGCCCCGCCGCACGCGGCCCCGTCTCTCGGCACCAGCCGCCCCTCCTTGCTGTAGATTCGAATCTTTGCATTCAACCAACTCATTGCAACTATATTTGCATTCATTATCATGGCCATTGCAACACCACCTTGTATCGGCGAATGTGACGTCGACTATTTGCGAATGCAATCCAGCGTTTCGGTAGAGGGAAATGATCAAAGGCGACTGGAGGAGACGCCATGGCAATGACACGCGACACCGGAACCAACCACGAGGCGGTGCAGCGCGTACTAGAGGACGCAGTGTCTTCGGGCACGACGCCGGGCATCGTGACCGAGATCTGGAAGGGCGACTCCCACTGGTTCGCGTCTGCGGGCAAAGCCGACATCAGCACCGGCCGCGAGCGCACTCGGGAGGAGTTGTTCCGTATCGGCAGTGCCGCTAAGGCATTCACCGCCACCACCGTGCTGAAATTGGTCGGTGAAGGCGTGCTCAGCCTCGACGATACGGTGGAGAAGTGGCTGCCCGGCTTGCTCGATGACAGTCACTATGACGCCGACAAGATCACGTTGCGGCGGTTGCTGAACCAGACCAGCGGCATCTTCAACTTCTCCATGGATCCGGAGTTCTACGCCAGTGGCCAAGGCGAGGCATGGTACGAACGCCGGTTCAAGGTCTTCACGCCCGAAGAACTGGTGAGGATCGCCCTACGGCACCCGCCCTACAACGCGCCCGGCGAGGCATTCCGGTACTCCAACACGCAGTACTACCTGGCCGCGATGATGGTGGAGAAGGCCACCGGCGAATCGTACGGCGATGTGCTTGATCGGCTCGTTCTGCGGCCGCTCGACCTGACCGGGACATCGCTGCCCACCACGCAGACGGTTATCCAAGGACCGCATCCGGTGCACTACTCCAGGCTGGAATTGCACGACCCAGCGGCACCGCTGCGCGACGCGACCGAGTCGAATGAGACAACCGCCTGGAGTGCGGGCGGGATGATCTCCTCGACCGGAGACCTGCTCACGTTCTTCTCGGCGCTGCTCTCAGGTCGGATCCTCAAGCCGGCGCAGATGGAGGAGATGTTCACGACCGTGTCGACCGACGGCTCCGGGTGGCTGCCCAACACCCGCTACGGGCTCGGTGTGTGGGTCGAGCAGAAGCTCGAGAGCGGCGTGCACGTGTGGGGCAACGGCGGCGCTGACTACGGCACGTTCGCCCTCGTCATGGGCAGCCGCGACGGCACGCACCTGGTCGCCAGCCACGTGAACACCGACTGGTCCCCACAAGCCTATGCGGCGTTCTTGGCCATCCTCGACATCGAGTTCGGCAGTGACGGGGACGCCGATTGACCGCGGCGCCCGACAGCGAGACGACGCGCGCTCCCCGGCAGCTACGCCGGTTCGCGGCCGCGTACCTGGCCGGTCACGATCCCGGCGACCCGCTGGCCGGCGACGCCCACCGGCTCACCGAAAGGGCCCGGTCGTACGGCGTCGACGCGCGGCTCGAGCTCTATCCCGTGTCCGCCCACGTTTTCCACTACTTCTGGTCGTTCCTGCCGGAGGCCGCAGACGCGCTGGAACGCGCGGGCGCTTTCATCCGCCCGCGTAGCCGCCTGAGGTAGTCCCAACGACTTTCACGCGACCTTGACGTGCTGCGACCTGTGGGTGAGGTGAGAAGGGGGCCGCCCGTAATCGAGCTCCTCCGGTCAGCGGTAGTCGTTCTCCTTCAGCTCGATGACCCAGGCACGACGCTCGGCGATCTTGCCATCGCGCATGACGAACACCTCCGCCATGGACATGCGCATCTCACCGCCCCCGACTCGCTTCACCGTCCCGGTGAGTTCCGCCATGACGACATCGCCCTGCTCGACCATGCGCACGACCTCCAGGTGGGGAGGGTCGATGAGTTCGGGCGGGCCGTCGATGGCCCCGTCGTAGGCGTCTTTGCCGGTCAGGTGGAAGGCGCCGAAGACGGTCCACTCGATGTCGTCGGTCAGGCAGGACAGGATCTGCTCATGATCGTTCTTACGGAAACCGTCGAGGTAGGTGTTGACGGTCTCGATGTTCCGTGACATGTCTGCTCCTTCGAATCGGGTGTCGTCCACGAGGCGCCACCGTGTGAGCCGGCGGTTCCCTCGGTAGGAAGGTCGGAGCGGCCAGAGCCTTCTCGACATCACTTCGGGGAGTAGTTGAGCACCGACGATGATGCCCCTGGCGAAGATCGTTTCCCAGCCGAGCGGTCGGGGGTTCACCGTGCTGCGTTGGACATGCGGACCGTTATGTACGGGTGTGGTTGCTCCAGCCACTCGCTGGTCAGCCTTGCTCCTGTGGTCTGGTCACGGGATGCGCAGTCAGTACCAGCGGCTGAATGCGGTGGCGCCGGATCCGGTCTCCGCGGCGAACTGAAGAACCCGCAGCGGCGCGTCAATGAGCTCCGCCGCATCGAAGTCGGGTGCGTCGCCCATCGCGGTCATCCAGGCGGTGATCCGGCTGAGGACCTCGCTTCGCTGTGTGGTGGAGAAGAAGAGGGCTTCCTCAGCTCGAGGCAAGGCGGTCCGAACTTCCTCAGCGGACAGGAGGAAGTCGCCAAACCAGCCAGGGAACATCGTTGATCGTTCTGCGCCGAGGCCGTAGCACAGGGCTGCCGCCGGGTTCGCCTTGCGGGCAGTCGCGACGAACAGACCGGCGCCCTCCGCCTTGGGCATGAGCGTCATGCTCGCGTCCCGCATGGCTTCCGTCGCCTCGGTAGGCGCGTTGGCGTCGTCGATGAAGTCCGCGAATCGCCGGGCGGTCGGCGTGGGTATCAAGAGGCCGGGAGGCTCCGCGGGGTGCTCGAAGAAGGGCTCTTGGTCGCCGCCGTTCGACCACCACGCAAGCGTCTCGGGAAAATCCGGCGGCCTGTCCCGGTCGCCTGGCTGTAGGAGATGGATGTAGCGATCCGGTAGTGTCCGGGCCTCTTCATCAGGGATGGCACCGACCACCCACAACCCTGTTGAGCCCACGATTCACACCTCTCAATCTGCTCGGCGACTCTATCCCCCGGCGTCAGTCCCGAAGCAGGATCTTCTTCCTGATTCTCTGAACTTGTCGTCGATCATGGAGTGGCATCGGTCGATCTGGGCGATGAGGTCCTGCCCCCGCGGCATCGTTACGCAGCGGCCGGGTAGATCCCCATGAACCGCTTGCGAGGCGAGATTGACCGGGCGGCGAGCGCGCACCAGCGGCTCCAGCAGGTTCAGGGCCAGCGGGCATGCCTGGATGGGCAGTTCCTCCCATGCGACACGGTCACCGATGGACCAGGGGTCGTCGCGGAGGTCCAAAAATTCAGGACGGGGCAGGCTCGCGATGGCTGTGTGAAAGGCGGTGCCAGCGCGCAGCACGTCATCCTGACGCCCGACATCCGGGACGCCCTCGATGAGCCGAGACGCCTCCCAACCGTCGATCACCCATGCCCCGTCCAAGGTCCGAACGGGGCGGGCAATTCTGAATTCGGCCGAGTCGGGCAGGGCGGCAAGCACCTCCGCTCGCCAGAGCGTCTCCGCCAAGAACTCCACAGGCTTAAGGACCACCTGATCAGCTCGCCAGGTGCCGCCCTTGCCGCCTGGTAATACCACTGGATCAGCGCGGATGCCGAATGCTGTAAGTACCGCTTCTGGGGAACGCGAAGGTGTCACGCTCAAGATCGTAGAGTCGTTTGGATGACGGGTTCGTGGCGCAATGGCGGCAAGCATTCCTTTTGGCACTGGGCTCGCGTCGTGAAGGCCTCACGACCGCGGGCTGGAACGGCCGATGTGTCGGCGAAGCTCTGTCATCGTCGCCGATGGCGCCGACTGATGCCCCGCCGCGCTAGCGACGATCATCGGGGAGTGTCGTAGACGCCGATCCACCACGGGGCGCCCTCCCGGGGGCCGATCTGGTTCGCCAGCAGCTCCGGCGCGAGCGTCAGCGTCTCGTGGTCGAACGGCGCGTTGCAGGCACCCTTCTTCCTGGCCTCGATGTCGCAGCCGGCGCTGGAGCCGATCGGCGCGTCGGCGGGGAAGACCCAGATCTCCACGCTCTGCGGCCGCTCCAGCCACCCGGGCGGGACGGACTGCGCATCATTCTGGCTGTCGAGACTGTTCCCCTTCCGCTCGCCGCACCGCCCGAAATCGGTCCACTGGCCCGGGTCGTGTACCGATCGCACCAGCACCCACGCCTGCGGGTCCGCGCAGCGGATAGAGAAGCCGGTGTAGATGCTGGTCGGCGTGAAGGTGACCAGCTCGCCCTTCGCCAGTGACTGATGTGTCTCCTCCTGGATCAGCGACACCTGCCGCCCGTGGAGCCCTTCCAGGGTCTGCGGCAGTTCGAGCCCGCTCGTCACCTGCGCCGACGACGTTGGGTCGGCTGCGTTCCCGTACAGGACGGGCAGGATGGCGACACCTACGGTGAGCGCGCCCGCAGCCAGCGTGGCGGCCGTGGCCGTCCGCCTGCGGCGGCGTGCCCGGCCGCCCAGCCGTGTGATCTCTGTGACGTCCGGGGGGAGTCCGTGTTCCCGAGCACCCCGGCCACCTGCTCCGGCGTCATGTCGTCGAAGTACCGCAGGACGAGGGCCGCGCGCTGCCGTCTCGGCAAGGCGCCGATGGCCTCCCACAGGGCGTCCCGCTCGTTGACCGCCGTCACGAAGTCGCGCCCGGTGGGACCTTCCGGCATCACCTCGGTCGGGACCTCGTCCCGCCAGCGCCGCCGCCACCAGGAGGCGTGTGTGTTGACGATGATGCGGTACACGTACCGGTCGGGGTCGTCGCCGATCTTCGGCCAGGCCGTCCACGCCTTGACGAGCGAATGCGGAACCACGTCCTCGGCCATGGCCCAGTCCCGGGTCAGCAGGTACGCGGTGCGGCACAACCGCTCGTGCCGCTGTCCGACGTAGTTGGCGAAACCATCCGCCATCCTCAACCTCCGCCCGTTGAAATCCTCACGATGTACTACTGAGTGAGAGACCGATTTGGGTGACCGGCGGGCCGAGCCTGATTTTCGACGCCCCTCTTCAGCGATCAGTTGCCGAAGCGGCCGGACCGCTCCGGCGCCAGGTCAGGGCAGCCGCGGCGGCGAAGGCCAGGGCCGCGCGCTGCGGATCGTGCCGTGGGTGACGGCCGGACGCCGTGGGTCATCCGAGAGGCAGGACCGGCTGGAAGGAGCTTGCGGTCCGGAAGGCGGCGGTCCCTTGCCGGGCAGCGAGCCATAGCTGACGGTCGCGGTGGAGGATGACCCGGCCCGGGTAGTTCAGCGACTCCAGCGTCACTGATCCGGTGATCGAGCCCGGACGGGCGTAAAAGGTCGCGTCCTTCTTGAACAAGGAACTGCCGTCGCTGCGGTCGAAACGCAGCCGGAAGTGCTTGTGCCGCAGGTAACGGCCGTCGGGGCTGATGAAGGAGTATCCCTTGGGATCGGCAAGGCCCGGCACGATGCGCAAGCCGGCGCCCTGCCGGGATGCGGCCGGGTCGGTGTCGCGGATGGTGACAAGCCGGGCTTGGCCGCGCAGGTCCTGGATGAACGCACCAGGAGTGCCGACCGACCGGAAGGACCGCGTCACGCCCGTGGGCAGTCCGGCGGCCGCCGACGGCGCGTACGTCGGTGATGGCGACGCCGCGGTTGTTCGACTGGGCGTGGAGGTGGGGGATGGCGACGCCGCGGTTGTTCGACTGGGCGTGGAGGTGGGGGATGGCACAGGGGTGGCGGAGGGCGCCGCGTCCGCGATCCGCTTGACCAGCTTGATCGTGGGATTTCCCGCGGGCACGAAGCTCGCCCAGGCGGAGGTGTGGCCGGTGTAGTAGATGATCAGCTTGGCCGGGTCGGTTCCGGCGAACGCGGCCTGGTCCTGGACCGGTGGCTTCTGGCCGAGGTACAGCGCCCGCAATTGGGGATCACGCGCGAAGACGCGCGGACCGAGCTTGCTCAGGCTCGGCGCATAGACCGAGGTGAGGCTCGCGTTGTCGGAGATCGAGTCATGCAAGGCGGTGGTCAGCGCGGGCGCGTACAGCTCCTTGAGCGAGGCGAGGCGGACGATGGCGTTCTTGTCCAGCGTCTGCACGCTCGGCAGCCGCAGCACCTTGATCCCTGTCCCGGCGGCGGCGTCACCGTTGAGATCGAAGCAGTTGATGCCCATGTAGCGGAGCTTGGGAAGGTTGACCGCTTCCAGCACGTGGCTGTCGTTCAACCCGTTCCTGCCGATCGACTCCAGCTCGGGGGCGTTGAAGTAGCGCAGGCGGGAAGCGTCGTCGAACGCGAAGTCGTCAATGGTCCGCACCCGCGGGAGGTTGACCTTCGTCAGGTACTGGTTGCGGCGGAACGCGTTCGCGCCGATCTCCGTGGCGCTCGGCAGGTAGAGCACACTGAGCTTGGCGTACGGCCCGTGCCCGAACGCCATCGCGCCGACGGTGCGGGCCGCCTTGAAGCTGACCGAGGCGAAGTTGTGGTTGCTGAAGGAGCCGGGTTTGATGTCCTGCAGATCGTCCAGCACCAGGTGCCTGACCCACGACCCCCACCAGCCGTTGTGCCACAGGTACGGCGAGCGCCCGCCACGTGCGATCTTCCCGGCGCAGGCCAGGCCGGAGTCGGGGGTGCACTCGGTCCCGCCCTGGAGGGATCGCAGGTTGTAGATGTGCAGCCGGTTCAGCTTGGTCAGCCCGAGCCCGCCCGCGCTCTCGGCGTTGCCCACGGACTGCACCGCCGTCAGGTCGGCGTCGTTCAGCGCGGTCCCGCCGATGAGGTAGAGCGCGATGCCGGTGCTGCGCGCGAGCTCCGCCCGCGCTTTGACGAGCTGCGCCTTCAGGGGACGCTGTGCGGCTTGGGAGACGTCGTAGCGCAGTGTGAACGTGTCCGGTGGCAAGGCGTGGTCGCCCGGCTCGGAGGGCCGGTAGGTGTAGGTCTCCTTCCTGTTCAGTTCTCCGTCTGAGGAGAAGACCGGATCGACTCCCGGATCCTTGGCCGGATCGGCTGCCAGGCCGGTGCCGCCGTGCAGCGCAGCCGAGGTGCCGGTGCGCACGGCTGCGGCGGCCGCCGGCCCTTGCGCGCCGTAGACGGCGGCCGCCGTCACGAGCGCGACGAGGGCCAGGTGGCGGGCTGGGGGTTTTCTGAAACCCTTGTCGCTCATTGCTGCCTTACTGCCGCCGCCTCCCGTGTGGAGGCTCTCGTGAGAGGTGACGAAACAGGTGGGCGCGGATAACAGAAAAATACTCGTGAGCCGCGCCACGCTGTCTCGGGCACGGTCCTGGCTCGCCAGGTGGGTCTCCTCGCCGATGACGGCGACGAGCTCGGCCTCCCGGTCCCCCTTACGTGTGGCGGCGAGGTGTCGGGAGGCGGGCTCGATTTCTGGACGTGGACGTTTAGGAGCCGCCCGGGGGTGCGGCCGAGGGCGTCCGTCAGGTCTGCTGGGTTGGCGCCTTCGACGGGGCCGACGCACAGCTCGACCTGGCTGCGGAAGCGTTCCACGGCGGCGCGATCGGACATGGAGCGGGAGAAGGCGTCGGGGGTCGGTGTTGGTGTAGTCGGCCAGGGGCTTGAGTCCGATCGGGGGTGCGACGTCCTTGCGCACCCCCGACCAGGTCCAGGTGGCGACGGCGGACTTCTGGGCGGCCTGCGAGGTGGTCCAGCTCAGGAAGAGCTTGGCGGTGGCGTTGTGGGCTGCCGCGTTGGACGGTGACGGCGTTGTCCGTCCAGCCGGATGCGGCGCTGTGACGTTCGGCGGATGCAGGCCGGTCCAGGGCATGATGCCCTCATCACGGGATGATCATATCGACTGGTCGCCGGTTGAGGCGCACCATGCTCAGGCGGTCAGTAGTAGCCCTTCTCGCCGTCGATCACTTCCCTGATGATGTCCAGATGGCCGGCGTGCCGGCCGGTCTCTTCGACCATGTGGATCAACATCCAGCGCAGGCTCGCCGCGGCCGAGCGGTAGTCGGGGTGCTTGCCCACGTCGTCCAGCGAGTGCGCGGCGACGATCTCGTTCGAGATCTGGCACTGGCGCTCGTACTCGTCGAGAAGCTGCGCCAGAGGGACGTCCTCCACCCGCATGTCGGCGTCCTCCACGCTCTCGTCGAACTGCGGGTTGCCGTCGGCGGGGTGGCCCAAGAAGAGCACCTCGAACCAGCAATGCTCGGTCCAGCGCAGGTGCGATACCAGGCCCGCCATGGTCATGAGCGGCGAGGCGGGCAGCACCGGCCGGTAGGCGTCCTCGTCCGACAACCCTTCGCACTTCCACTGGACGATCGCACGCTGCATGTCGAGCCAGCCGACCAGCTGGGTGCGCTCATCGGTGACGAAGGGCGGCCGTATGCGAGGAATGCTCATGAGGGCCGATGCTACGGCATCGATCGATCATGGCGTCGCACGATATCCCGTGCTCACACAGGTCGCGGCCAGTGCGGCTACTGCGGGCGGCTCCTGCCAGTGCTCCGCCATGAGACGGTCGATCGTGACCACCGCCCCGGACACAGCGTGAGAACGGGTGTGGCGTTGCCGGTGCCGACCACTGCGGTCTTTTGCGGTCACCGCCCCAGGCTGTCACAGAACTCGGCACCAGGTCAGTAGCCGCTTCCCCGGCCCAACGGGCCGAAAGCCACGCTCTTTTCCTGCTTCAGGACCTGACCCTGTTGTCCGTAGGCGGTCACCGTGACCGGTGGGGAATCCAAGATCGTAGGCGGCTCGTCGTCGCTATCCTGGCGATCCCTGACCAACTTCCCCAGCACCCGGGCGATGAAGAAACCGTCGGCCACACGCGCATCGGTACGCCGCCCGTCCGCCCAGTCGATTTCGACCCGCCGCACACCGGCACCGACCCGGCCGACGACGACCCGGTAGATGTCGTTCTTCTGAATTCGCTCCGGCCCCACCGCGTACGAATGCATGTGCGAGGTGTAGGCGTCCACCTGGAGATCACCTGAGAAGCCCGTGAGATTTCCCGGAGACTTGAACCCCCAGTAAGTGAAGACCGCTCGCTCCGCGAAATCCGTCTGCTCGGTCGGCGTGCACAGCACGAAGCCGGACTGGCTGCCGACCAGGGCGGTCGTCCCGCCCTTGTCCTGGTAGTCCACCAGCAGCCGGAAGTCCTTGACCGTCCCATGCTCCGGGATGCCCCGATTGCCGTCCATGTTGTGGACGGGACCTCCTTGAGGCATGCATTCGCGTACGAGTCGCAACTGCTCAGGGGTGTTGTCCGGCAGTCTCATCACCCTCGCCGCGGTGTCCGGGCCGGAGCCGCCGGGGGGAACCGCGATCACCGTCGCGATGACCGAAGCGGCCGCCGCGAGCCCGGCCAGCGACCAGGACAGACGCCGGCGTCGCAGGGAGACGGTCCGCGCCCGGCTGACGTAGCCGAGCACGTCAACGGGCCTGGCCTCGTCCGCCATCAGCCGCAGTTCCTCGGCGATCTGCTGTTCGTCGATCGTCATCTCATGCCTCCAGGGTGACGGTCTCGCCAATGAGCTCGCGTAGCCGGGTGACGGCTTGGTGGGTCTGGCTGCGCACGGTCCCTATCGAGCAGCCCATGATCTTGGCGACTTCGGACTCCGCGAGGTCCTCGTAGTAACGCAGCACCAAGACCGCTCTTTTCCGGGCCGGCAGGATCCGCAGCGCCTGGGCCAGGGTGATGCGGGTCTCGACCTCGTGGGTCCGGTCATCCGCGGCCCGGTCAGGGGGTGCTGGGACCACGCTCTCGCGATCCCAGCGCCGGCTTCGCCAGCGGCCGACCTGTTCGTGGTACATGATCCGGCGCACGTACGCCTCCGGATTGTCACGGATCCGCCGCCAGTGTCTGGCCGTCTTGGCCAGCGCCGTCTGCAGCAGGTCCTCGGCGGCGTGCTGGTCGTTGGTCAGCACGTAAGCGAGCCTGATCAGGCTGTCGGAGCGGCCGACGACGAACTCGGTGAAATCTCGCTGCTGGTCGGGGTTCAAGGGCTCTCCTCGGTCTCACCCTTATAGATGGAGGCGGGCCCGCGAATCTATGGTGTGTTGCCCTAACCTGCCGATCCCGGCGATCCCGGCGATGAGCCACGCCGGGCCGGGGTGCCCGGAAATCGCGCGAGAGCTTGGCCGCGCGCGGCCCAGGCCCGCGCCGACGTGAATGCATGTGGGCCACGAGACCATCTACCAGGCCCCCTACGTCCGAGGCCGCGGCGAGCTGCGCCGCGATGACCCGGGCGCTACGCACCGGCTGCGCCGCCCATCGCCGCCGACATGCCCGTCTACTACGGCGTCCCGGCGAGCCCGTGGCGGCGCGGCTCCAACAAGAACACCAACGGCCTGCTGCGCCAGCGCTTCCCAAGGGCACCACACCCGCATTGAGCTCGACGCGTCGCTGCTGAATTGAACTTAAGACCGAGAAAGACGCTCGGCCGGGAAACCCCGGCCGAGCGTCTCCCCATGCAGCTCGCAGCCAACAATTAATCGTTCGTCGCCCCGGAAGGTGTGGATGTGCAGGTGAGTCTGCGGGGGTGGCGGTGGTGGGTGGCTGGTGCCGGTAGCGAGCGTCAGGCGGGTTCCCCGGTGCGGGCCAGCCACGCCGTGAGGCCCAGCAGCGCCACCGTCGCGACGGCGACCGCCGTCAGACTCGCCAGATCGGTGAACCACGACGGCATGACATCGACGACGAGGAACGGCGTCAGGATGGCAGCCGTCCGGCGGCCCACAGGGGAGCGCAGTGCCAGCACCGCCACCGTACCGATGGCGGCCAGCATCAGGACGGCCCCGAAGACCTCGGGCAGCAGGGCGCCCACGACGCACGCGCCCAGCACCCCGCCCGCCCAGGCCAGCAGCCGCCGGGACCCAACAGGGCCGGGACCGGGCGACGGCGCGAGGGTCAGCATCGCCGCGCAGACGCACGCCGGGAGGGCCGCCAGCAGCATGTTGGCAGCGATCAACGGCCGCCCCGAGACGAGAAGCACGTCGCCCATCACTCTGGTCCCTTCGGGCAGGGACAGCAGCCGGGCCATCATCGTGGCCGCGTGCAACGCCGCCATGGCCCACGCGCAGGCGATCGCTGCCCATCGCCGCCCCAGCCACGCCAGCAGCACGACCAGCCCGGACGGCAGCGCATAGACGAGCACCGGGAGGGCCTGGTCGAAGGCTAACCGGCCAGCAAGCGTGGCAGCGCGGGACAGGCCGCCGCCGAACAGTGTGAGAGGGGCGAGGAGGGCGGCCAGGTCGACGGCGGCCCGCCAGTGCCGCCGCGACCCGGGCGGTGCAACCCGGCGCAGCCGGATCGCCAGGCCGCCGCGCACCAGATCGAACGCGTCCCGCCCGGACGGGCGACTTTGGCCCGGAGCCGAGGCCGCCAGCAGCACGGCGAGCATCTCCTCCTCGTGCCGCGCCCGGTGGTCCTTCGGGTACCAGGTCAGCAACCGGCGGTAGCGCCGTTCCAGCGCGGTCACGAGGCGCCGCCGAGGGACGGCTGCGCAGCGGCCGGGCTGCGGAGCAGCCGCGCGGTGGCGGTGTCGGCGTTCCGGCGCAGCCGTTCGGCCTCGGCCGACAGCCGGGCCGCGCCCTCAATGGTGAGCCGGTAGTAACGCCGGGCCCGGCCGTCCACGACCTCCTCGCGGTCGGTCTCAATCAACTGCTCGCCCTGGAGCCGGTCGAGCGCGGCGTACAAGGTGCCAGCGCGCAGCCGCACCCGCTCACCGGAGATCTTCAGGACATCGGTGATGATGCCGTAGCCGTGCTGCGGCCCGGCCGCCAGGGCCGTGAGGATCAGGAACGTCGGTTCCTGCATCGACCTGTTCTTCATGTGATCGATATATACCGACAATCTTCCTATAGTGCAACGCCCGGACGTAGTGTTCGACGGACACCTGCTCCGCGGCTCCCAAACCCAGGACGAACCGAACCCGATTCGAAACTCCTGAAACGACAAGATCCCGCACCCTCATCTGCCGGCGACGCCTCACCTCATTGCGCAAGCAGCTCTAAGCCACCTTCGACGAGGGCGCCACCCATGTGTTGCAGTCGCAGGAACTGCTCCTGATGCTCGGCCTTGCTGCCGGCCCTGAGGTCTTCGCCGGCGTCGTAAAGGCCGGTCTCAGCTTCTGCACGTGGTAGCCGTACGGTCCCAGTCGCAATACCACACCTCGGAATCCCGGCTGCCCTCCTCGTCGGAACCGCAGTAGTTCTTGGGCAGGCGCTTCACGTACCGAACCTTGACCGGCTCATACGGCAGGCCGGCCTTTTTCAGATACGGCCCCCACGTGTTCTCCAGACAGCGGATGACCTCGTCAATATAGGCGCGGGCCTGCCCGGAGTCGTGCGGCTCAATCGGCAGTTCGTCGCATGTCGTCGGCGGCAGCGGGCCCGCCTCGTACAGCGCGTTCTTGGTGAGGACGGGGTTGCTCACATTGCGGAGGTCGATCGGCTTCGCACGCTGAGCGCGACGGACGTGGATGTCGGCGCATGCCCGCTTGTGGATGGCCACTAGACTCGACGGCCGTGGTGGACACTCAGTATGAAGATCTGTTGCGGCTGGTACTCACCTCTGGGACGGCCAAAGCCGATCGGACAGGCACCGGCACCCGAAGTGTCTTCGGGCACCAACTACGCTACGACCTCTCACAGGGGTTCCCGCTGGTCACCACCAAAAAGGTGCACCTCAGGTCCATCGTGTACGAGCTGCTGTGGTTCCTGCGCGGCGACTCGAACGTCGGCTGGCTGCATGAACACGGCGTCACCATCTGGGACGAATGGGCCGACGCGAACGGCGACCTCGGCCCGGTCTACGGGGTGCAGTGGCGCGCCTGGCCCACCCCGGACGGCAGGCACATCGACCAGATCAGCGACGTTCTCGACACTCTGCGCCGCGACCCGGACTCCCGCCGGATGATCGTCTCCGCCTGGAACGTCGGCGAGCTGACCAAGATGGCACTCGCGCCATGTCACGCCTTCTTCCAGTTCTACGTCGCCGACGGCAAGCTCTCCTGCCAGTTGTACCAGCGCAGCGCGGACCTGTTCCTCGGGGTGCCGTTCAACATCGCCAGCTACGCCCTGCTCACGCACATGGTGGCGCAGCAGGCCGACCTCGAGCCGGGCGACTTCATCTGGACCGGCGGCGACTGCCACATCTACGACAACCACGTCAAGCAGGTGACCGAGCAGCTCTCGCGTACGCCGTTCGAGTTCCCCGAGCTGCGTCTGCGCCGAGCCGACTCGCTTTTCGCCTACGCCTACTCCGATGTGGAAGTGCTCGGCTACCAGCACCACCCGGCCATCAAAGCCCCGGTCGCGGTGTGAACGTCGGGCTGATCTGGGCGCAGACCCTCGATGGCGTGATCGGCGCGGATAACGCGATTCCGTGGCGACTGCCTGAGGACATGGCGCATTTCAAGGCGACCACCCTCGGCCATCCAGTGGTGATGGGACGCAAAACGTGGGATTCACTGCCTTCGCGATTCCGCCCGCTATCCGGCAGGCGCAACATCGTGGTGACTCGCGATCCGCATTGGGCGGCCGAAGGCGCCGAACGTGCCGGGTCCATCGCCAGGGCCCTGGAACTCGCAACCGAGCCGTCGGAGCCGGCCCCCTCTGCTGCGGCATGGGTGATCGGCGGCGGAGAAATTTACCGTGCGGCCCTGCCATATGCCACAACGCTCTGGGTGACTGAAGTCGACACGACGATAAACGGCGACACCTATGCCCCGATACCGGACCGGACGTGGAAAGTCGCCGAGGACAGAGGCTGGCAGACCTCGACGTCCGGGCTGCGCTACCGCATCCGCAGATACACACGGTAAGGGTCAACCACACCCCTGATCAATTTCTCAGCTGCGCTCGCCGCCTGACCGAAGACCTGCATTGTCCCTGGGAGAAACCGTCTCGTCCGGTCAGCTCACCCTCGCAGCGCCTCAACGATGCAGGCCAGCGACATCATGGGCCCGTTCAGCCCGGACGACGTCGCCCCCGCGCCACACGAAGACCCTGTTGTGGAGCGTGTGGTCGCGGACGCTCTTGGGCCAACGACGTGTACCCCCGTACGCGGCGCGCCGCCGCTTCACGAGAAGGGCGTCAGTCCGCAGCGGACGGCCCGCAAGGCAAGGCAAGAAGATCTCACTCCTTGCCATTCTTACCGTATAGCGGACTGGGGGGCTTGCCGCAAGACCCGGGTCGTGCTGCAGAATCGTCGGCCGGACCAACAACGGACGAAGACATGGGGGCACGACGTGCGTGTGTTGTTCTCGAGACGCCGGTGATTCGACCGGCCGGTGCAGGGCAACGGAGCGCGGCTGCCTCGGAGGTATCGCGATGATCGAGCCGTACGTGTTGGGTCTTCAAGAGGTTGACGAAACGCAGGTCGCGGTCGTCGGAGGCAAGGGCGCGCACCTGGGCGGGCTGTCGCGGATCGACGGCATCCGCGTGCCGGCCGGCTTTTGCGTGACGACGAACGCCTTCCGGCGGATCATGGCGGAAGCGCCGTCGATCGACGATCGGCTCGATCAGTTGTCGCGCCTGAACCCGGACGACCGGGAGGCGATCCGCACGCTCAGCGCGGAGATCCGCCGGACCCTCGAAGGGGTCGCCATCCCGGGCGATCTCGCGGCGGCGATCATCCGCGCTCTCGCCCAGCTCGGCGAGCAAGCCGCCTACGCCGTCCGATCCAGCGCGACGGCAGAGGACTTGCCGACGGCCTCCTTCGCCGGCCAGCAGGACACGTACCTGAACGTCGTGGGTCCGGCCGAGATCCTCCAGCACGTCAGCCGATGCTGGGCCTCGCTGTTCACCGAACGGGCCGTGACCTACCGCCAGCGGAACGGCATCGACCACCGTACGGTCCACATGGCCGTGGTCGTGCAGCAGATGGTCTTCCCGCAGGCGGCCGGCATCCTGTTCACAGCCGACCCCGTCACGTCCAACCGAAGGGTCGCCTCCATAGAGGCCGGCTTCGGCCTCGGCGAGGCCCTGGTCTCCGGCCTGGTGAACGCGGACGTCTACAAGGTGCGCGACGGCGAGGTCGTCGCCAAGGCGGTCGGCGCCAAGCAGCTCGCCATCCACGCCTCGCCGGCGGGCGGGACGCAGGAACAGGCGATCGACCCGGAGCGGCAGGAGCAGCCGGCGCTGACGGATTCGCAGGTCGTGCGGCTCGCGCAGCTCGGCCGGCGGATCGAAGCGCACTTCGGCCGCCCCCAGGACATCGAATGGTGCCTGGTCGACGACGGCTTCCAGATCGTCCAGAGCCGGCCGATCACCACGCTGTTCCCCATCCCCGAGTCCGGTGACCGGGAGAACCACGTCTATATCTCCGTCGGCCATCAGCAGATGATGACCGACGCCATGAAGCCCCTGGGGCTCTCCTTCTGGCAGATGACGACCCCCGCGCCCATGGCCGAGGCAGGCGGCCGCCTGTTCGTCGACGTCACCCAAAGGCTGGCCTCGCCGACAAGCCGCGCCGGCTTCCTGGAGCTCGCGGGGAGATCCGATCCGCTGATCGCGGACGCGCTGCAGACCGTTCTCGAGCGTGACGGCTTCATCCGGCCGCTCCCTGACGAGGGTCCCCCCGGGCCACTGGTTGGCGGCGCGCCAGCCGCCCCTATCGAGACCGATCCGGCCATCGTCACCGAGCTGATCGGGCGCAGCGAGGCATCCATCGCCGCGTCGGAGCGCGACATCCGGACGAAGTCCGGAGACGCGCTGCTCGACTTCATTCGGGCGGACATTCAGGAGCTGAGGCGGATCTTGTTCGATCCGCGGAGCCATCAGGTGTTCATGTCGGCGATGGAGGCCACGTGGTGGCTCAACGAGCAGCTGGAGGCGTGGCTGGGCGAGAAGAACGCGGCGGACACGCTCACGCAGTCCGTGCCCCACAACGTCACCTCAGAAATGGGGCTGGCGCTCCTGGGCGTCGCTGACGTGATCCGACCGTATCCGGACGTGGTGGCGTTTCTGCAGCACATCGAGGACGAGGGTTTCCTGGACGAGCTGCCCAAGCTCGCGGGCGGGCGGGAAGCGCGAGACGCCATCGAGACCTGGCTCGACAAGTACGGCATGCGCTGCGTCGGCGAGATCGACATCACGCGGCCGCGTTGGAGTGAACGCCCCTCCACGCTCGTGCCCATGATCCTCGGCAACATCAAGAACTTCGAGCCGGGAGCCGGCGAGCGGCGCTTCGAGCAAGGGCGGCAGGAGGCATGGAAGAAGGAGCAGGAGCTGCTGGAGCGCTTGCGTGCCCTGCCGGACGGGCAGCGCAAGGCTGAAGAGACGAAGCGGATGATCGACCGGGTCCGGACCTTCATCGGGTACCGGGAGTATCCGAAGTACGGCATGGTCAGCCGCTACTTCGTGTACAAGCAGGCCTTGTTGGAAGAAGCCGAGCGCCTCGTGCAGGCCCACGTACTTCGTGAGAAGGAAGACATCTTCTACCTCACGTTCCAGGAGCTCCACGACGTCGTGCGCACGAACCGCGTGGATGACCAGCTCATCGGCCGGCGCAAGGAGGCGTTCAGGTCGTATCAAGCACTCACGCCGCCCCGGGTGCTCACGTCCGATGGCGAGGCCATCTCTGGGACGTACCGACGCGACGATATGCCGGCCGGCGCGCTGATCGGCCTACCGGTCTCCGCCGGGACCGTCGAAGGCCGGGCCCGCGTCATCCTGGACATGGCACGGGCCGACCTCGAACCGGGCGACATCCTCGTCACGGCCCACACGGACCCCAGCTGGACGCCCGTCTTCGTCGCCATCGCAGGCTTAGTGACGGAGGTCGGAGGATTGATGACTCACGGCGCAGTGATCGCACGCGAGTACGGATTGCCGGCCGTCGTCGGTGTGGTCGACGCCACCCGACTGATCCCCGACGGGAAGCGGATCCGCGTACACGGAACCGACGGGTACGTCGAGATTCTGCCTTGACTGATCACACGGAGAACGCCCATCCGTAGCTTCCGGCCAAAACAACGCCAAGTAGTTGATCTTTCTGGGGAAGCGGTCGACGGTGAGCCGGACAGTGGCGGCGTCGAGGTCGTCGTCGGCCCCGCAGCGCTGACGCCACGCGTGGCCACCGTCGCGGTCGACCTGCTGCGCAACGAGTACGCGCTCAACGGCGTGACCACCGTCCCGGACAGCATCCTGGCCGAGATCGTCGACCAGGTGTTCCTTCCCCTGGTACGAGCACACGGCTCGGCTGATTCACCGCGCCCGGCACCGGCACGACGCCGACCTCATCACCTCACAAAGCCATGCAGTTCACGACGCCCGCAGCGTCTGATCGACGTCGGCGATCAAGCCAGCCTGGCGCCACTTCTTGATCATCCCCAGTCCTGCGCCTGAGCACGCAAGGCAATCTCTTGATGGCATCAAGAGTTGTCGCGAGTGCAGCTGCTCGTCCGGCTGCGGCGTGACGGCGAGACCAGCCACAGCGACCTGCGTCAGGCGCTGGGCATCGACGGTGCGAGCGTCACCCGGCTGGTAAAGGAATTCGAGGCCGAAGGACTGCTCGGCCGTCGCCTGGACCCGGCGGACAACCGCTACACCCTGGCTGCGCTGACCCCTGCCGGCGAGCGGGTCGCTGCCGATCTGGAGCGAGCACATCAGGCATATCAGGAGCGGCTTCTCGACGGCATCACACCACAACAGCAGGAGATCGTGCTGGGCGTTCTACTCCACGTCCGCGCAAACATGATCGAACAGGAGAGCCAGTGACCGAAGACGTGCGGGCCGCTGCCCGACGCATGTACGTGGCGTTCAACGCCCACGATCACGCCGCCACGGCGGAGATCTTCACAGCGGACTTCTATAGCCACTCCCTGGGCACGACCGGCCCCGAGAGCATCACCCGGGCGTGGCAAAGATTCCACGAGGCGTTCCCGGAGGCGCAGGTCGTCGTCGAGGACGTGATCGTCGAAGGGGACACAGCCGCCGTCCGCACGAGCGTGCACGGCATTCCCGGCCAGCAATCACCGACCATGCTGGAAATCTTCCGGGTGCGCGACGGACGCATCGCCGAGCTGTGGGGGCTATCGTCGCTGCGACGCGGCTTCTGAGGTGTTGGTTCGCCTCACGTGGCTCCCAACTTGGCCCCCTTTTTCGGCTCTCAGCCAATCACGGCCAAAGGATGTCCAGCGCCAGAAGCAGCGCGCCGAGGCCGATCGCCACCGTCCCCAGCACCAGTCCCGCCACTGACATGCTGCGGTTGGACACCGTGGAGATCGTGGCTTTCCTTCGCACCCCAGGCCATGCCAGAGCTGCCGCAATGATCCCGAGAGCCAGCGTCGTCCAGTTCGGCGCCCCCCACTTCGCTCTCAGCGGGCCGCCGGCGAACATGGCGAGGCAGGCGACGATCAGGGAAAAGAGACCCAAACGATCGAATAATCGCGTCATAGCGAGCGAGTGTAGATCACTCACCTGCCATTCCATCGATCAAGCGAGAGACGCAGAGCCGGGCTCTTTGCGCTACGGCAAGGCGTCAAGGTGTCGTTGACATGGTGTGCGGGCGGGCTGAACTCCGGCGGTAGCGAGGCAGCCCCGCTTTGATCAGAATGTGACTCATGAACGATGTGCGCACGCTTGATGGTTCAGGTCCGGTTGAGGTTGCAATCGGAGATGAGGCTGATCTTGTCGGAATTGTCGCTCTCCTCAACGACGTGTCGGCGACCTCGATCGCGTCTTTCGACTCCCGGCCGATCACAGTGGATGAGCGGCGCGCCTGGTTCGAACGGTTCTCCTCCACAGGCCCTTACCGGCTGCTCGTGGCTCGACGAGATGGTCAGGTGGTGGGCTATGCCTGCAGTCAGCGTTACCGGGATCACGATGCCTTCCGGGAGACGGTTGAGCTCAGCGTCGCGATCGATGCCAGTTGCCGGGGCTTGGGGGTGGGAACGTCGCTGTATCGGGCGCTGTTTGAAAGCATTGCCGATGAGCCGATCCATGTGGCGGTCGTAGGCATCGCCATGCCCAACGATGCATCGGTCGCGTTGCATCGGAAGTTCGGCTTCACAGAGGTCGGGACGTTCCACGAGTACGCCGTCAAGAACGGTCAGTACATCAGTTCGCTGTGGATGGAGCGTCTTCTTTAACGACCGCCTGCCCCGAGATCCCAGCAGAGCGCCTCGACCGCACGCCGCTCACGGGCCGGGGAAGGCCACCACCCGTCCCATAACGCGCACTTCAGATCACCTTGTCGTAACACCCAGCCCGGAGCCGGCATCGCCATGCCCAGCGACGCGAACTTCGACCCACTAGCGCTCTGACGCCACCCGGGCCTGCCCGGACACCTGCTCCGCGGCTCCCGAACCAGGACGAACCCAATTCGAAAACCCCTGAAACGACAAGTTCCCGCCCGATCTCGACGATCAGACGGGATCCCGTCAACTTCCTCCAGGCCATGCCGATGAGCTGGTCGCAGCCCCCGGTCACGGCGACACAGCAATCGCTGGGGGTTCCCGGCCCGGGCATCATCCCCGAGAGGTTTCCAGAGCCGAGCCCACCCGTGCGCTGTACCGCACGAAGCCGACGATCTGTGCTCCAAGGATGAGCACGCTGCTCGCTGTCAACGCAATCCACAGGCCTGTCAGCTCCCATGCCGCCGCTGCAGGAGTCATCATCAAAGCGAGCATGCCATACCCCGCGATGGCTGAGCCGAGGGTCCAGGTCGAGCGCCTGAGCCCCATCAGGCTCCAAGACATCACGATCCCGCAGTTGTTGGCGAGGGCGTAGACCGTCAGCAGCGGCAGTAGGACGAGGGTCAGGGCGAGCACCGTGGCATCCGAGGTGAACAGCTCAAGTACGACTTCGCCGAGGAAGAGCAACACGAGCGCGCCAGACAGCAGTCCGGAAGCCGCGATCGCCACGGCCACCCGGTTGAGTCGGCGGGCATCACCGGGCGAGGCTGCTCTGGCGATCTCCGGAGTAGCGGCCTGGGCAACAGCGAAAGCGACCAGGCCGAGGAATCCCTCCAGCGATGCGAGGATCGCGTGGGCAGCAGCCCCTTGAGTTCCTGTCCGCGTGGCGGCGGCGTAGGTCACGCCGCCCATGACCGTGAACTTGATGACCAGCGTGGCGGACATCGGGATACCCACCTTTGCCATGCGTACGATCTCCCGTGGCCGCGGACGTCCAGGCCACAGAGACTGCCCAGCCAATTCAGGTACGCGCAGCAAGAGCACGTTCGACACGGTGACGGCCAGGGCGGTGGATACCAGGAGCGCGATACCGGTGCCTTGGATGCCCATCACGGGCACCAGAGTGAGGAGCAAGATGACCTCCACGGCTGTGCTCGACAGGCTCGACCAGAGCACCAGCCGACTGCGTCCCAGCGCAATCAGCATCCCGTTGGCGCCGCTGCCTGCGGAAAACAGCAACACTTGGAAGGCCATGAGCAAGGGCAACGTGCCGAACTCAGCTGCCACCTCATGGGGTATCCTGCTGATCCGCGCGATCAGCGGAACACCGAGCATGACGCTTGCGCCAACCGTTCCGAGCCCGATGGTGAGCCAGCGCGCGTCTTTCAGGATGGGCAGCGCCTCAGTGGGGCGGTCACGGCAGGCGGCGACGAACGGGGCCATGCCGCGCAGACCGCCCGACACCGCAGCCGTGACCGGGGCGAGTACTGCAGTTGCGAGCGCGAAGGCCGCCAGTTGGGTTGTCGCCTGCTGTCCAAGGAGAGAAGTGCTGATGAGCTGGGCGACGACCCCGGCACTCATGGACAAGAAGAGGGGAACTGCTGCGTTCAGGATCGTGCGATGAGGAGAAGGCATAAAAGCAAAATCCCGGGCGGTCGCTCGCTCGGGATGCACGATAATTATACGGCACGGCCTCAACCATCAAGCAGGCCCGGCTCCAACTCGCTCCAGCCAGATAGCATGCCCGGCAATGAGGAGGCGTCAGGAACGGCCGACTGGTTGTTCCAGACCGGGTTCTCTGCCCCGCTCCATCCTCCAGCGGGCCCGGATTCCCGCGATCAGTAGAACGGCCGCGCTGCTGTAGCCAAGCACAGGCACAAGATGCCACAGCAGCCACGGGAGTCTTCCGTCCCAGCCCGCGCAGTTGAGCGTCCTGACGTACCGGAGCCCGAGGAACAGCCAGTCAAGCGCGACCACCAGCATGGCCGAAACGGCCAACGCTCCCACCGCCGTGCTGAGCCGACGCCCTGCCCAGGCGGCGACCGCGCCTGACAGGAGAGCGCTTATAGAGGGCAGGGCGTACAGGACCAGAACCTGCTCTGTCGTGGACGTCACGGGATCGCGCAGACGCTCCCACGTCCGCTCGAGACCGGACTGCATCTCGGACGGGCTGACCGAAAGCGGGCCTCCACATAACACGCTCGCATCGCCCGGGATGAACATCGGCAGCCACGGGGACAGGAAACTCAGGACGCACGCCGCCAGTGCGGCTAACCACCATCGCAGATAGCGCCACCGAAGCATGGGCCGCCTTCCCCCACACATGATCGACAGCGGACATTGTCCACCACGGCGCCCAGGGCCGCGACAGACTGATCGCTCCAGCCTCTTACGCCGAGTACCAGAGTCCGCGATCGTCACGGGTCCAGCGCTTGGATACGGGGCCATTCAGGGGCATTAGCGGGAACACAGCGCTTCCAACGCTCTGGAAGCGGCCTTTGACCTGGGTGGGGTGTTCACGAGTGCGGTTGGCCTGCAACAACACGGGCTCCATAAGATCGCTTCCCGCTCGCGAGCTGATCGTGTCCCGCGGCTCAAACCGACTGCGCTGGTCGCTGCGATCAACGAGCGGATGTGACCACGGACCCGGTCAGAACGACGGCTGGTCCTGCAAATCCCGGGAGCGAGCCCCCCTCCTTATCCCCTCGCAGTGTGTAAGGCGCGCCTCGAGGGCCGGGCCGCCAAGACCGTCCGAAGGGCATATAAATGCAATCGACTCCAAATTTGGAGTAGACTCCACGTATGTCTGAGGGGCTGCGCGAGCGCAAGAAGCGACAGACCCGGCAACGCATCTCCGGTGTGGCCAGCGGCCTGTTCGTCGCGCGCGGCTTCGACAACGTCACGATCGCCGAGGTCGCCGCGGCTGCGGAGGTGTCGGTCAACACCGTCTACAACTACTTCCAGGCCAAAGAGGACCTCGTTCTGCCGCCGGAGGAGGCCTCCCCGCAGCGGCTGGCCGACATCGTGCGTGGGCGCCGAGCCGGTCAGTCGGCGGCCGATGCGGTCCTGGCGCGGCTGCGTCAGGAGGTGCGCGGGCGTGAGCGCAGGCTCGGGTTGAGCGAAGGATTCGGCCGTGTACTGGAGATGATGCGGGCCGCGCCCACGCTGACCGCCCGGCTTGAGCGGCTCGCCCACCAGATGACCGCCGAGCTGGCCGACCAACTGGTCCTGGAGACCGGCGCCGCACCCGGCGACCCGCTGCCGCGGGCTGTCGCCTGGCAGCTTGGGAGCCTGCACAGCATGGTCCTGTCGGAGATCGGCAGGCGGACCGCTGCCGGCGAGCGGCCGGGCGTCATCGCCGCGAAAGTGCTGGAGCTGATCGACGCCGCGGAGGAGCTCATGGGGAAGCGCCTACTCGGCTACGCCGTACGAGAGGAATGAGCAGTTGTTCAGGGTAACGATCAGAGGAAAGTTCACCGGGCTCGACGACGCCGGGCGGGCCGCCGTCCTTGCCGCAGGCGGCACCGCCTACACCGAGGCCGGGACGTTCACCCACGATCAGAGCGTGACGGCTTTCACCTTCCGCTGCCAGGTGCCGGCAGGTCCGGACGACGGCCAAGACGAGGCGGCGCTTGGCGCGATGGCCGCGCTGGAGGCGCACGGGCATCCGTATGCGATCTTGCAGCTCGCGGTGACCGACATGCGCCACATCAAGATCCGCCCCAAGGGGCGCCGGATGTGACCGACGAGCGCGACCATCACCGTCGCCGCCTGTTCCCGTACTTGATCCGGCCGGACGTCGTCTACCTGCCGGTCCGTGACATGGACGCCCTCCCGTACGCCCTGGTCTGGCGTGCCGAGACGGAAAACGCCCTGATCCATGCCCTCGCGCACACCACCCGCGACCTGGGTCCCCAACGGTTGCACCGCTGACAGGCCCCCGCTCGGCGATCGCGCCCGACCAGCTACGTCGGCCGACCACGATGGGGCGATCTTGAGGGCGGTATGAGTGCGGCGCCGTGGCCGATCCTTGAACGCGGACAACTAAGGGCCGGGCCTTCCTCGATCATCTGACGCCAACGACCATGGCCGGGCTTGCGCCGGATCGGCTTGGTGAATCGAGTAGGGCTGGCCTGGGGCACGAGAGGGGTTGAGAAGATCGCTTCCCGAAGGGAGAATGATCGTTTCCCGCACATGCCGCGCGAGCCCTGTCCGGAAGGAGATCCAGTAACACCCCGCCCTCCAACCGCAACGTGGTCTGGTCAGTCGACGTCGGATCCCTGAGGCTCAAAAGCCTGGGTCGGGACGATTCCGCCGCGGTGAGGGATGATGCTCGGGAAGCCAATCGCGGATGGGATCGTATTCCAACCAGCGGTTGCGCTTCGCCTGCGCCGTGAAGGCGCTCGTCAAGGCTTCCAGCAGTGGATGGCCGCCGTTGTCACGCCACAGCAATGACCAGGCGTACAGGGGTGTCGGGTCCACCAGCGGGACCGAGCGGATCGCAGGGCCGGATGGGAGCGGCACGTCCGCAGGCAGCAGGCAGAAGCGGCGCGGATCGGCTGCCAGATCTGCCAGGAAGTGGTCCAGCCCCAGATTGGTGCCCTCCGCCTGATCGCGGATGCCGAAGTGCTCGGCGAAGCGGTGGAGGAAGTCCAGCCGCTGGAGCGGCCCCGGGGTCCAGAGCACGCCGTCGTGCAGTTGCTCGGGGCGGATGGCCGGAGCGTGCGCCAGTGGATGGTCGGCGCTGAGGATCGCATCCACCGGCTCCAGCCGCACCAGGCGATGCGTCAACCCTGCGGGCAAAGGCGCGTGAACGCGGCCGAAGGCGGCGTCGATCGCGCCGTGAAGCAGCGCGGCTGCCACCGCAGGAAGGTCACGGCCATGCCCGAGTTCCAGCCGTGGCTCGTGGGACGCCACTTGCGCCAGCGTTCGCATGGGCGCATACAGGTGGCCCCACACGTCGATCCGCAACGGACGGTACGCATCCAGCACCGTCGCCATGGCCAGGTCGGCGGCGGCCAAGGCCTGTCGGGCAGGCTCCAGGAAACGTTGCCCGGCCTCGGTGAGCCGTACCCCGTGGCCACCACGTTCGAATAGGCGCCTGCCGAGCATGGACTCCAGGCGGGCAATCCGCTTGGACAGCGCCTGCTGGGAGATCGACAGTTCCTCGGCCGCGTGACCGAAGTGCAACTCCTCGGCGGCCAGGACGAACGCGCGCACCTGCGCCAGGTCGAGGTCCACGTCTTTCACCTTAGGCGACAACCGATGGTTGTCGGCCTGTCCCGTACGTTGTTGGATCCCGCGGCTCGTACGCCGGTTTCATGGCTGCATGCGAAGATTGATCCCCACGAGAGATCCAGTGCGTCCGGTGGAGTTCGCCCAGGACGTTCAGCCCGTACCCACCGCAGGGGAAGCGCTGATCAAGGTTGAGGCCTTCTCCCCGAACCGAGGTGAGACATTCCTTCTGGAAGAGCCGAAACCCGGCCTGCTGCCCGGCAAGGACGTCGCCGGCCTGGTCGTGCAGGCCGCCGCCGACGGCTCCGGACCGTCGGCCGGCACCCGCGTGGTCGGCCATCCGCCGCTGGGAGGCTGGGCCGAGTACGTGGCCGTGCCCACTCACTCGCTGGCCGTGCTGCCCGACGAGATCAGCGCCGTCCAGGCGGCCGCGCTGCCGCTGGCCGGGATCACCGCGCTTCGATTGATCCGTACGGTCGGCGCCCTGGCGGGCAGGCGGGTGCTGGTCACCGGCGCCTCTGGCGGGGTGGGCCACTACTTCACCGAGATGGCGGCCGCGGCCGGAGCGGAGGTGAGTGCCGTCACCGCCACCGTGGAACGTGGTGCACGCCTGCGCGAGCTGGGTGCCGCGGCGATCGTGCATGACGTGACCGACGCGGGCGGCCCGTTCGACGTGGCGCTGGAGTCCACCGGCGGAAGCGCTCTCGCGACCGCGCTGGCCAGGCTGGTCCCCGGCGGCACGCTGATCTGGTTCGGCCAGGCCAGCCGTACCCCGGCGACGATGAACTTCTTCGACCTGCTCGCCGGGCCGGAGAACGCCGTGATCCGGCACTTCCACTATGCGGGCGCGCCATACGGTCCCGATCTGGCCACCTTGGTACGTCTGATGTCCGGCGGGCGGCTTCACCCGGAGATCGGCTGTACCGCCGATTGGAGCCAGACCGCCGATGTGCTCGTCAACCTGCGGGAACGCCGGATCCGCGGCAACGCCGTCCTGACGATCGGAGCACCACGATGAACGCTGCCGACTTCGCCGCCGCCAACCTGACGCGGGCCACCGGAGCCGGGCTGGACCCGCACGAATACCAGCGGGTCACCGGTGAGCTGGCCGACCTGGGCCAATGGGGCGAGGTCTTGATGCGCGCCGCACACGGACACCTCGCGCGCGCCGAGCAGGCGGGCACGGCAATTTCCGCGGGCGAGCACTGTCAGGTCGCAGCGCGCTGGTTCCACTTCGCCACCCTGGGGCCGAATCCTGAACACGCACTCGCCGCCGCGAAAGCCGACGCCGCCATGGGTCGCGCCCTGCAACTGCTGGAGCCTCGCGCGCGCCGGATCGAGGGATCGGGCTTCGCCGGCTGGCTGCGCGGCCCGGCCGGCGCGGCGGCCACGGCTGTGGTGGTGCCTGGGCTGGACTCCAGCAAGGAGGAGTTCCACGACGTGACCACCGCCTTGCTGCGCCGGGGTCTGGCCGTATTCACCATGGACGGGCCGGGCCAGGGCGCGCTCGCGGCCACCTCCACGGTCACTGCGGACTACCACCAGGTGATCGGCCGGGTCATCGACGCACTCGGCGTCGAGAGCGTGGGACTGGTCGGGCTCAGCCTCGGCGGCTATTACGTCGCCAAAAGCGCCGCCCATGAACCGCGCGTCGCGGCCGTGGTCACCGTCAGCGGCCCCTTCCGCCTGGATTGGGACACCCTACCGCCCCCTGTACAGGAGATTCTCATCCAGCGCGCCGGAGGAGAGGAAGCCGCCCGCCACTTCGCCCGCCAGGTGGACCTGTCCACCCTCGCTCCGCGCATCACCTGCCCTCTCATGGTGGTGGACGGCGGCCAGGACCTCATCCCCGGCGTTACCAACGGCGAACCCCTCGCCCGCCTGGCGCCACGCGGACAGTACCTGCACATCCCTCACGGCGACCATCTGCTCGGCAACGCCCGCCCCGACTGGCTGCCAGCGACCGCCGACCGACTTTCCGGAGCACTCGCATGATGCGCTTCATCGACAAGACCGCGTTGATCACCGGCGGCACGAGCGGCATGGGACTGGCCACCGCACACCGCCTCGTCGCCGAAGGCGCCCACCTGATCGTCACCGGCCGCACCCAGCGGCGTGTGGACCAGGCCGCCGCCATGCTCGGCTCGCACGCCCTCGGCGTGGTGGCGGACGCGGCCGACCTCAACGATCTGGTGACCTCATGGGCATGATCAAGACTCGGTACGGCCGGCTGGACGTCGTCTTCGCCAACGCCGGCGTGGGCACGTTCGCGCCCTTCGCCGACATCACCGAAGCCGACTTCGATCAGACCATCGGCGCTGAACGTCAAAGGCGTGTTCTTCACGATCCAGAAGGCGCTGCCGCTGTTGGCCGATGGCGGCTCCGTCGTCATCAACGCCTCCTGGACCCTGCATCGCGGCAACGGCATTCTCACGCTCTATTCGGCCACCAAGGCGACGCGGACAACCTGGCCCGTACCTTGGCGGCGGGAACTCGCGCCGCGCGGAATCCGCGCCAACTCCGTCAGCCCGGGGTACATCGACACACCGATGTACCCGGCCGCGGCGTTGAGCGAAACTGAGTCGACGGCCATCATTGGCCGGGTGGCGGCCGGCCGATTCGGCCGGGCGGAGGAGGTCGCCGCGGCGGTGACGTTCCTGGCCTCCTCAGAGGCGTCCTACATCAACGGCCAAGACCTCATCATCGATGGCGGCCTGGTGACTGCGATCCCCGCCTGACCATGCCTGCCCATGCACGACAGATGGGCACCGCAGCCCAGCGGCCGATCTCTCACGTCTCCCAGCGGCCCGACACCACGAGCGTCCTCCGCCCTGGGTGGGTGTTCACGAATAGGCGTGACCTGCACCGAGTCGGGTATGGTGATGATCGCTTCCCGCAGCACAACTGATCGTTTCCCAGCTGTTCGGCAGGCGAATAGCGCCACAAGAACCAGGCCAGATAACGGGGTATGGCGCACTTGACGGGGATGATCACGGTCGCTGATCGCAAGGCTCAGTTAAGCAGTGCCAGTGACCCCAGTCGGCGGCGCCCTGGTCATCTCGACTGAACGCAAAGCGTGCCGGGAGCGAGTGCGACGCGATCGCCGGGAGGGAACCGTCAGTAGCATATGGGCATGACGCCTATTACACCCCCCTACTATGCGGTAATCATCACTCAGAAGCTGAAGGACACGGGCCTAGAGGGATATGACGAGATGGCGGCCCGGATGGTCGAGCTCGGCACCAAGTGGCCGGGCTACCTGGGCCGCGAGTCCGTCGCCAGAGCCGATGGCCATGAACTGACGGTGATCTACTACGCCGACGCCGAGTCGATCGCCAGTTGGAAGGCCGACGTCGAGCATCTGGAGGCGCAACGGCTCGGACGCGAGCGCTGGTACGAGTACTACGACATTCGGATCGCCCACGTCGAGCGCGCCTACAGTTTCAGAGCCTGAACCTGGCGGCCCCGTCCGGGGAACTCACCGCGTTGATTGCCCCGCGGCAGCCGTACTTCCTGCAGTCGATGCGCGGCCAGCGGCAGCATGCCGCCAACGGCTACCGGCACGGCCCGCCCTACTACGGCTACATCGCCGTCGTAGACGAGGACGCTCTTCCTGCTGGTGCATTGCGCGGGAATCTCTCCCGTCGAAGCCGTCGCCGAGGCCGGCCCTGAGACGTGGCGGCGGACGCTGGCGGTGAACGTGGCCTCCGCCGCCGAGCTGGTGCGGCTGACGTTGCCCGCGTTGCGGCGGTCCAGGGGGCATGTGATCTTTGTCAACGCCTCGCCCAGGATGACCGGTGTGCCCCCCTGGTCGGCGTTCGTCGGCAGCAAGGCGGCGCTGCGTGAGTTGGCCGATTCTCTGCGTGAGGAGGAGGCCGCCCATGGGATACGTGTCACCACGGTCTATCCCGCAGCGACGGCGACCGACCTTCTGGGGAGGTCAGGAGCGCCTTCGGGCGCCCGTACGATCCCGAGCTCTGCATCCGGCCGAAGCCGCTGGCGGCGATGATCGTCTGGGTGCTGAGCGCGCCGGCTGACTCCTACGCCTGCGAGTTGTCCGTCCTGCCGTCGCCGCGCTGTGAAGCGGTCTACCGGCACCAGCTCAGACCAGTGATCACCAAGGGTGCCCACACCATGAACACCATCTTCGGCGACAGCCGACACGGGTAGAGAATCCGAGTGAGATGGCTCCCCGATTGGCTCCCATCGACTCCCAGACAAGGGAAAAGGGGCTCCGGATGAACTCCGAAACCCCTTTTAACCTGCAATTTCCTGGTGGGGTGTTCACGAGTGGGTGTGACCTGGTCGGTTTAGGCAGGGCGAAAGATCGTTTCCCGGCGCCTGCATGATCGTTTCCCAGCGTTGGGCGTAGTCTCGATCGTGTTCGTGATCTGTACGCGCACCTGAAATGGGCAGAGATGACCGCTACCGGATGGGCGGAAGGTCGTGATGGGATGCGCATGGAGATGCCACATGCCACCGGAGGGCGGAGGTTGGCGTGGGCGGCCTTGCCCGCCGAGGTGGTCGTGGGTGTTGAGCGGCTACTCGGGGCCGGGGTGGTCGCCGCGGTTAGTCAGCCGGGCGGCTTTTCGGAGGGGCTGGCGGCTCGGGTCCGGCTGGCCAACGGCAGGGGCGCGTTCGTTAAGGCCGCACAGTCGGGTCGGGCGCCCGCGGTGGCTGGGTTTCATCGTCGTGAGGCGGTGATCTCGGAGCGGCTTTCAGGGCGGGCGCCGGTGCCGCGCTTGCTGGGCGTGTATGACGACGGAGACTGGGTCGCTCTGGCGTTTGAGGAGATCGAGGGCCGTCTTCCCGCGCAGCCATGGCGTGTTGAAGAGCTGCGGCGGGTTTTGGAAACGGTCGGCGAGTTGGTGTCGCTGCTCACGCCGTCCCCGGTTGATGAGCGGTTCCTGGCCGCCCGGCCCCGGCTGGGCGGGTGGCGGGCGCTGACGTCTCGTCGTGAGCGCGATGCACTGGCGGTGCTGGCGCCGTGGGCGGTGGAGCGCCTTGATGACCTGGTTGGGATGGAGGCGGCGGCGGTGTCGCCGTTCGCTGGGGAAACGCTTTTGCACGGAGATCTGTATCCGTTCAACGTCTTGGTGAGCCCTGATCGTGTGGTGGTGATCGATTGGCCGCATGCGTGGGTGGGCGCCCCGTACTGCGACGTGGTCACACTGTTGTCGAGCGCACGCCTGAGCGGTGTGGACCCTCAACCGCTCGCCGACGCCCATCGGCTCACCCGCCATCTCGCTCCCGGGCAGATCGACGACCTGCTGGTGCTGCACGCCGGGTTCTTGCTCAAGACGGCCGTGACGGCGGGACCGTCGGCGGATCGCTATCTGCTGGACATGGTGGTCGCTCTTGCCGTCGCGTCGCTGCGTTGGCTGCACGAGCGGTGGTGAGGGGGGTGTTCACGAGTGGGCCTGACCTGGCCGAAGCTGGAGTCCTGAAGATCGCTTCCCGGATCTGAGTTGATCGTTTCCTAGGGTTACTGTCTGCGGTGGCAGTGATCATCATCTGAAACGCCTTTGCGTGCTGACCGAGCGCGCTGTGATCATGCCGCTCATGGACTGCACCTTCTGTCGCATCGTCGCCGGCACCGAGCCCTCGCAGACCGTCCACGAGGACGAGCACACCATCGCCTTCCTCAACATCGCCCAGGCGACCAGGGGTCATGCGCTGGTCGTGCCGAGAGTGCACTACCGAGATTTGGGGGAGATTCCGGTGGAGACGGCGGCGCAGGTCATGCGGGCCGCGGTCGAGGTGTCCCGGCGGCTCGCCAGCGCGCTCGGGGCCGCTGGGGTGAATCTCTGGCATGCCAGCGGCGAGACGGCCTGGCAGAGCGTCTTCCACTTCCACCTCCACGTGGTCCCCCGCTTCGAGCCCACCGACCTCACGCCGCCGTGGACCGAGGTCGAGCATCCAGTGGAGTCCCTCGCGGGGCTGGCCGAGGAGATAAAGGCCTGGCACTGAAGGCCGGCACTGCCTCGGCGCCGAATCTGAGGTGGAGATGTGCCCATCGGTACTGACAGCCGCCAAGCATCAACGATCTTCAGCCTGGTAGTGACTGCCAGTGCTTAGCCGTTTACAGTGTGGAGTTGTTGGGCTGCATGGCGTGAATGCGGCAGGCGGGTACGGCTGCTTCTCTTGGGGGAGGCGATGGTGACGTCACTGTTGGAACGCGTGGCCCAGGCCGAGACGGCTGCGCTACGGCAGGCCGAGGACTTGCGGGCACAACTGGCCGCGGTCGAGGAACGACTGCAGCGCCTGGCCATCACGCGCGAGACGCTGACAGAGTTCACCGGCGACCACCTCAGCCACGCCGACATGGATGAAGGTGACGGCGTGGTCGTCGAGGAGGAACCGCACGCCCCGGCTCGCCTCGACCCTGAAGTCAAGCACGCACAGCTACCGCCGCTGCGGGGGTTCCGGCAGCAGGTGGTGACGCTGCTGGCTACGGCCGATGAGCCGATGCGGGCACGGGAGATCGTTCAGGCGATCGGCAAGCCGGACACCCGCTCCCAGGTCGAGGGGATGCGTTCGCGATTGCAGCGACTGGTGACTGATGGGTGGCTTTGCCGAGAAGCCGATGGGCTTTACGCGATCGCCGCCGGTATCAACGGCTACGCACCGACCGGGGAGGCCGATTGACCATCCGTTCCTGATCACGGCCATGCCGTGCATGAGCAGGGTGCCGCCGAGGTTGCGTCTCGGCGGCACCCGAGGTTGCGTGAGCGACCAGCAGGTCTAACCGACAGTGGCTCCCGCATTCCCGAGAGTAACCCGGATGGGTTCTCTTGGGGAGACGTCGAGCCCGGATTTCGCCTGCCCTGCCACCGACAGGACGAGGCGGGAAGGATCGACGATGCCCTCACCAGGGCCAAGACACGTTCGCCGCGGGTCAGCTTCCATCGGACCCGCCGGGCGAGACCGGCCACAGCCGGATGCCCAGACCGGCCTCCAACTGGGCGATCGTGGCCACGTCGGGCCAGCAGCGCCCGGCGGCCAGGTCGTTGATGGTCTGCCGGTTGACGCCGGACATGGCCGCCAGGCGTCGGAAGCTCAGTCCTCGTTCGGCGATCACTTTCTGCAGGGTGGCGGCGATGGCCTGGACGACGGCGGCGGCCATATGGCCGGACAGATCCGCGTGGGGCCAGTTCTGCGGGTCCTCGGCCAGGTCCCGGGGAGAGCGGGACCGCGCGCGTCCTCCGACCATGACAAAGCGCTCCTTTCGGTGGATGTCGTCGCCCTGCGTAACGGCAGGTTGTCTTGCCGCTATGGATGGGGTGTGACCCTCGACGCGGAAACTTCGGCCACGATCACCGGCTACCGGCCGCAGAACCCCCAGCCGGAATGGGACCTTGTCGCCGGGCACGTGCGGATGCTGGTCGCCGCCAGCGCCGACCGCTCCCCCTACCGGGTGCAACGGCTGCTCACCGACACCACCCGGCTGGCCGTGTGGTGTCACCGCTCCGGCCTGCCTGATGACCCGGAAGTGTGGCTGCGGCACGAGACGATCGACGCGTTCATCCTGACCGGCTGCACCGACCTGGCCCCGAGTTCGGCGCAGACCTACCGCAGCTGGCTGCGGCACATGCGCGCCACGCTGGCCTGGCTGGAACGCGGCGAACAAGCGCCGCCGCCGATGAAAGCCCCCAAGACGGTCAGCCTGCCCTACTCGCCGGCTCAGCTCGGCCGTCTTCGCGGTTGGGCCGAACGCCTGCCCGGCCAGGCCAGAGGCGACGCGCTGGCGTTGATGGCGCTCGCCTTCGGTTGCGGTCTGACCTCTGGGGAGGTGGCCGCCGTCCGCACCGGGCATCTGCGCCGCCTGGACTCCGGCGCGATCGTGGTGACCGTCCCTGGCACCCAACGGTTGATCGTCTGCCGCGCCGCCTGGGAGGACGTCCTGGCCCACGCCGCCGACCGGCCCGGTGACGCCTTCATCTTCCGGCCCGGGCGCGCCGCCCGGCACGCCAAGAACCTGTTCAGCTCCTGGACAGCCCGCCACACCCCGACCGGCGGCCTGCCCGCCTTGTCGGTGCGCCGGCTGCGCTCCTCGTGGATCGTCGAACTGCTGAGCGCCCGCATCGACCTGGGAGTGGTGGCCGCCGCGGCCGGGATGAGCACCTCCGCACTGGCCCGCTACCAACACTTCGTCCCCGCCCTGGACGAACAGACCGCGGTCGCGCTGCTGCGCGGCCGCACCATGTGAGTACGGCGAAGCCACGCGCCTGGCCGCCGCGCACCACCCGAGCCCGAGCCACCCGGCCTCGGCCTCCTGCCAAGCAGACGGCACAGATCCCCGACGCCGTCGTCAGTCACTACGCCCGGCTGCTGGACGACTCCGGCATCATGCCGCTGATCGACGCAGAACTCGGCTCGAGGCCCGGCCCGCCCGGGCTGCCCATCGCCGCGGTGCTGACCTGCCTGCTGCTGTCCATCAACCACACCGGCAAGGCCACTCTCATCGAGGCCTGGCGGATCGCCGCGTTCTGTCTGACCGCCGCCGCACGCCACCGGCTCGGCCTGCCCGACATCAACCCCGAAGATATCCACCAGGTGCTCGCCTCCTCCCGCCGCTTCTACCGGGCCTTCAACCGGCTGACCACAGTGCTGGATCCAGCCCGCCACGATCGGCGCGCCCGCCTGCCCCAGCACCAGGCCGACACGCTGGCCGCCGCATGGGAGGATGACGACCCAGCACACTCGCGCAAGCGGGAACTGCTGCAGGACATCGCCACCGCACTGGTGCTCACCCCGGTGCGCTGGGCCAAAGGCCGGGGCTACCTCCGTCACTTCCGCGGCGACGTCGGCATCGACACCACCGCCACCCCGGTCTTCGCCCGCCCACCCCACGTCCGCCGCTCCACCGGCGAACTGATCGCCGCCACCGAGATCACCGCAGGCTGGCACCACTCGGCCGGAAACGGCCCACCCGAGTACGGCTACAGCGCCACCCTCACCGTCGCCGCCCGCACCCGCCCGGTTTCCGGGTCTTTCCCGCAACTGGCGCTCGGCCTGGTCCTCGACACCCCGCACAAACGCATCGGCGAAAACGCCATCACCACCCTCAAGCCCCTGGCCACCCTCGGCTTGCCCGCAGCGTTCGCCGTCGTCGACCGCGCATACACCGACCAGCAGCCCGGCCACTTCGCCCAACCCGCACGCGAACTCGGCTACCGACTTGCACTCGACTACAAAGTGGATCAACGAGGGGTGCAGGGCAGCGCCCACGGCGCCCTGCTCATCGACGGCTCCCTGGCCTGCCCGCTGATGCCCGACAGGCTCGCTCAGGCCACCACCGGTCTGGACGACGCCGCCATCCGCACCCCATCGGAAGAACTCACCGCGCTCATCAGCGCGCGAGAGCCGTACTTGCTGCGCCTCAAGCAGAGCCCGAACACCGACGGCACCGTCCGCTTCCAGTGCCCGGCAGCAGGCACCTCCCCATCGCTGACCTGCCCCCGCTTCGACCGCCTCCACCAGCGCGGCCCCAGCCGGCCCACCGCGGTCGACCTCACCGACACCCGGCAACGAGCCGCCCACCCCGCGGCCAAACCTCGCATTCTTCCCCCACAGCCCGACCACAAGACCGGCGAACTGCCGAGGATCTGCCAACAGCACACCATCACCGTCCGCAAGGACGACCTCGGCCACCTCGACAAGTTCCGCCAGGATCTGCCCTACCTCAGCCCCTCGTGGCGAGGGACGTACTCCGCTGCCAGGGCGATGACTGAAGGCTGAACGGCCGTCTCAAAGGCCACGACCTCGACCTGGCTGATCCGAAGAACCGGCTCGCCCACGGCCGCGTCGCCCAGACCATCCTGGTCGCGTTGCTCGTCACCGTCGCCAACGACCACGTCCTCGACCAGTGGCGCCACACCCACCAGCCCCCAGACGAGCCCGACACACCCGCCGACATCCTCCAGATCCCAGCAGAGCACATCGACCGCACACCGCTCACGGGCCGAAGCAGGCCACCACCCGCCCCATAACCCGCACTTCAGATCACCTTGTCGCAACACCCAGCCCGGAGCCGGCATCGCCATGCCCAGCGACGCGAACTCCGACCTCCACCAGCGCCCTGAAACCACCCGGGCCTCCCCAGGCACCTGCTCCACGGGCCCAAACCAGGACGAACCCGATTCGGAAACCCCTGAAACGACAAGATCCCGCCCGATCGCGATGATCAGACGGGATCCCGTCAACTTCAGTCCAGCCGTCTCAAGAACGGCCCCCTGGGTGGAGATGAGGGGATTCGAACCCCTGACCCCTTCGATGCGAACGAAGTGCGCTACCGGACTGCGCTACATCCCCAAGGACTCGACCAGATTAGCAAACCTTTGAGGGTCCTCGCGCCACCGTTTCAGTCCCCTACCGCCCGCCTGGGCGGCTCGGCGTACTGGTCGAACAGCACGTCCTGGTGCAGCGACGTAAGATCGATCACCTCGGCCGGCGGCTCTTCGACGACCTGGCGGCGCTCGCGGGCCCGCCGCAGTCGCTCAGCGCGCGCCTGGCGGGCCCGTACCCGGCGTTCACTGTCCACCTGTACGGCGACCCGCAGGAACCCCATGTACGCCAGCATGATGACCACGGACGGCGCAACCCCCCACCACGGGATCATCTGGACCGCGGCCGTGACGACCGAGGCCAGCACCAGCAGTGTGGTGAAGAACAGCAGCCGGCGCCGGCGGGCGACGATGATGGCGCGGCGCCGCAGCCGGAACCGGCGGACGTCGACCTTCTCGGCCTCCGACGACGGCGGCGGCGGCGCGCCCTCGTCCTCATCGGAGCCCTCCATGGACGGGGGCTCCAGGTTGTCGAGGTCGGGCAGCTGGTGCTCGCCGGTGTAGTACTCCTCGAGCTCGGCCAGCTCGGCGAGGTTCGTCTTGTCCTTGCGCAGCCACATCGGGATGAGGACGCACAGCCACATGACGACAATGGCGAGGTAGAGGAGGACGCTGCTCACGGCCACCTCCGTATGAGGGCAGCACGAAGACGCATGTGGGTTCGTTGCGTCTTCAATGTGCTCACGTCACGCACCGTAAGACCGCGTGTTCTGATTGACGAGCATTCGGTGCGGTGTGTCGCGAGATCGTCAAACCTCTTCGACAGGAGACCCCCCGCGAGCGGCCGACTCGCGGGCGCGACGCCACTGCACGAGCAGCCCGCCGGGCACGTCCTCGACGGTCAACGCGTAGCAAATATGGTCGCGCCAGGCTCCGTCAATGTGGAGTTGGCGACGCCGAATGCCTTCTTCCCTGAATCCGAGCTTCTCAACCACCCTACGGCTGGCTTGGTTCTCGGGGCGGATGTTCGCCTCTAGCCGATGCAATCCGGTGGTGAAGAAGCAATGGTCGACGGCCATGGCGAGGGCGGTGGGGGTGATCCCCCGGCCGGCCAGGGCGCCGTCGATCCAGTATCCGACCTGGGCAGATCGGGCGGATCCCCACACGATCGCGCCCACGGTCAGCTGGCCCGCGAAGCGTCCCTCGTACGTGACCACCCACGGAAGCGCCAGCCCTTGCCTGGCCTCGCGCCGCAGGGTGCCGACCATGGAGATGTAGGGGCCGAGCCCGGTCCTGAACAGGGGTGTCTCAGGATTGCTCGGCTCCCAGGGACGCAGCCAGTCCGCATTGCGCAGCCTGGTCTCGCGCCACACGCGTACGTCGCTCAGCCGCAGCGGCCGGAGGCCTACCGGGCCTTCGTTGAGGGCCGCCGGCCAGCCACGAAGTCGATCCACATCTCTCATCATCCCCCCATCGGGCATGATGTCGCCACGTGCGCACCGAATCACGGTCAGCGCGGGTGATCGCCGCCCCCGATCTGGTCGACCGCGTGCCGCAGGATCGGGGCGAGTACGGCCACGCCATCGCGTACGCCACCGGACGATCCGGGCAAGTTCACGATCAAGGTGTTGCCTGCCTGACCGGCCAGCCCACGGGACAGGACGGAGGTCGGGACCTTGTCGCGGTTCGCCATCCTGATCGCCTCGGCGATGCCGGGAATTTCCCGGGAAATCACCCGGGCGGTGATCTCCGGCGTCAGATCCATCGGCGTCAGCCCGGTCCCCCCGGTGGTCACGATGACGTCGTAGCCGCCCGCCAGCCCCTTGCGCAGCGCCGCCTCGACGGGGTCACCGTCCGGCACCACCAGCGGGCCGTCGACGACCTCGCACCCGGCGTCGTCGCGGAGCAGCTCGACCAGCAATGGTCCTGATTTATCGGCATAAATCCCGGCGGACGCCCGGTTCGACACGGTGATCACCAGTGCCCGCATCAGCCCTCCGGCTCCCTCGTCCAGCGGCCGGTCTTCCCGCCCAGCTTCTCCTCCACCCGCACGTCGGTGATCACCGCGCCCGGATCCACTGCCTTGACCATGTCGATCAGGGCCAGCGCCGCGACCGAGACGGCCGTCAGCGCCTCCATCTCCACGCCGGTGCGGTCGGCCGTCTTCACCCGGCACGTGATCGCCACGCCCCAGTCCTCGACGTCCAGCGTGACCTTCACCCCATGCAACGCGATCGGATGACAGAGCGGAATGAGATCAGGAGTCCGCTTCGCCCCCATGATCCCCGCGATCCGCGCCACCCCCAGCGCGTCTCCCTTGGGCACCTCCCCCGACCGCAGCAACGCGACCACCTCGGCCGACAGCAGCACCCGGCCGGTGGCCACGGCACTACGCGCTGACACGTCCTTGGCGGACACGTCCACCATGCGCGCGGCGCCCGTTTCGTCGATGTGCGTCAGCTCGCTCATAGACCCCTCCTCGCCGGTCCGGTGAGCATGCCGCTGTGCCGGCTTCGCCCTCTCACAGCCGGATCACCTCCACCTCGGTGCCACCGGGCACCTCGGTCACGTCCTCGGGCACCACGATCAGCGCGTTCGCCGAAGCCAAGGCGGCCAGCTGATGCGAGCCCTGCCCGTGCACCGGCGACACGGTGCCGTCGGAGGCGAGCACGCCCCGCAGGTAGGACCGCCGCCCCGCGGGCGAGCGCAGCGGGCCGGTGACGTAGGCGGTCACCGCTTCCGGCGGGCCGCCGGGCAGCCCGCGCATCTTGGCGAGCGCAGGACGTACGAACAGCATGAAAGAGACATAAGACGACACGGGATTGCCGGGCAGGGCGAAGATCGGCACCTCGTCCTCACCCAGGACGCCGAACCCCTGCGGCATCCCCGGCTGCATGGCGACCTTCTCGAAACGTACGGTGCCCAGCGGCGACAGAGCCTCCTTGACCGGCTCGTAGGCCCCCATCGACACCCCGCCGCTGGTGATGATCGCATCGGCCCGCACCAGGTGGGTGTCGAGCCGGTCGAGCAGCACGGCGGGATCGTCCCCGACGGAGCCCGCGCGGAACCCCTCCGCGCCCGCCTCCCGTACCGCGGCCGTCAACGTGAAGCTGTTGGAATCCCAGATCTGCCCGGGCGCCAGCTGCCCGCCCGGCTCCACCAGCTCGGCGCCGGTGGAGATGACGACGACCCGAGGCCGCGGCCGCGCCAGCACCCGACGCCGCCCCACCCCGGCGATGATCCCCAGCTGCGCCGCCCCGATCACCGTGCCGGTCTTGAGCACGACCTCGCCGGCCTGCACGTCCTCCCCCGCCCGGCGGATCGCGTTGCCTTCCTGCACGGGGCGGTCGATCGTCACCGAGACCGTCCCCCCGTCCGTCCACTCCACCGGCACCACGGCATCGGCGCCGGCCGGGACGGGGGCCCCGGTCATGATGCGTACGGCGTGCCCCGGCCCCACGGCCCTCAGCTCATGAGACCCGGCCGCCACGTCGTCGATCACCGGCAACCTCACCGGAAGGTCGGTGATATCCGCCGATCGCACGGCATAGCCATCCATGGCCGAGTTGTCGAACGGCGGCAGTGGCACCGGCGACGACACCTCCTCGGCCAGCGTCGCCCCCAGCGCCTGCTCCAGCTCGAGCTCCAGCGGCGCCAGAGGACGCACGGTGGCCAGGATCTCGGCCAGATGCGCGTCAACCGATTTCATCGAGGAACTCCCGCAACCACGGCACGAACTCGGGGGCCAGATCCTCCCGATCCGCCGCGAACTTCACCACGGTCCGCAAATAATCCAGCTTGTCCCCGGTGTCGTACCGCCGCCCCCTGAACAGCACCCCGTGCACCGGGCCACCCTCATGGGAGCCACGCGCCGCGAGCGTGCGCAGCGCGTCGGTGAGCTGGATCTCGCCCCCGCGCCCCGGCGGAGTGTCCTCCAGCACCTCGAACACCGCGGGATCGATCACATAACGCCCGATGATGGCCCAGTTGGACGGCGCCTCGTCGACCGGCGGCTTCTCCACCAGATCGGTCACCCGCACGACGTCGTCCTCGGCGGTGGCCTCGATGGTCGCGACGCCGTACAGCGAGACCTGCTCCTTGGGCACCTCCATCAGCGCGATCACGCTGCCGCCGAACGTGTCGCGCACCTCTATCATGCGTTTGAGCAGCGGGTCGCGATAGTCGATCAAGTCGTCGCCGAGCAGGCAGGCGAACGGGTGGTCACCGACGTGCTGCTTGGCGCACAACACCGCGTGGCCGAGCCCCTTCGGCTCGCCCTGCCGCACATAGTGGAGCGTCGCCAGCGAGGCGGGCTCACGGACCTGGGACAGCCGATGCTCGTCGCCTTTCGCCTCCAGGGCCCCCTCGAGCTCGAACGCGCGGTCGAAGTGGTCCTCGATGGAGCGCTTGTTCTTGCCGGTGACCATGAGCACATCGAGCAGCCCGGCGGAGGCGGCCTCCTCGACGACATACTGGATCGCGGGCTTGTCGACGATGGGCAACATCTCCTTGGGTGTCGCCTTGGTCGCCGGGAGGAACCGGGTGCCCAGACCCGCGGCGGGCACGACGGCTTTCGTCACAGGGTCGAAGTCAGCCATGAGTAGACCCTAGTGGAGGGACCTGTGGACAAGTCGAACCTGCGCCGCGAGCTGATCGCGGCGCGTAACTCACTCTCCCCCGAGCAGTTGCGAGCAAACGCCATCAAGGTCCGCGAAACGCTGCTCGAGCAGCCGTGGGTCCAGATGGCCGGCCTGGTGGCCTGCTACTGGTCAACAGGGGTGGAGCCGGATACGCACGGGCTCGTGTTCGCTCTGTGGAAACACGGCGCCACGGTGATCCTTCCCGTCCTGCGTGACGACTATGACCTGGATTGGGCAGTGTACGACGGGCCGGACACACTGGCGCCGGGACGCTTCGGGATCATGGAGCCGGTCGACGCACGCCGCGGCGTCGACGCCATCCGCACGGCCGCGCTGGTGATCGTGCCCGCGCTGGCGGTCGACCGGCGTACGGGGGTGCGCCTCGGCCGCGGCGGCGGCTCGTACGATCGTGCCCTGGCCAGGGTCGGCCCGAACGTGCCAACGGTGGCTTTGCTGCACGATGGCGAGCTGATCGACGGCATCCCCGCGGAGCCGCACGATCGACGAGTCCGCTATGCCATGACACCAGCGGGACTCACTAGTCTTATGTGAACGAAAGTACGAGAGGGGGCCAGATGACGCTTGAGATCTGGCTCCTTCTTGGTGCTGTCATCGTCATCGCGGCCATTGCGTCCGTACGTGTCGCGCATCGCATGGGTCTGCCCAGTCTGCTCGTGTACCTGGGCTTCGGTCTGCTCCTGGGGGAATCCGGGTTCGGGATCCTTTTCGACAACCCGCACGTGGCGCAGCAAATCGGCCTGACCGCGCTGGCCGTGATCCTGGCCGAGGGCGGACTCACCACAAACTGGTCCCACGTACGGCGTTCGGTCCCCTTGGCCCTGGTGCTGGCGACCGTGGGCGTGACGGTCAGCATCGTCGTGGTGGCGCTGGCCGCACAGGGACTGCTCGGCCTCGGCCCGAACGCGGCGCTGATCCTCGGCGCGGTGCTGGCCTCCACGGACGCGGCGGCCGTCTTCTCCGTCCTGCGGCGGTTGCCGCTGCCGCCGCGGCTGGCCGGCGCTCTGGAGGCGGAGTCCGGCTTCAACGACGCCCCGACCGTGATCGCCGTGGTGCTGCTCAGCGGGGCGTCGAACTCGTCGCCGACGTTGGGAACGTTCCTCCTCGAGACCTCCGTCGAGCTGATCATCGGCGCGGCGATCGGCCTCGCCGTCGGCCCGGCGGGCGCGTACGCTCTGCGCCGCGTCGCGCTCCCCGCCTCCGGCCTCTACCCCATCGCCGTCCTCGCGCTCACCTTCGTCTCGTACGGCGGCGCGGTGCTGCTGCACGGCTCCGGCTTCCTGGCCGTCTACCTGTCAGCGCTGATCCTCGGCAATTCGCGGCTGCCGCACCGGGCGGCGACCAGGGGTTTCGCGGAGGGCGCCGCCTGGCTGGCGCAAATCGGGCTGTTCGTCATGCTGGGTCTGCTGGCCAGCCCCAAGGAGATGCCGTCGGCCGTCGTACCCGGCCTGATCACCGGCACCGTCCTGGTGCTCCTGGCCCGCCCGCTCTCCGTACTGGTCAGCTCCCTGCTGTCGTGGGCGTTGAAACTGGGCTGGGTGAGCTGGCGCGAGCAGGCGTTCCTGTCCTGGGCCGGGCTGCGGGGCGCGATCCCGATCGTGCTCGCGACCATCCCCTGGGCGGCCGACGTCGACTACTCCAAGGAGATCTTCAACCAGGTCTTCGTGATCGTCATCGTGTTCACCCTGCTCCAGGGGCCGACGCTGCCGTTTGCGGCCCGGCTGCTCAGAGTGGGCGCCCCCGCCGAAGCACACGATCTCGCGGTGGAGGCCGCGCCGCTGGAGGAGCTCAAGGCGGACCTGCTGCAGGTCCGCGTGCCGCCCGGCTCGCGCCTGCACGGCGTGGAGATCTTCGAACTGCGCCTGCCGGCCGGCGCCCAGGTGACGCTGATCGTCCGCGAGTCCAAATCGTTCGTGCCCGCCAGCACCACCCGGGTCAGGGTGAACGACCAGCTCCTCATCGTCACCACCGCCTCGTGCCGCGACCAGGTCGAACGCCGCCTGCGGGCGGTCAGCCGCAGCGGCAAGCTGGCCGGCTGGTACGGAGAGCGGGGATTGGAATAGGCGTTTGACCTAATCGGTTACCATTAGCAGTCGCAACGCCGGAGTGCCAGACTCTGAAGGAGGAGCCGCGTGCCGACTTACCAGTACGCCTGCAACGACTGCGGTGAGCCGCTCGAGGTCGTTCAGAAGTTCAGCGACGACGCGTTGACCGTGTGCCCGGCCTGCCAGGGCAACCTGCGGAAGGTGTTCTCCGCGGTGGGCATCGTGTTCAAGGGCTCGGGCTTCTACCGGACCGACAACCGCACGTCGTCCCCCTCGTCGACCGCGTCCTCCAACGGGTCATCCTCCAACGGGTCGTCGAAGTCGTCGGAGAGCAAGTCCTCCTCGGACTCTTCCAGCTCCTCCACCACCCCGGCTCCCGCCGCCGCCTCCAACTGAGCGGCCCCCTTTCCGGGATGGGAGAGGGCGGGCCGGACCGGCAAGCCGTGATCATCCCCGGCGGTAGGGGCGGCCCGTACTCAGGCCTCCTGGCCTACGCGAGCGCGGTCGCCGCCCGGCGGGGCGCCAAGCTGGAACTGATCTGGTGGACGCCGCCGGAAGACCGCCCCATGGTGGACAACTGGCCCTGGGTCCACGATCAGGTGACCTCCGTCGTGGAAAAGCTGCCCTCCTCCCCCACGCCTGTGCTGATCGGCAAGTCACTCGGTTCGTACGGCGCCGGCGTTGCCGCCGCCCGCGCCCTTCCGGCCGTCTGGCTGACGCCCTTGCTGACGATGCCCGCGTGCGCGGAGCCACTTAGCCGGGCCACGGAGCCGTTCCTCCTGGTCGGCGGAACCGGCGACGATTACTGGGACGGGGCGCTGGCGCGGGAGCTGACGCCGCACGTCCTGGAGGTCGCGGACGCCGACCACGGCATGATGGTGCCGGGGCCGCTGCGCGGATCCGGCGAGGTTCTCGGCCAGGTACTGACGGCCATCGAAACCTTCCTCGACGACGTCGTCTGGCGCTAGGCGCGGCGCCCCGGGGGCAGGCTGCCAGCTGCGATCGCCTGGGCACGTGGCACTGGGGACCCGGAGCGCTCGGAGTTATCCACAGAACACCGTTCGGCCGACCCACACCCAGCCCCCATCCGACTACTCTCAGCGCCATGGTCACTCGCGCAGACATAGGCGTCATCGGAGGCTCAGGCTTCTACTCACTCCTCGACGATGCCGAGGAAATCGAGCTAGCCACCCCCTATGGCCCTCCCAGCGACGTCGTCACGGTCGGACGCATCGGCTCCCGTTCCGTCGCTTTCATCCCCCGCCACGGCCGAGATCACCGTTTCCCGCCGCACCGCATCCCCTACCGCGCCAACCTCTGGGCCCTGCGCTCGCTCGGCGTCCGCCAAGTGCTCGCGCCAAGCGCCGTAGGCTCCCTGCAAGCCGAATACGGCCCGGGCGCCATGGTCATCCCCGACCAATTGGTAGATCGCACCTCAGGCCGCGTCCAGACCTATTACGACATAGACGGCGCCGTCCACGTCGCGTTCGCCGACCCTTACTGCCCGTCGGGCCGAGCGGTGGCCGTAGGAGCAGCCCGCACAGGCGACTGGGAAACCGTCGACGGCGGCACGCTGGTGGTCATCGAGGGCCCGCGCTTCTCCACCCGGGCAGAGTCGCAGTGGTTCGCGGCCAACGGCTGGTCGATCGTCGGCATGACCGGTTTCCCCGAGGCGGTCCTGGCCCGCGAGCTGGCCCTGTGTTACACGTCCCTCTGCCTGGTGACCGACCACGACGCCGGGGTGGAGGCGGGCCAGGGCGTGACACATGACGAGGTCCTCGAGTTCTTCGCCCAAAACGTCACCCGCATGCGCACGCTGGTGTCGGAAACCGTGCAAGCCCTGCCCGAAGAGCCCACGTGCCCCTGCGGCTCGACCCTGGACGGCCTCAAGCTCCCCTTCGACCTACCGTGATCCAATCCTGGCTCAACCGCTACGGCCGTCGCCGCCGCCTCGCGGCGGCAACGCTCGCCGCCATAGCCGTCATATCCGCCTATCTCGCCACCCGCCCATCCCCACCCACCACGGTCCTGGTGGCGACCCGCGACCTCCTCCCCGGCCCCCTGACCCCGTCAGACCTCCACCCGGTCCCGATCAACCACCCCCCAGACGGCGCCGTACGCACGACAACGGCCGCAGCCGGCCGCTACCTGACTTCCCCCATGCGCAGAGGCGAGCCCTTGACGGACGCCCGCCTCCTGGACTCCTACCGCCTCTCACCAGGCATGGTCGCCACTCCCGTACGCATCTCCGACCCGGAAGCGGCGAAACTCCTCTCCCCCGGCTCCAGGATCAACGTCCTGGCAGCCTGGGAGGACACCCACCCGGCCCGCACCATCGCAGAAGACGTAAGAGTGATCACAACCGCAGACCGGCAAGAAGACGACAACCACGGCGCCCTCGTCGTCCTGGCGACCACCCCGACCCAAGCAGCAGAACTGGCCGCCGCCCAAGCAAGCGCCCGCCTCTCGATCACCCTCATCACGGCACCCTGACAACCAGCAATCGAAGAGCTCGAGGACGCTACAGAGACGGAGCTACCAGCGATTGCTAGAGCAGCGAATCCATCTTGGGGTCATACTCCCAATGCCACGGCTCGAAGGGGCTGCTGTAGGCCCACGACGGATGGAACCACCCATACTTCTTGGAGTTCCGCTCCATCCACACGAACTCGCTGGAGCCCGATCTCTCCACCCCACCACACAGGTCCACAGCCAGCCCCAGCCCGTGGTTACTCCGCCCCGGCACGGCGGCGAACCCCGGCCGCCGATAGTAAATGGACTGCTGCGCAGCCAGGCTCCGGTAGGCGTCGGTAACGCAAATGGGCTTCCCGAACCGCTTGCGATAGGCCTCGTTCAAGCTCACGAACGCTATGGTGGCGTCAGCCCGCAGACTGAACCCCTTCTGCTGCAACGGACAGAGCATGCCCTTGGGGATGAGCCCGTTGGGAAAGTCCCCAGCCGTCGCCGCCCGCAACGGATCGCACCCCAGCGCCGCCCGCCCCACTTTGTCGATCTTGATGCCCAGCTTCACCAAGGCCGCGGTCAACGACTTCACGATCTTGTCCGACCGCTGCCGCAACGTATCGACCTCGGCCGCCAACTGCGCCTCCGCCAGCAGGTTGCCGGCCCGGAGCTCCTGAGCCTCGGCCGCCAGCCGCTCGGTCTCCTTGTAGAGCGCACTGGTCTGCTCAACAGCCTGCTGCCGCACTGCGACCATCTGGGTGGCATCGGACAAGGCCCGCAGGGTCCCCTCATCCGCCCCCTCGGCCATGAACGGCAGGACCCCTCCTGCCGCGATCGGCTGCTCGTACAACAACTCGACCATCTGTGACACGGGCTGCCGCATCACCGTGAGCCGTCGCTCCAACTCCTGCAGCGCGGTCAGCTTGGTCTTGAGCTCCTTCTCGGAGGCCGCGATCGTGCTCCGCCGGTTCTCTAGAGCCTTGGTGGCCTCTTCGAGCTCCTTGGCCGACCGCTCAGCCTCTTTCCTGAGCTCTCTAAGGTCGCTCGGATCCCGCAGTTCCTGAGCACGTGCCTGCCGATCGGCCGAGCCCCGAACCTGAGCTTGAGCCTGACCCGCCGCAGCAGGCACCAAAAGAGAAGCCACCACCGCCATGACGACCGCGATCAGACCCACTGATCGAGGGGCTGGCACGTTCGACTCCTCCGTATGCAAACTCGTTACCTGGGTCAGGCACGCACGTTACTACAGCACCCAGAGTGTCCGGACCGAACTCCGGGGAGCTGTTATGAGACAAAAAGCCCACTTTCCACAGCCACCCCCCACAACCAGCCATAACCCCACCCCAGCCCATCACCTGGAGCCCTCGCTTCCGGACCGGCGCAACCACCCACCCGCCCCCAAGAATGGCCCCCTCATCCCTGCAACCCGCGTACCGTGCGCCGTACCAAGCGTGCACCTGCCCACCGCCATCCACCCCGGGACCCACAGCAGCCGACCAAGAGGTCTAACCCAGCAACCTCAAAGCCCGGGCATGAAACTGTCGGCAAACCCCAGAGTGCCTACTTGCTCCTCCTGCCGGCACAGCTCCCACAACCAGGTGTCCACCCACGCCGCCGGACACCCATCCCAGGGCTGCACAGGAGCAGGCGTATAGGGCTCCTCGCCAACAGACGGCGGAGCAGGCTCGGCAGCGACATCCTCGTCCCCGCCCCGGGGCTCCTTCGCCACCACCCTCACCGGCGCCGGCACAACAGCTTCGTACATACGATCAGGACCAGCCGGCGCGGGCACGAGCCTCGGCCCGAACACCAGCTCCCTCCCACCGCCGCCACCCGCCATACCAGCGGACACGACACCATCCTCGAGCCCCCGCGCCTGGCCCACCAGCAATCCGCCGGCAAGGATCGCCGGCGCCAGCAACGCCCCGAACAACACAACGGGCCGCCGCCGCACCTGCCTGCACCGCCTCCTGGTCACAGGCAGACGCTATCCACGGTGGACACTCACGAATCTGATCACTTGTCATGCCTTTACCGCAGCTCAGAGCACCCATAACCCACCCCGCCAAACTCTTCCCAGACCTACGTCCCACGCAGTGCCAGACTTTCGCTAGGCTTACGAGAGTCCGCCTCCGTAGCTCAGGGGATAGAGCACCGCTCTCCTAAAGCGGGTGCCGCAGGTTCGAATCCTGCCGGGGGCACCAGGTTCGACCAGCAGCAAAGCGCCTCTGACCAGTGGAAACAGCGGTCAGAGGCTTTTTCATCTGTCCGGCGCTGTCCGGCTGGCACTGATCGTCTACGGGTGATCGTGCCAAATACGTGCCCAAGTCCCGGTGCATAGCGTGCACGCATATGAGGTGTACGCCGGGGTGGGGGTTAGGTAGTGTCCGGGGCGTGCGCCAGGGTGCCCGCAAGTTATCGGCCGCCGCGATGCTCGTCTCGCTCATCGCGCTGACGGGCTGCTCAGGGGACGCCGACATACCGACATTGGACGAGGCGACCAAGCAACTCGTCGCAGACGGCGACAAATTGCTCGCCTCAAGGGAGTTGGCCGCGACTGGGTCCGCCGCCGCGACCGAAAGAGCGGACCGGGAAAGCGAACTGGGGTGCTTGAAGGGCCAGGTCCAGCGGTTCTTCCGCGCGCAGGGCGACCTCACCGGCCCCCCGTACGTCCACTCACCATCGAACGTGGCCGGCTTGATGGCGAGTTGGCTAAGGCTGCGCGGCTACAACAAGATTGTGGACAATGCCGATCTTGGTGACGAGAACCTCGGCGTTGCTGTCCTGCAAAACCCACAGACCGGCATCACCTTCTTTGTGACCGTACGCAATGGGCAGAAGCCGCACATCATGATCGTGGGCAAGACCAGCTGTTACGAACGGGACGGCTAGCGATCTCTTTAGGTGGGCATCTGGGTGGCCTCGGCACGCGCGGCCTGAGCCTGCTTGCGGAGACGGTCGGCGGTGGATACGCAGTCGTCCCGGAGCAGATCGACCTCACGAGCCAACTGTGCGGCCTGCGTGATGAAGCGGTCCGCAGCCGGTCCCTTCCAGAACGCATCGGCACCTTGCGGCCTAGCCAGCATGCCGGCAAACACCTCGGCCAGTTGTGCGGCGTACCGGGTCAGGTCGGCGGCGAGCTGTTCCTTCTCGGCGGCCTGCTGGAGCAACTGGCCTTGGCTGGGAGAATGGTCATGCTCAGCCTCCTCTCGCTTCCAAGGCGTCCTTCAAGCCGTCGTAGAGTCTCCCGCGGATCGCCATCCGTACCTCATTCAGTTGCTCCTCTGTCAACGGCTTCTGACCATGCTGGGCCAGCGATTCGTTTATCCACTCGACCTGTTGCTGAACGATGCTGTCCGCGACGGTCGCAGCCGTGGCCGGGGTCTTCTTGTCGAGGTAATCGGTGATCATTCCCTTGAGGCCGTCCTTAGCCTCATCCAGCGCCACGTCACGGCCGGTGGCCGTCGTGGCGTCTTCGATGGGCCAGTATTTGTTGGAGAGCCAGGAGACAGGTATCAGTGCGACCCCTGCGAGCCAGTCCGCATATTCATCGTCGGTCCATTCCGCATGAGCCGAGCCGCTCAGCAACAGATTGGCCGCCCCTCCGGCGAGCGCGGCGCGGGAAGTGAACTCACGCTGGATGGCTTCGTCACCGAACGGTCTGAACCGGCCGATGTCCATCCCAGCGGTGTAGTTCTGCATCGCCTTCATCAACGTGTTCGCCGCGTCTTTGTCCTGCATGAGGCCGCCCATGAACCGGGACGCGGAGTCAGGGTCGAGGCCGTCCCAGGGCGCCCGGGGGAACAGCCGGGTCAGCTCCGGTGAGTCGCGCTTGGACTGTCCGCGGGCGAACTGGTCGAGATAGGGCACGACATTCTTGGCGAGGGTCTCGCTGATCGGCGAGTCCTTGAGCGTGCCCCACGAGCCTCCGATCCACGGACTGTCCTCGGCACCCATCCCCCGAATGATGTTGAACCACGCCCGTTCGCGCACGCTGTCCACTCCCGCGCCAGGTCGCAATGCCTTGTCCAGAACGCCGGCCATCTTCTTCTCGAAGTCGGGGATGCCACTTTGCCGGGCGCGCTGCGGATGCAATAGCCAGCCCGCAGCATCCTTGTTCTCGGCCAGCAGCGTCTGTAACGCCTGCGGATTAGCGTCGTACGCGTCCATCAGCGCGTTCAGATTCCAGTTCTGGCTTGTCGGGAGATCTGCGGTCAGTGGCCGGCCAAGCACCCGAAGCGCCACCTGATTAAGGAGCCTGGTCGATGGCTTGGACATCGCGACCAGCGCCGTCAACACGCCGGGCTGAGTCGTCTTGATGAAGTTCTCGCCCCACTCCTCACCTAGTCTTCCCGCGCGTTCGGCGTTGGCGTATGCCTCGGCCAGTGGGCCAAGAGCCTCCTTCCCCTCCTTGAGAGTGTTGGGTGGCACTCCCTTGTCCATGGCCGGACCTTTGTTCTTCATCCAGTGCATGAACAGCGCGCGGAACTTGTCCGGTCCGAGAGCGGACAGCAACGCGGCGGCATACGCGGGATCGTTCAATTTCTGCTTGGTCGCCCCCGCGGCAGCGGTCACCTTGCGCCAACTCTCCGGTGAGTTCTCGATCTCATGCTGCTTGAGCGCCCCCGCGATCGACGCCGCGTCGGCTTTCCCCTGGCGGACAGCCTCCTCTTCGCTGTTGAACGTGAACACCCCACTGAGCGAGCCGTTTCCCCCCGTCTGAACCATCTGCTTGAGGGTGTCCACGCGCCATTTCAGGTCCCGCTGCGTGTCGTCGAAGAACGCCCAAGACCGATGCATGGCGGTCACCCCCTGCGTACCGGTCCACGACGCGCCGGCCTCGGCGATGGCCGCTTCAAGGCCGTGGCGGGTACGGCCCAGGATGTCCTTGCCGGTCTCCATCTGGCGGATCAGCTGATCTGCCCCGCGGGGATCGATCCCGACGAACTCCCCCATGCCCCCTCCCGGAGGGTGTGGTTACAAGGCAGGAGTCAAGCACACCAGCCAATCCCGGTACATGGCCCAACGCATCCTTATAAACAACCGGAATTCATCAATCAGGGGGAATGTCAGGAAGACATAGTTTATGGGTGATTAATGCCATTTTGACGCTGTCTGCGGGCAAGAGGAGAGCAATCCATTCATGCCGTCCGCTGAGCTGGGCGTCTAGTACGGCAGCCGCCAATCGCAGTGTGAGCTGGGCTGATGCGCTCTGCACCGATGCGGTCTTGTAACGGGAGGTCGGCACAATAAGAGCAGCCGCTCGTGATCATGTCTGTGTGAAGAGTACAAGATCGAGAGCGGCTGCCGCCCTCATCGTAGAGGCCGCGCGTATCCATTCAGGCTCGTCGTTGATCGTGTCGGGTTTGGGGTAGACGCGCCGGTTTCTGGATGAGTCGGGGTGTTGCGGGGCTGTGTTCGTAGTTTGAGGGGGTGTCCTCCTCTGGTGACTCCGATG
>NZ_JBQQBQ010000029.1:0-118163 GCF_052245915.1 Nonomuraea sp. 10N515B
GCGCGAATGCCGTCCTGAAGAACTGGCGCATCCTGCGCAAACTCCGCTGTTGCCCGCTACGTGCAGGTCAACTCGTCAAAGCAATCTTCGTCCTGCAAGCTCGCGAGGTGCGGTGAAAAACCTTCACCGGTTGGTCCCAGCGCGACGAACTCCGGTAATTCACCGGCCTTTATGCGCTCGCTCCAGCGCTCATCGGGGCATAACCTACATCCATCCAGCTTTTCGACTGTTTGAACGAGGTCCTCCTGTGCCGAGTGGCAAGGTCAAGTGGTACGACGCCGACAAGGGTTTCGGCTTCCTCACCCGCGACGACGGCGGTGAGGTCTTCGTGCATTCCTCCGCGCTGCCCACAGGCGCAGGCCCGCTCAAGCCCGGCCAAAAGGTCGAGTTCGGGGTGGCCGAGGGCCGCCGCGGCCAGCAGGCGCTCTCCGTCAGGATCCTGGAGCAGCCGCCGACCCTGGCCAAGCCCAAGCCCAAGGCCAAGCGGAAGAAGCCGGACGAGATGGTCGTCATCGTCGAGGATCTGATCAAGCTGCTCGATGAGATCTCGACCTCGTATCAGCGGGGCAAGCATCCGGACGCGGCGCATGCCAAGAAGATCGCGCAGGTGCTGAGGGCCGTCGCCGACGACCTCGACGCGTAAGGGCCGAACCGAGGCCGCGGGTGGGTCACCGGCCGCGGCCTGACCGCGAGTTGCTCAGCCGAAGGGGTTGGTCAGCGGTTTGGTCGAGTCCAGCGTGTCGCCTCGCCGCTGATCGTGGTCATCCGTCTCCGCCGGTCGCGGGTCGTGGTCATGCGGCTGGGGCCACCGCGGGTCCTGCTCATCCGTCTCGGCCTCGGCCCGTTGCCTGGCCAGCTTGGCCTTGGTGGCGCGTACCCGCTTCCTCCTGGCGATCAGCAGCCAGCCGAGTGCGGCGGTCAGCGCGACGGCCAGCGTGATCAGCCCGGCCAGGCTGCTCTGGGCCAGCGAGAGCACCAGCCCGACCAGGCCGCCGAACACCCAGGCGAGCTGAAGCACCGCCTCGACCACGCCGAACGTGGACGAGCGCACCTCCTCGCCGATCTCCCGCTGCACGATCGCGTCGAGCGCGAGCTTGCCCAATTCCTGTGCGAACGCCGTGACGAAGGAGATCGCCAGCGCGGCCCACAGCCCGAAGAAGATCGCGGTCACGATGGTCGTCGCGACCGTCACGGCCAGCGTGACCAGCACGATCAGCTGAGGGGCGTGGTTACGCGTCCAGTTGGCCACGGCCGCGCCCACCAGGCCACCCAGCCCCGCCGCCGCCGCCAGCAGCGCGATCGTCTTGGGGATGTCGAAGAACGGATCCTGCGCCCACGCCTGGTTCACCGCCAGCCACGGCACCGCCTTGTCCTGCACCAGGAACAGCAGGAAGAACAGCAGGAAGCCGGAGAAGACGCGGATGGCCACGTTCGCCCAGACCGCCTCGGCGACCGCGGGGCCGACGTTGAACAGGGTGCGCCAGCGGGACGGCTGGGCCCCCTCTTCCTCCAGGTCAGGGGAGTCGACGTGGCGCGGCAGGCGTACGGCGGCGACGCCGAGCAGCAGGAAGGCCACCATCGCGATGCGCAGCACCGCCGCGCTGCCCAGCCACGCGGTCATGCCCGCCCCGATGGGCACCGCGGCCCCCGCCGCGACCAGCGTGAACAGCGCCACCCGCGCGTTCGCCGACACCAGCGTGATGTCGGCGGGCAGCACGTTCGGCATGATCGCCGCCCGTGACACGTTGTACGCCTTCGACAACACCAGCACGCCCAGCGCCCCGATGAACAACGTCGGCAGGTCGCCGGGACCGACCGCCGCGGCCATCGCGAAGCACAGCAGGCCCCGCCCGAACAACGTGCCCGCCATCACATAGCGCCGCCCCGACCTGAACTTGTCGAGTATCGGCCCCACGAACGGCGCCAGCAGCGCGAACGGCAACATCGTGATGACCAGGTAGAGCGCGACCGAGCCGCGGGCCTCGCCGACGGGCACGCCGAAGAACACCGTGCTCGCCAGCGCCACCGTCACCAGCGCGTCACTGGCGCTGTTGCCGGCCGACAGCTCGATCAGCCGGCCGAGCCCGGTGCGGCCCGCGCCATTGGCGTAGGTGAGCCGGCGCGTCGCTTTGCCGACTTTATGCGCACCCTTGGCAGTGGCCTTGCCGGCCCGCGCGGTGCCGCTGGCCGTGGCTTTTCCGGCGCGCGCGGTCACGCGACCCGCGTCGGCGACTCCACGCCCTACGCGCCGCGTGATCTGACGAGCCCGCTCCCAGCCACCCTCCACGCCTACAAGTCTTACCCGATTACTCCACCGAGTCGGCGGAGGATCCCCCGTTGTGTGCCCGTCCAGGTCCGGTCATGGGTGAGAATGAAGTGTGAGCGAACAGCACCTTTCGCCGGAGGCGGCCCAATGAGCCGCACCAGGGCCCGCGTCTCCGCTCCCGACGAGGCCTGTGCGGCCGCGGTCGATCTGGCGCGCGCCGCGGCTGAGGAGCTCGCGCGCCCGGGTCGACCAGGCGAGCACCTCGGCTTCGAGAGCGAGGGCGACCGGATCGTCACCCACTATTTCGCCTGCCTCGACCGGGCCTACCACGGTTGGCGCTGGGCCGTCACGGTCACGCGTGCCTCGCGCGCCAAGAAGGTCACGGTGAGCGAGGTCGTTCTGCTGCCCGGCTCGGGAGCGCTGCTCGCCCCCGAATGGCTGCCGTGGAGCGAGCGCCTGCGTCCCGGCGACCTCGGCGTGGGTGACCTGCTGCCCACCCCGGAAGACGACGACAGACTCGCGCCCGGTTTCACCGAAGCCGGCGGCGACGCCGACCACCAGGCGGTTTTCGAGTACGGCCTGGGCCGAGCCCGTGTGCTCTCGGCCATTGGCAAGGACCGGGCAGCCAGACGCTGGCACTCGGGCGAGCACGGGCCGCACACACCGATCGCACACGCCGCTCCCGCGCAATGCTCCACCTGCGGGTTTTACTGGCTGCTCGCGGGTTCGCTGCGGCAGATGTTCGGGGTCTGCACCAATGAATACGCGCCGGACGACGGCAAGGTGGTCGCCGCCGACCACGGCTGCGGCGCCCATTCCGAGGCCGCGGTCCTGCCGCCGCCTGTGGAGCAGGCCATCCCGATCCTTGACGACCTGGGATATGACCTGATGGAGGAGGAGGAAGCGGCGGGTTCGGTCGACGAGTCGGCCTCCGAGGAGCTTGGCCACTCCTGACCCGCCCACTGCACCCATCGCCCGGACCGCCCCCGGCTCACCTCCGATCGGCGGCTCACCTCCGGTCGGCGGTTCGCGCCCGGCCGGTGGCGATGCGGGTCACAACCCGGTGCGCACGGGCGGGCGTCGTGCGGCTTGGCTGGGCAGCCCTGGATGTCCCGTTTGGGCGGGGCGAAACGGAGATCGTTGTCGGCCAGGGCCGCTAACCTACCCTGGCCCCCTACTCCTCAACACTGGACGTGATCGATGACCGACACCTTTGGCTGTGACCGGATGCGAGCCGCCGTCCTGGCCGCATGGACGGCCTCGCCGGCCAGGTTCCGCGAGGACGCCAACGCCGAGGAGGACTTCGCGCTCGGCGGCTACCGCGATCGGCTGATCGTCGAGCTCGCCCAGAACGCCGCCGACGCGGCGCTGCGGGCGGGTGTGCCAGGGGTGTTGCGGCTGACGCTGCGCGGCGACGTGCTCACGGCCGCCAACACCGGCGCCCCGCTCGACGCCACCGGCGTGCAGAGCCTGTCCACGCTGCGTGCCTCGGGCAAGCGGGACGAGAGCGGCGCGGCGGGGCGGTTCGGCGTCGGGTTCGCGGCGGTGGTCTCGGTCAGCGACGCGCCGTCCATCGGCTCGCGTGAGAGCGGCGCCGTGCGCTGGTCGCGTACGGAGACCGCCGCCCTGGTCGGCGAGATCCACGCGCTGGCGGGCGAGCTCGCCGACCGGTCCGGGCACGTGCCGCTGCTCAGGCTGCCGTTCGACGAGCCGCCCATGGTCGACATTCCCGAGGGGTTCGACACGCTCGTCCGCCTGCCGCTGCGCGACCAGGGTGCTGTCGAGGCGGTCCGGCGCATGCTGGCCGAGACCAGCCCCGCGTTGTTGCTCGGCATGCCCGCGTTGGAGGCCATCGAGATCGACCTCGACGGCTCGGTCCGCAGTGTGGGCGCCGACGGCTGGCATGTGGTGTCGGTGTCGGGCGAGTTCACCCCGGACGAGGTGAGCAGGCTGTTCGCCGACCGGCCCACGGAGGAGCGCGCCCGCCCCTACTGGTCGCTGCGCTGGGCGGTGCCCGTCACCGGCACGGGGGAGCCCGGGCCGCTGCCCGGCACGGTGCCGCCCGTTGTCCACGCGCCCACGCCCAGCGACGAGCCGCTCGACCTGCCCGCGTTGCTGATCGCGTCGTTCCCGATGGCCACCGACCGGCGGCACGTCGCCAGGGGGCCGCTCACCGACTTCCTCGTCGAACGCGCCGCGGACACCTACGTCAAGCTTCTGCGCGAGCTGCCGCGCACGCCCAAACTGCTGGACCTGGTGCCCTCCCTCATGGGCAAGGGCGAGCTCGACGCCAGGATCCGCCGGGCCGTGCTGGCCCGTTTGCCCGCCACGCCCCTGTTGCCTGCCTTGTCCGCCCCGGCGCCGGTCGTGCAGACGCCGTCGTTCGCCGACGCCGAGGTCTACGAGCCGGACGCCGAGTGGCAGGTCGAGCACCCGGCACCGGAGCCCGGGGCCGACGGGTGGGTGGTCTCCGGCCGTGAGGCGGCCGTGCTCGCGTCGGGGTCGGGGGAGCTGCTGGAGACGGTCGCCGATTTCATACCCGGTTTGCTGCCCGGGGGATGGCCGCCGCGGCATCCCGCCATCACGGCGCTCGGCGTACGCAAGGTGGAGCTGTCCGACGTGGTGGACCTGCTGTCCGGCGAGGTCGTGGAGGCGCGGGAGCCGTCGTGGTGGCGCTCGCTCTATGAGGTGCTGCCCGCCGACGACCCCGAGTCGCTCGGCGCCCTGCCGGTGCCGCTGGCGGACGGGCGGCTCGTCCGCGGGCCGCGCGGCACGCTGATCCTGACCGACGGCGGGGCGGAGCTGGACCTGACCCCGCTCGGACTGCGCATCGTGCACCAGGACGCCGCCCATCCCGCGCTGCTCAGGCTGGGCGCCGCCGAGGCCACACCGCGCACCGTCCTCGAGGACCCGCTGACCAAGGCCGCCGTCGCACAGTCGCTCGACAGCCCGGAGCCGGAGCCCGTGGCGCGGGCGGTGTTGTCCCTCGTGGACGCGGCCGGGCTGGCGCCCGGCGAGGCGCCGTGGCTGGCCGAGCTGGCCCTGCCGGGCACCGACGGCGAGCTCTACCCGGCCGGGGAGCTCATGCTGGCCGACGGGGCGCTGGCGGGGGTCCTGGAGTCCGGCACGCACCTCGGCGTGGCCGCGGCCGAGCTGGAGGAGACCTACGGCGCCCGGGTGCTGGCCGCGGCAGGGGTGCTCGACGGGTTCGCGATGGTGCAGGACGAGGACGTGCTGCTCGACCCCGACGAGTGCGACCACGATCTCGACGGCGAGGACGAGTGGCTCGAGCACGTGCTCGATCTGCTGCCCGAGCTGGACGTGCCGCCCCTGGTGCCCGAGTTCACGGCCGTGCGGGACCTGGAGCTGGTGGCCGACTGGCGGGCCGCGCTGGAGCTGCTCACCACGCCGCCGCTGCGGGCCGCCCTGCATCCGCTGCGGATCGAGGGTGTGGAGGTGCCGTCCTACACCGCCTGGTGGCTGGCCAACCATCCGGTGCTGGGCGGGCGCAAGCCTCGGGAGCTGCGGCTGCCCGGAGCCGACCCGCTCCTCCAGGGCCTCTACGCCGACGCGCCCCCTGGGTTCGACGAGGGCGCGCTGTCGATGCTGGGAGTCCGTACGACCCTGACCGAGCTGCTGGCCTCGCACGGCGGGCCGGAGGAGCTCCTGGACTTGATGGCGGACGAGTCGATGGAGGTGGACCGGGCCCAGTTGCGTGCGCTGTGGGTCGCCCTGGCCGCCGTGGATCCCTCGCGGGTGGCGCCGCCGTCCCGGGTGCGGGCCGTGCTCCGCGGGACGATCGTGGTGGCGGCGGCCGAGGACGTGGTCGTCGTGGAGGCGCCTGACCTGCTCCAGCTCGTCGTGGACCGGCCGTTGGTGCTGGCCCCTGACGATCTGGCCGAGTCCCTGTCCGAGCTGCTCGACCTGCCGCTGGCGGGGGAGCTGACCTCGGGGGAGGTCACCTCGCAGGGGGAGACACGGGAGGTGCCCGCCGAGGTGCGATCCCTGCTGCCGACGGCGCCCTCGACGTATGTGGCGCACGAGAAACTGCTGGTGGACGGGGTGGAGTGCGCGTGGCGCTACTTCGAGGGCGCCGTCCACTGCACGGGGGTCGACGGGCTGGCCCGCGGCCTGGCCTGGGCCACGGGCCAGTGGAACGACCGGCTCGCGGTGGCGGCCCTGCTCCGCGACCCTGAGTCGGTGCCGCTCCTCCTGGCGGAGGCCGACCTGTCCTGACGGCCGGCCACCTGTCCGCGCCCCTGGCGGTCCGCCTGCCCCACCGGCCGCGGCGGGTCAGGCGGGGCAGGTGCTGCTCTGGGTGGGGAGCTTGCCCTCCAGCAGGTATGCGTCCACCGCCTTCATCACGCACCCGCTCCCGCTCAGGTAAGCCCCATGCCCCTCGCCCTCGTACGTGACGAGGACCCCGGTCTTGAGCTGCCGCGTGAGCGTTTCGGCCCACTGGTAGGGCGTGGCGGGGTCACCCTTGCCGCCGATCACCACGATCGGCGCCGAGCCGGTCGCGTCGATGCGCTTGGCCGCGTCGTCCCCCGGCACCGGCCAGTGGGCGCAGACGCCGCTCGACGCCTCCGTCGCCAGGATCGGGAAGACCTCCTTGATCCGCTCGTTGATCTGGGCGGTCTCGGCGGCGGTGGGGCGTTCGGCGGTGTCGGCGCAGTTGATGGCCTGCAGGGTATGGACTGCTCGTCATATTCGCCATGAAAACCCAAGCGTCTGACCTGATCTCGTAGTGGCGCTCTTTCGGATTGGCGGTGACGGTCAGGCCCCGGGGCAGGAGCACTTTGCCCGGCCGGTGCGCGTCGGTGGGGCGCTCGCCGATCTGGTTGTCCCGCGACGCCACCGAGCCTTCACCCCCTGCGACGCGACGGGCGGTGACGGCCGGTTCTGACCAGGCGGGTCAGGGTGAGGCGGGCATCAAGTCGTTCACATGTTCTACCCGCCAGGACCAATTGTTGGTAGTCTTACGGTCACTGACGGTGAAAACCGGAGCCGGGGCGGGGGCGGGCATGCGGGTCGTCGAGCATGGCCGTATGGCGGCCGATGCCGGTGCGAGTCGTCAGCCTCGGCCTGAGCGAGGCGGGGCGGTGGGTGCATGAGTAAGCTCACCGCGACGGCGACCTGTACCGCCCATGGCGCGATCGTGGAGCAGACCGGTCAGGTCGTCTCGCAGGCGCTGCTGGCCCAGCGGGTCGCTTGGCTGACCGGCCTGGCGCGGGAGCTGGCCGCCGACCTCGTGGCCGGCCGGTGGAGTGCGGCGGATCTGGATGCCCTGGCGTCCGGGGTGGGGTTGGACGGGCGGGTGTTGCCAGCCAAGGGCTGGATGGCCGCCCGGCGGCTGGGCTGGGGCGTGAGTCCGGCGTCGGGCGTGCATGTGTGTGATCGGGTGGCGCGGTGTGCCCAGGAGCAGGCGGCCCGGCTGTTGCGGCTGGCTTTGCACCGGCGCGAGATGGTGGCGGCGATCGTGGCGACGTGGCCGCGTGACCCGGGCAGGCGCACCGACGCGGAATGGGACGCGTTGCGGGCGGTGCTGCCGGATGGGGCAGGCGCGGCGGAGGTCCGCAATCGCACCCGGCAGATCCGCGCCTACCGCGACAAGCATGACGGCGTGCTGCCGGCGGATCTCACGCAGCTGGAGGGGCCTCCCGCGTGTGCATCGCAGATCGTGCTGGCCGCGGCCGACCGGCAACTGGCCACCCTGGAACGCACCGGCGAGCGCAGCGCCCGGCTGCGGGTGAAGCTGCCCTTGACCGCCTGCCCCGCCTCCGCCAGGGACTGGGCCTGGCACGTGCTGCCGATCGCCCTGCCGCCGACCGTGCCTGCGGAGGCAAAGCTGTGCGCCCCGACCCTGCGCGTGGTCAAGGGCCGGGTGCGGGTCGATCTGCCGTTCCAGATCCCGATCGGTTTCGCGCCGGCCACCGGTCATGTGATCGGGTGCGGCTTCGACTGGGGCCTGAACGCCGTGCTGACCGGCACGATCGGGCATCTGACGGCCGACGGCCGGGTCGTCTCGGATGGGCGGCCGCTGGCCTACGACGCCGGCGGCGTGTCGGCCAAGCTGCACCGGCTGCGGGCCGAGCGTGAGCACCTGGCCGCCAAGCGCACACATCAGGAACGGTTGCTGGCGGGCCTTACGCCCGCCGATGCCCGCTTCGCCGAACTGGCCACAGCGTGGGAGGTCATCAGCGTCGAGCATGAGCGACTGTGCGCGCGCATCCGCAACCTGAACAAGGCGCTGGCCTGGTCGGCGGCCCGCTGGGCGGTCGACCAAGCGGTCGCCGCCGGGGCGACGGTGATCTATCTGGAGGACCTCGCCACCCTGGAGGCGCGCGGGCGGCGGGGACGCGCGAACGCGCGGCTGTCGGGGCAGGTGCGCGGCCAGGTCGTGGAGGCGATCCGGCACCTGGCGGCCAGGCACAGCATCGCCGTGGTCACCGTCCCGGCGCGCGGCACGTCCAAGTATTGCCCCCGCTGCGGTGACGGCACGTCGATGCTGCGGCATTGCCCGGCCCCGGACCGGCTCGCCGAGCGGGGCTGGGCGTGGGCCTGGTGCCCGGCGTGCGGGCTGTCGTGTGATCGGGACTGGGCGGCGGCCGAACGCATCCTCGCCCGCGGCCTGCTCGGCCAGCAGGCCACCCGCACCGACCGCACCACCGGGACCCGCACCATCCGGAAGGTGGTCGAGGGCAACGTGGCCCGTGCCCGCCGCCCTCGCAAGGCGACCCGGGCCGCCCGCCGCGCCCGCCGTACGCGAACCGACCTGCACCCCCGCCCGGAAGCGCGGGACAGAGCCAAGAACCGGCCCACCCCGAAACGACCCACCCGCACCCCGAAGAACAGTTCGATGACCTCCAGCCGTGTGCCCGACCGGCGCACGGTGCCCGCCCCACCCCCCAACAGGGGTGGACAGCGTCCGGCGGGCCAAGCACCCCAGACGACCCGCCCGCCCGCGGGACGCACAGGACTTGCACGCGATCCTCACCACCGGACCGGCTTCCACCGCGTCGCGGCCACCCCCGTACTCCCCCTGGGACCGTACGCAGACGGCCCGCCACGGCCACGCCCGCCCGATTTGCCCGAAATCCTCGGGTAAACACAGAGGATCGCAGACGCTCGTCATCGCCGTCGTCCCGTCCGCCTTGCGGCCGGTGTAGGAGTCGGCCAGGGTGGCGGTGCCGTTCCCCTTGATGGCGGCCGCAGCGGCCTGCTCGAGCATCGGCCAGGTGGCCTTGGCGTACAGGGGTGTGATGACGGCGAGCTGGGCCAGCCCGTACGTGAGCTCCCGGTCCCCCACCTTGAGCGGCTGGTCCTTCAGTCGGCGAGGACCGCGGCCGCCAAGAGGAATGTCGCGATGGGCTTCTTCATGCTGACAAGCATGGTCGTACAGGGATATGTCGATGTAGTGGGTGGTAACACCGCTTGAGGGTGACTTCGGGGAAGTGCCGGAGATGACGAATGTCAGCTTCGACGGCGTACGCGCGTCAGGTTCTGGGGCGGCGTACCAGCCACATGCCGAGGAAGCCGAAGCCGACCCCGGTCGCGCAGGTCCAGAGCCACCACTCGTTCTCCGGAGCGGGGCGGAAGATCAGCAGAACCACCAGGGCGACGGCCCAGAGGGCGGTGCCCACGGCGATGGCGGCCATGTCATTGGTCTTGATCGGCTCGGGGTTGGGGTGCCACTGCTGCTTCACGGATCCAGCCTAGCTTCCAATCGGGTCTCGATCTCATCACTGCCACTTTTCCGCAGTTCACGCATACTGCCACTCTTCGCGCGTGAGCGACACACGTAACTCAATAGATCGATTTTTCGCAATCTCCGCACGAGGGTCGACCTTCTCCCGTGAGATCCGGGGCGGCCTGGCCACGTTCTTCACCATGGCGTACATCGTGGTGCTGAACCCCATCATCATCGCCAACGGCAAGGACCTGACCGGCCAGCACATCGGTGACGGCGCGACGGCCAACGTCGCGCTCGTAGCCGCAGGCACGGCTTTTGTGGCGGGCGTGCTGACGATCCTCATGGGTGTCATCGGCAAGGTGCCCTTCGCCATGGCGGCGGGACTGGGCCTGAACGCCTTCGTCACCTTCAGCATCGCGTCGGTGATGACCTGGGAGGAGGCCATGGGCCTGGTCTTCCTCGAAGGTGTCATCATCGCCATCCTGGTGCTGACCGGGCTCAGGACGGCGGTGTTCCACGCCATCCCGGCCCAGCTCAAGACCGCGATCAGCGTCGGCATCGGCCTGTTCATCGCGCTGATCGGCTTCGTGGACGCCGGCTTCGTGCGCCGCGTGCCCGCCGGGCCGCCGCTGGAGATGGGCATCGCGGGCAGCCTGACCTCGTGGCCGATCTTCGTGTTCATCGTCGGGCTGCTGGCCACGGTCGTGATGGTTGCGCGCAGGGTCAAGGGCGCGATCCTCATCGGCATCATCGGCACCACGATCCTGGCGATCATCGTCGAACTGCTGGCCAAGGCCGGCAACTTCTCGGCGGAGAACCCCGGCGGCTGGCAGCTCAACCGTCCCATCGTGCCCGACGAGATCTTCGGGTTCCACAACCCGCTCACGCTGTTCACCGAGTTCGACCCGTTCGGCGCCTTCATCCGCGTCGATGTGCTGCTGGCCGGGTTGCTGGTGTTCACGCTGCTCATCACGGACTTCTTCGACACCATGGGCACGATCGTGGGCGTCGGTCGGCAGGCGAACCTGGTCCAGGAGGACGGGACGCTGCCGCGTACCCGGGAGATCCTGCTCGTGGACTCACTGGGCGCGGCGGCCGGCGGCGCGGGCTCGGTCTCCTCGAACACCACCTACATCGAGTCAGCCGCCGGCGTCGGCGAGGGCGCTCGTACTGGCCTCGCCAGCGTGGTGACCGGTCTGCTGTTCCTAGTGGCGATCTTCTTCGCGCCGCTCGTCAAGATCGTCCCGTACGAGGCCGCCGCTCCCGCGCTGGTCCTGGTCGGTTTCCTGATGATGACGGCGGTCCGCGACATCGACTGGAATGACTACGAGATCGCGATCCCGGCGTTCCTCACCATTGTGATCATGCCGTTCACCTACTCGATCTCGAATGGCATCGGCGCCGGCTTCGTCACCTTCGTGCTGATCAAGATCGTGGCGGGCAAGGCGCGGCAGATCCACCCGCTGCTGTGGGGCGTCGGCATCCTCTTCGCGCTCTACTTCGCGATCGGCCCGATCCGGGCGCTGCTGGGAATCTGAGTACGAAAGCATGCCCTGGCCGTCCCGCGCGAGCGGGGCGGCTTGCGGGTATCAAGAGGTGAGACGACCCTAACCGGATTGGGAAATATCTTGCTGTGCCCTATAGTTAGCAAAGGTAATGACTCATGCTAACCAACACCCAGCACAAGATGGACCTGCGCAGCGACGCAGGCCTGGCTTCGGCCTTGCGCGTTTCACTGGCAAGGCTGACCAGGCGCCTACGACGACAGGCGGCGGCGCACTCGCTGACGCCCACACAGTTCGCGACGCTCGCGGCCGTGGAACGCCATTCCGGGATAACCCCCGGCGAATTGGCCGAGCTCGAGAAGGTGCAGCCGCCCTCGATGACGCGCGTGATCGCCGCGCTCGAGGAGCGCGGCCTGCTCGCCCGTACCCCGCATCCGACCGACCGGCGCCAGGTGACCGTGACCGTGACCGAGGCCGCCGAGAAGCTGCTGAAGGAGGAGCGACGCCGCAAGGAGGCGTGGCTGACACAGCGGCTGAAGGAGCTCTCGCCGGAGGAGAGGTCGATCCTCAGGCAGGCCGCGCCGATTCTGGAGAAGCTCAGCAAGATATAGAGCCTGAGCAACGCAAGACCGGGATGTTCCGGTCGCTCCGTATTCGTAACTACCGCATGTTCGCCGCCGGTGGCACCGTCTCCAACGTCGGCACCTGGCTGCAGCGCACCGCCCAGGACTGGCTGGTGCTCGATCTGACCCACGGCAGCGCGGCGGCGCTCGGCACGGCGACCGCGCTGCAGTTCCTCCCGATGTTGCTGTTCGGGATGTTCGGCGGAGTCCTCGCCGACCGTTACCCCAAGCGCCCCATCCTCATCACCGCGCAGACGCTCATGGCCGCGCTGGCGCTCACCATCGGCGTCCTGACGATGACGGGCACAGCCCAGGTGTGGCACGTCTACGTGATGGCGTTCGTGCTCGGCATGATCTCCTGCGTGGAGGTGCCGACCCGGCAGGCGTTCGTGGTCGAGATGGTCGGCCGCCGGGACCTGCCGAACGCGATCGCGCTCAACAGCTCCATCTTCAACCTCGCCCGCGTGGTCGGCCCGGCGCTGGCCGGCGTGCTGATCTACGTGTTCGGCGGCACGGGGCCGCTCTTCCTGATCAACGCGCTCACGTTCGGCGGGGTCATCTCGAGCCTGATCTTCATGAGGAAGGCCGAGCTCAACCCGGCCGATCCGGTGCCGAGAGCGAAGGGACAGCTCAGGGAGGGCCTGAAGTACGTCATCCGGCGCGAGGAGCTGCTCATGCCGGTGCTGTTGATCGGGTTCGTGTCGATGTTCTCGCAGTCGTTCTCGATGTCGATCGCGCTCATGGCCCGCGAGGTGTTCAAGGCGGGCGCATCCTCGTTCGGGCTGGCCTCCAGCATGTTCGCGGTGGGCGCGCTGGGCGGTGCCCTGCTCGCGGCGCGCCGGGCCAGGCTGTCGAAGAAGGTGTTGTTCGCCGGGGCGATCGGGTTCGGGCTGTTCCAGATCGCCACCGGGCTGGCGCCCTTCTATCCGGCCTACCTGCTGCTGCTGATCCCGACCGGGATCGCGCTGATCACCATCAACACGGCCGCGAACGCCAGCGTCCAGCTCGCCACGTCCCCCGAGATGCGGGGCCGGGTCATGGGGATCTACATGCTGGTGTTCACCGGTGGCGCGCCGCTCGGCGCACCGCTCATCGGCTGGTTGTCCGAGCTGGGCGGGCCGCGCGCGGGCGTGATCCTGTCCGGCGTGCTGGTGCTGGCCGGCACTGGGCTGGCGGTGCTCATGACACGCCTGATCGGCCGCCGGGTCGGGAGGAAGCCCGTTCTCGCCATGGCGTGATAATCGGTTTGTATGAGGCTTTTCGCGGCCGTGGTGCCGCCCGACAAGGTGCTGGATGAGATTTCACGCGCGATCGCGCCGCACGTCGGGCAGGTGCCGGGGCTGCGCTGGCCGGACCGGGCCACCTGGCACATCACGCTGGGCTTCTTCGGCGAGGTGCCCGAGGAGGTGCTGCCCGAGCTGGAGGTGCGGCTGGCCCGGGCCGTCCACCGCCACTCGGCGCTGGACCTCGCCTTCGAGGGCTTCGGCGCCTTCTCCTCCGCGCGCCGGGGCAGGGTCTTCTGGATCGGCGTCGTCGGGGACTCCATGACCAGGCTCGCCGACTCGGTCAAGGCAGGCGCCCGCCGCGCCGGAGCCACGCAGACCGACGAGAAACGTTTCCACCCGCACCTCACGCTGGCCCGCGCCAAGACGGAGACGGACCTCCGCCCGCTGGTCGAGTCGCTGTCCGGGTTCAGCGGCTCGCCGTGGCGGGCGGAGCACGTCCGTCTCGTCCGCAGCTATCCAGGACCCCAGGTGAGGTACGAGTCACTCGCCGAATGGGCGCTCGCACCCGCTGAGCGAGGCTAGGCTCCAGGTCGTGGATCGTCCTCGCCCCTGGCTGCTGCCCGTCGTGCTCGGCCTGCTCCTGCTGATCGTGGTCATCGGCGCGCTGCTGAGCTGACAGGCGCGGCCCGGCCTACCAGGCGTAGTCCTCCGGGGCCGTCTTGTGGCCGGGGAAGATCTCGTCCAGGCGGGCCAGAGCGGCCTCGTCCAGCTCGATCTCCAGGGTCCGCATGCTGCCGTCGAGCTGCTCCAGCGTGCGCGGGCCGATGATCGGCGCGGTGACCGCCCGCTGCTTGAGCAGCCAGGCCAGGGCCACGTAAGCCGGCTCCTCGCCCAGCTCGTCGCAGAGCTTCTCGTACTGCTCGATCTTGTCGCGGTGCTTCTCGAGCTGCACGACCATGTGGTCGGCGGCCGAGCGGCCCTTGTCGATCTTACGGAGCACGCCGCCGAGCAGGCCGCCGGCCAGCGGGCTCCACGGGATCACGCCGAGGCCGTAGTCCTCGCACGCGGGCAGCACTTCCAGCTCGACCGCGCGGGTGAGCAGGTTGTAGTGGGACTGCTCGCTGATGAATCCGTTGAAGTTACGCTTGGCCGCCGTCTCCTGCGCCTTGGCGAGGTGCCAGCCGGCGAAGTTCGACGAACCGACATAGATGATCTTGCCCTGCTGGCGCAGGATCTCCATGGCCTCCCAGAACTCCTCGAACGGGGTGTCCCGGTCGACGTGGTGGGCCTGGTAGATGTCGATGTAGTCGGTCTGCAGCCGCTTCAGCGAGGCATCGCAGGCCTTGCGGATGTTGAGCGCGGACAACTTCTTGTCGTTGGGCCAGTCGCTCATCGCGCCGTTCAGCTTGGTCGCGATGACGGTCTTCTCCCGGCGGCCGCCACCCTGGGCGAACCACCGGCCGATGATCTGCTCGGTGACGCCCTCGCCCATCTTCCAGCCGTAGACGTTGGCGGTGTCGAAGAAGTTGATGCCCAGTTCCAGGGCCCTGTCCATGATCGCGAAGGAGTCTTCCTCCGAGGTCTGCGGGCCGAAGTTCATGGTGCCGAGGCAGAGCGGGCTGACCTGTAGGCCACTGCGTCCGAGGTTGACGTATTCCATGGTTCCAACCCTAAAGACCTGGAGTGCGCTCCAGGCCATAGGGTGTTCAGGTGATCGTTCTGCTTCGTGCCGCGGTTCCGCTGTTCGTCGCGATGGTCACGGGCACGGTGGGGTCGCTGGTGGTCACGTCCGTGCTGGGCAGACACGACACCGTCACGCTCGCCGCGTTCGCCGTCATGACCGCCGTGCTCAATCCCGCGACCGCCGCCATCCAGGGCGCGTTACGCGGGCTCGGGCCGTTCGTGGCCCCGCATCGAGAGGATCCCGCGGCGGCCGTGCCGATCGTGCGGGACGCGCGCTGGCTCAGCCTCGCCGCCGGCGCCGTCGGGGCTGTGGCGGTGCTGTGCGTGCCGCTGCTGGCGGGTGCCGCCGGGGTGCCCGGCGAGGTGGTGAACGAGCTGGGACTGCTGCCGTACTTCCTGGCGGGCTATCTGCTGGTCTTCGCCTCCACCGGGGGCACGAGCACCATACTGATCGCGCTCGGGCGCAACCCCCAGGTGTTGTGGGCGAGCTTGACCGCCGCGGGGCTGCTGAGCGTGCTGGCCGCCGTGCTGGTGCCGCCGCTCGGGCTGACCGGAGTCGGCCTGGCCTGGCTGATCTCGGGGACGGCGGCAGCGCTCGTGGCGACCTTCAACCTGCGTCAGGCGTTCGGGCAGGGCATCGGGCAGTCGCGCCCCAGGATGGGGGAGATCGTCCGGCTGGCGCGGGTGAGCATTCCGCTGGCGGCGACCGTACTGATCAAATTCGGGGTGCTCGGTGTCGTCACCTTCGCCGCGAGCACCACCGGCACGCGCGACACCGCCGCCCACGCGGTCCTGACCGCGCTCACCGCCATCATGCTGGTGGCGTCGGTCGCCGTCGCCCAGGCGTCGGTGCCCGACGTGGCCCGCGCCCGCGACGCCGCCGAGGCCCGGCGTGCCGGCCGGACCGCCATCCTGCTCGCGATGATGGGTGCGGGTGCGGGGGCGCTGCTGTTACTGGTGTTCGGCGCGCAGATCATGACGGTGTTCAGCGACGACCAGGTGGTCCGTGAGCGGGCGCTGGCGCTGCTGCCGGTGATGCTGCTGTCGTCGTTGTTCGACGCCGCGCAGGCGGTCAAGGGCACCGGGCTCACCGCGCTCAAGCGGTCGAGCGCGAGCCTGTGGTACTTCGCCGTCTGCTACGGCGTGCTGCTCGCGGCCGCCGTGCCGGTGGCCAGGACCTGGGGGATCACCGGGTTGTGGGTGGCGATGGCGGCGGCCAACGGGCTGCTGGTGGTGCTCCAGAGCCTCGGCTTCCACCGCCACAGCGCCCGGATCGGTCAACAGCCCGGCAGTGATGTCGAGCCACGCCAGGTGCGCAAGGTGTAGACGGCGAGCTCGCGCACGCGGCGGTGCGCGTCCGCGTTGGAAGGCGGCGCGTGAGGCATGATGACTGGCGTGGGGGATGTCGTGATCAGGGTGCTGGCCGTCGCCGCGGCGACTTGCTGTCTTGCCGCCGTGCCCGCCCATGCGGCGGACGACGGGGCGGAGAAGCTCTTCACCTTCAAGGACCCGGGCATCACGGAGTCCAGCGGCCTGGCGGTGTCCCCGACGCACGACGGCGTCTACTACACCCATAACGACAGCGCCGCCGCTCCGACCTTCTACGCGGTCGACGCGAACGGCCGGACCCGTGCCACTTACCAGGTCCGCGGCGCACAGGCCCGGGACTGGGAGGCCATGGCCGCGACCAAGGACCCGGCGACCGGCCGCGGGGTGCTCTGGTTCGCCGACATCGGCGACAATCTGGACGGGGCCTGGCCGGACATCTCCATCTACAAGGTGATGGAGCCTCGCACGCTCGGCGACGCCACCCTGCCCGCCACCCGCTACCGCTTCCGGTACGCGGACGGCGCCCGCAACGCCGAAGGCATGATGATCAACCCGAAGACCGGCCGCCTCTACGTGGTGTCCAAGGAGTTCGCGGGATCCGTCTACGCCGCCCCCAAGAAGCTCCGCGCCGACCGCACGAACATCCTCCGCAAGGTCGCGGGCGCCCCCATCATGGCGACGGACGCGGCCTACGCCCCCGACGGCTCCTCCTACGTCATCCGCACCTACTTCTCCGCCACCCTCTACAAGCCCTCCGGCGAGTCGATCTCCAAGGTGACGATGCCGGAGCTGAAGCAGGCCGAGTCCATCACCTACACCTCGGACGGCACCGCCCTGCTCACCGGCACTGAGGGCCCGAAGAGCCCGGTCTACCGGGTCCCGCTCCCGGCCCGCGCCAAGCCCACGGCCACACCCAGCCCGGCCAGGGCGGAGAACACACCGGACCCGTCACCCCAGGCCGCGGCCGACGGCGGCGGGGGAGGCCTGACGGCCAAGGACGTCCTCATCTGGCTGGCCGCGGCGGCGATGGCAACAGGGGTGATCACCTTCATCGCCCGCCGCACCCGGTGACGTCACGGACGGGGTCACCTTTTGTTGCCCGCCGCACCCGGTGACCGCTTCGCCTTGGCACTCGGCCACGTATGCGCCGTTGCGGCGACGCGCCGGTGAAGCTGGTGAGCGTCTCCCTGGAGGGCCGGTCACCGGCGTCGGCGATTGGAGTGTCGCTGGGCGACCGTAAAAGTATGGGTCTAGTTGCGCGCGAGAGTGGTGAACATGTCGCCGCGGAGCGCCGCCTCGACGGCGGCGATGCTCCGGGACAGGCGCACCAGGCGCGGCCCCTCCGCCCGATAGGTGTCCAGCACCGCCTCGATGGCGTGCGGCGGGAGATGGCCTTTGAGATCCACGGCGGCGTTGCGGTAGCCGGCGCGGGCGGCTTCGATGGCGGAGCTCACGTGATGTCTGGCCATGCTGGCCAGGGCCACCGGATGCCGGCGGAGCACCTCGTACGCGCGGTAGTCCGGCGGCACCGCGTCGAGCAGCCACGCCACCGCCGACGTCTCCCAGTCGGGAACGCTGGGCGGGCGCACCTCGGCGGGCCAGTCAGGCGGGAGATACATCACATCACCTCGGCGGGCCAGTCTGGTGGGAGGTGCATAGGTGCATCGTACTCATGTTCGATTCGTCCAGATATGGCGGGGACGGCCGGTTAGCCGGAAAATCGTCATGTGACGGAGAAGATCGGGATTGTGGGCGCGGGCATCGTCGGGTTGGCGGTGGCGCGCGAGCTCGCCATCACCAGAGGCGCCGAGGTGACGGTGCTGGAGAAGGAGAGCCACGTCGCCGCCCATCAGACCGGCCATAACAGCGGCGTCGTGCACGCGGGCATCTATTACCCGCCGGGTTCGCTCAAGGCCAGGCTGTGCAGGGAGGGCGTCGCGCTGCTCAAGGACTACTGCGCCGCGAACGAGCTGCCGTACGACGAGGTCGGCAAGCTGGTGATCGCCAGCACCGGCGCCGAGCGCTCGCGGCTGCACGCGCTGGCCGAGCGTGCCCGCGCCAACGGGGTGCCGGGCATCGCCGAGCTGGACGCGCTGGCGCTGCGGGAGATCGAGCCGCATGCGGTCGGCGTGGGGGCGATCCACTCGCCGCACACCGCGATCTGCGACTTCGCCGCGGTCGCCCGCCGGCTCGCGCTCGACGTGGTGGAGCTCGGCGGTTCCGTGCGGCTCTCGCACCCGGTACGGGCGATCAGGGAGCGTTCAGCAGGCGTGCAGGTGCTGGCGGGACGGCGGCGCTTCACCTTCGACCGGCTGGTGGTGTGCGGAGGGCTGGGGACGGATTCGGTGGCCAGGATGGCTGGGCATCCGGGGGATGTCAGGATTGTCCCGTTCCGTGGGGAGTTCTATGCGCTGAGGGGCGCGGCGAAGGATCTCGTTCGCGGGTTGATCTATCCGGTGCCCGATCCGCGGTATCCGTTCCTGGGGGTCCACCTGACCAGGCAGACGGATGGCGGCGTGCTTGTAGGGCCGAATGCGGTGCTCGCGCTCGCGTACGAGGGCTACGGATGGCGAAATATCAGGAATTTCCGGCAAATTCTTGGTTGGCCGGGCACCATGCGCCTCGCCCGTCGCCACTGGCGCACCGGGCTCAAAGAGATCCGCGGATCGCTCATCAAGAGCGCCTTCCTCAAAGGCGCGCAGCGTTACGTTCCCGAGCTGACCGCCGCCGACCTCACTCGGGCCCGTAGCGGCGTCCGCGCTCAGGCCGTGGCCAGGGACGGCGACATGGTCGACGACTTCGTGGTCGACGTGCACGACAACGTCGTCCTGGTACGCAACGCGCCCTCCCCTGCCGCCACGTCCAGCCTGGCCATCGCCAGGCACATTGCCGGAATTGTCCCAGCACTCGTCCAATGAGGGCATCCTTGGATGTGATGGAATCACGCCTGCTAATCGTCGAGGACGATCCGAACATCCTCGAACTCCTCGCCGCGAGCCTGAGGTTCGCGGGATTCGACGTGACCACGGCGAAGAGCGGCCTCGACGCCGTCGCCGCCGTGCAACGTCACCGCCCTGACCTCGTCGTGCTCGACGTCATGCTGCCCGATCTGGACGGTTTCGAGATCGTCAAGCGGATGCGCGGCGGCGGAGTGCACACGCCGGTGGTGTTCCTGACCGCCCGTGACGAGACCGAGGACAAGATCCGCGGGCTCACGATCGGCGGCGACGACTACGTCACCAAGCCGTTCAGCTTGGAGGAGGTGGTCGCCAGGATCCACGCGGTGCTCCGCAGGACGGCCGGCGAGCAGCAGGCGGCGCCGCCGCGGCTGACGTTCGCCGACATCGAGCTGGACGAGGAGAGCCACGAGGTGTGGCGCGGGGGCAACGCTGTGGCGTTGTCGCCGACCGAGTTCAAGCTGCTGCGATACTTCATGACGAACGCAGGGCGGGTTCTGTCCAAGCCGCAGATTCTCGACCACGTGTGGGACTACGACTTCAGGGGCGAGGTGGGCATCGTGGAGTCGTACGTCTCCGTCCTGCGCCGGAAGATCGACAACCGCAGCCCCCGGCTCATCCACACCCTGCGTGGTGTCGGATACGTTCTTCGCCTGCCGCCGAGTCCCTGATGCGCGGCATGCCGCTGAGGATCAAGCTGATCGCGTCGATGCTGGCGTTGCTGGGATTCGGCATGACCTTCATCGGCCTGGTGAGCGTCTCGGTCCTGCACGGCTACCTCATCGACCGGGTGGACGGCCAGCTCCAGCTCCTCAGCGTGCGCATGTACAAGAAGGTCATCGCGATCGGCAAGAAGGACCTGGAGATCTCCGACCGGCCCATCCTCATCGAGTCCGATGCGATCGTCCTGGTCAAGGAGCCCGGCGGCGAGTTCGTGCCCATGCTCACCGACCGCGACGTCGACCTGAAGCCCAAGCCGGTCCTGTCGCCCATCCCGGACCACGAGCCCTACACCACGTCCGCCGTCAGGGGCGGCGGGGAGTGGCGGGTGATGGAGAGCATGATCGACGGGCGCACCCTCGTGGTCGCGGTGGACCTGGAGGAGGTCGACGCGATCACCCGGCGCCTGGTGCTCATCGAGCTGCTGGGCGGCGGCGGCATCCTGCTCATCCTGGCCGTCGTGGGCGTCACGATCGTACGCCGCAGCATGCGCCCGCTCGGCCAGATCCAGCACACGGCCGAGGCCATCGCGGGCGGCCAGCTCGGCCGTCGGGTGCCTGACGCCGATCCCCGTACCGAGGTCGGCCGGCTGGCCAAGTCGCTGAACGGCATGCTGGCCCAGATCGAGACGGCTTTCGCCGCCAGGTCGGCCTCGGAGGCGGCGGCTCGGCGCTCCGAGGACCGCATGCGCCAGTTCGTCGGCGACGCCTCGCACGAGCTGCGCACCCCGCTGACCTCCATCCGGGGCTTCGCCGAGTACGCCAGGCAGAACCCCGGCGCCGACCCCGCCGAGCTGATGCAGCGCGTGGAGAAGGCCGCCGGGCGGATGAGCCTCCTGGTGGACGACCTGCTCCTGCTGGCCAGGGTGGACCAGCAGCGGCCGCTGCAGATGCGGCCCGTGGACATGCTGGCGCTGGCCGCGGACGCCGTACAGGATGCCAGGATCCTCGCGCCCGACCGGCTGATCAAGCTGGACGTGGTCGGAGGCGCGGCCCTGATCGTCTCCGGCGACGAGGTACGCCTGCGCCAGGTCATCAGCAACCTCGTCACCAACGCGATCGTGCACACCGAGCCCGGCTCGCCGATCATCGTCAGAGTCGGGGCCGGCACGGACAAGGTCTTCCTCGAGGTCGTCGACAACGGGCCCGGCCTCACCAACGAGCAGGTCGAGCACGTCTTCGAACGCTTCTACCGCGCCGACTCCGCCCGATCCCGCCGCCGCTCGGCCGAGGATCGGGGCAGCGGGCTGGGCCTGGCCATCGTGCGGGCGCTCGTGCGGGCCCACGGCGGGACGGTCACCGTCGACAGCTCGCCGGAGCACGGCTCCACCTTCCGCGTGGAACTCCCACTCGCCTTGGAGTGACTCTTCAGCTAACCCTCAGGTGGCTGCGTCACGCTAAGTAGGTGATGAATCCCGAGCTCCGCGAAGCGCTGATCATGGTGGTGGACGACGAGCCCAGCATCAGGGACCTGCTGTCCGCCAGCCTGCGCTATTCGGGGTTCGAGGTCCTGACCGCCGCCGACGGGCAGGAGGCCGTGGAGGTGGCCGAGCGGGCCTCGCCCGATCTCGTGGTGCTCGACGTGATGCTGCCCGACCTGGACGGGTTGGAAGTGGCCAAGAGGATCGACGCGCCCGTGTTGTTCCTGACCGCCCGTGACGCCACCGAGGACAAGATCGCCGGGCTGCGGGTGGGGGACGACTATGTGACGAAGCCGTTCAGCCTGGAGGAGGTGCAGGCCCGGATCCGGGCAGTGCTGCGGCGCACCCGTGCGGAGGGCACGCCCGCCAGCAAGCTGAAGGTGGCCGACCTGGAGCTGGACGAGGACGCCGGCGAGGTGTGGCGGGCCGGGCGCCAGATCCGGCTGTCGCCGACCGAGTTCAAGCTGCTGCACTACTTCATGGTCAACGCCGGGCGGGTGCTGTCGAAGGCACAGATCCTCGACCACGTGTGGAACTACGACTTCGGCGGCACCTCAGGGGTCGTCGAGTCGTACGTCTCCTACCTCAGACGCAAGGTCGACGACGTTGAGCCACGGCTCATCCACACCCTGCGCAGCGTCGGTTACGTGCTGCGGGAGCCGCCCTCGAGCTAGCCCCGAATGCCCACGAAATGCCATGGGAGGGCGGCGCGACCCCGATCGTGCGAAGAACAGGGCTAACGTGGGCTTATGGACCTGCTGGGCGCGTTGGAGTCGCTGCGCCGGCCGCTCGATCGTGACCTGCTCCCGCTGACGATCGGCGAGACGGCGGCGGACCGGCGTGCGCTGCGGGAGCTGACCGGCCAGCTCGACGACTACCTGCTGCCCCGGTTGCGCGCCCTGGACGCGCCGCTCCTGGCCGTCGTCGGCGGGTCCACGGGAGCGGGCAAGTCCACCCTGGTCAACTCGCTGGTCGGGGCCGACGTGGCCGAGCCGGGGGTGCTGCGGCCCACCACGCTGGTGCCCACGCTCGTGGCCAGCCCGGCCGACCGCGCCTGGTTCATGGGCCAGAACGTGTTGCCCGGCCTGTCCCGCGCCACCGGCTCCGGACCTGGCGCGCTACGCGTGGTGTCGTCGACGGCTCTGGGCGACGGCCTGGCATTGCTCGACGCACCCGACATCGACTCGGTGGTGACCTCGAACCGGGAACTCGCCGCCCAGCTCCTGGCCGCCGCTGATTTGTGGCTGTTCGTCACGACCGCAGCCCGGTACGCCGACGAGGTGCCGTGGAGCTTCCTGCGTTCGGCACGGGAGCGCAGCACCGCACTGGCGGTCGTCCTCGATCGGGTGCCGCCGGACGCCGTCGAGCCGGTCGCCCGCGACCTCTCTCGCCTCCTCACCGAGAACGGCCTCGACGGCACCCGCCTGTTCACTGTCCCCGAAGCGGCTCTGCCCTCCGAGAAGGCGCGGCTGCCGGTCGCGTCGGTCCAGCCCATCGCCTCGTGGCTGACCGGGCTGGCTGCCGACGCCGCGGCACGAGCCCGCGTCGTACGTCAGACGCTGTCGGGAGCGCTCGACAGCCTCGACACCCGGGTGCCCGCGCTGGCTGCGGCCGTCTCGCGCCAGCAGGCCGCCTTCGACGGGCTGCGTTCCATCGTGTCGGGCGCGTACGCCGGCGGGATGGCCGACTTCGACGAAGGCATGCGGGACGGGTCGCTCTTGCGGGGGGAGGTCCTGGCCCGCTGGCAGGACTTCATCGGCACCGGCGACCTCATGCGCTCCCTGGAGAGCCGCGTGGGCTGGCTCCGCGACCGTATCGTCGGCTTCTTCACGGGGCGGGTGCCGGAGGTGCAGCTCAGGGATGCCCTGGAGAGCGGTGTCGAGACCTTGCTCCGGGGCGCCGCCGACGGGGCCGCCGAGCGCGCGCTGGAGGGCTGGTCGGCCGCCCCCGGCGGTCCCGGCCTGCTCGAACGGCTCGGCGCCATCGAGTCCGCCCGGCTCGGCCGCGCCTCACCCGGCCTCGGCAAGCAGGCCGAGGCGGTGGTGCGGGGGTGGCAGGAGTACGTCCTGGACCTGGTGCGGGCCGAAGGCGCCGAGAAACGGACCACGGCGCGGGTGGCGTCGTTCGGGGTGAACGGGGCGGGGCTGCTGCTCATGCTGGCCGTGTTCGCGTCCACGGGTGGGCTGACCGGGATCGAGGTGGGGATCGCGGGCGGGACGAGTGTGTTGTCGCAGAAGCTGCTGGAGGCGGTGTTCGGGGACCAGGCGGTGCGGACGCTGACGGCTCGGGCGCGGGAAGATCTACGTGAGCGGGTGCGCGGGCTGCTCGATGCGGAGGCCGCCCGGTTCAACGTTCTCCTGGAGGACGTCGAGCCGCCGCGAGACACGGCGGACGCGCTGCTCGCGGCCTTGCGATCGGTACGCGCCCACCGCGCCGACCTCCCGACGGCCGCAACAGCCGAGGGTGGCGTGACGCAGGAGGAGGGGCGGTGAAGCTGCTGCGCCGTAAGGAAGGCCCGTCACTCGACTCCAGGCTGGCCGCCCTGCTGGAGGCGGCCTCGCTGGGCGAGGGGCGGCTGGCCGAGCAGGCGGTGTCGAGCGCGCGGACGGTCGCGGAACGAGCCGGCGTACGTCGCAGCCTGTCTCTCGACCACACCGTGGCCGCCCTGGCCGGCGCGACCGGCAGCGGGAAGTCGTCACTTTACAACGCCCTGGCCGGCGAGGACCTGTCGACCGTCGGCGTCACCCGGCCCACGACCTCAACGGCCCAGGCGGCGCTCTGGGACGGGCAAGGCTCCGGCCCGCTGCTGGACTGGCTCGAGATCCCGCAACGCCACGCCGCCGCCTCCGCCACCACGCCCGACATGTCCGGCCTCGTCCTCCTGGATCTTCCGGACCACGACTCCATCCGCCTCTCCCACCGCCTGGAAGTGGACCGCCTCGTCGAGATGGTCGATCTGCTGGTGTGGGTGGTGGATCCGCAGAAGTACGCCGACGCCGCACTCCACGAGCGCTACCTGCGCCCGCTGGCCGGTCACCGGGACGTGACGGTGGTGGTGCTCAACCAGGTCGATCGCCTGCCCCCGCAGGCCGTCGACCGCTGCGTACGCGACCTGCGCCGACTGCTGGACGACGACGGGTTGGAAGGTGTGCCGGTGCTCGCCGTCTCGGCCCGTACCGGCACCGGCCTGGCCGAGCTCCGCTCCCTCCTCGCAGACCGGGTCGCCCACCGCAGAGCCTGGTCCGCCCGCCTGGCCGCGGACATCACGACCGCCGCCGATCACCTCACGACCGGGTCTGCCGCATCGGGCGCAGATGCGGCAGAAGCCGTGGTGTCCGGTGCTGTCGGCGGAGGCGGGGTATTCGGCAAGGCCGGTGAGGGCGCGGCGTCTCGTGCCGATACGGGGGCTCGCTCGGAGGGCGGCCGTGCGAAGAACGGGCGCGCCAAGCGGACGGCAGGATGGGGGCGGGCGCTCACGGCCGCGCTCTCCCAGGCAGCCGGGGTGCCGCTGGTCGTGGAGGCCGTGGCCAAGGGCCACCGGCATCGGGCCATCGTCGCCACCGGGTGGCCGGTGACCCGATGGGCCCGGCGCTTCCGGCCGGATCCGCTTCGCAGGCTGCGCATCGGCAGCATCGCCCCGTCGCGCGGGCCGGTCGGCCGGGCGTCGAAGGAGCTGGCGGGGAGGCAGGCAGGGGAGGTCGTCGGGCGTACCTCCGTGCCGGCTGCGTCCGCCGTGCAGAGGGCGCAGGTCGAGACGGCGATCAGGGACGTCGGCGAATCGGCGGTGGAGGGGCTGCGGGGGCCGTGGGCCGCGGCGGTGCGGCAGGCGGCGCGGTCCCGTTCCGAGGACCTGGCGGACGCGGTGGATCGGGCGGTGGCCATGGCATCCATCGACGCCACCCGACGCCCACGGTGGTGGCGGGCGGTGAACGTGCTGCAGTGGCTGGTGTTCGCCGGTATGGCGGCCGGTGCTCTGTGGCTGGGCGTGTTGTTCGGGATGGACTACCTACGCCTGCCCCAGCCGCCGCTCCCCACGGTCGGCGATGTGCCGTGGCCGACGGTCCTGCTGGTGGGCGGGGCGCTGACAGGTGTGGTGATCGCGATGTTGTCGCGGCTGGCCGCCTGGGCGGGTGGCAGGCGCCGCGCTCGGCGTACGGCCAGGGCGCTGCGTGCGGCCATCGGCCAGGTCGGCAAGGAGCACGTGCTGGACCCCGTGGAGGAGGAACTGGACAGGTACGCCCGATTCACCGACGCACTCAACCGCGCCCGCGCCTGAGCAGCACTGTGGCGAACCCTGCGCCGAGCAATGCGGATGCCGAGGCCACCAGGAACGGCGCCGAGGCGCCGAACCGTTCCCCGACCACCCCGGCCACCCCCGATCCGATCGCACCCCCCATCCCCAAGGCGGTGGACACCCATCCGAACGCCTCCCCCTGCGCCCCTGGCGCGAACTCGTCCACCAGCAGCGACGACGTCGTCAGCGCCGGGCTGAACATCATCCCGCTCACACACAGCACCACCCAGAACACCGGCAGGGCACCAATCAGCATCAGCGGAGCCAGTACGACCCCGAGCCCCAGCATCAGCGCAACCAGTCGCACCTCGACCGCCGACGTCCAGGAACGAGCACCATAGGCGACCGCCCCCGCGATCCCGCCTAAGGAGAGCGCCGCCACCAGCACCCCAGCCGCGGCCGGAACGTCCCGGGCGGCGGCCAGCGCGGGCACTCCGACCTGCAGCGCCCCCAAGACCCCGCCGTGCATCAGTGCCACGGCCAGCAGCACCGGCATCCGCCGGTCGGCGAACACCCGTCCCCGCTCCCGCGCCCCAGCGGCCTGACCTGCGCGAAGGGCTCGTGAGAAGGCCAGCGTCGCGGCCCCGGCGGCTACCGTGACCACGCCGAGCGCCAGCGAGGAGGACGCCACCGCGATCATCAGCCCGAACAGCAGCGGCCCGACGAGCATGGCCAGCTCCTGCACCAGGAACACGAGGCTGTAGGCGACGGTGCGCCCTTCGTCCGCGACACGACGGCCCCACTCGAACCGCATGGTCACCGAAATCGGCGGCAACCCGGCCCCCGCGACCAGGGCCAGTCCGGCGAACGTCCACACGGGCCACTCAGCCACCGCACCGGCGACGAGTGTGACGAGCCCGGCGACGTGCATGAACGCCGCTCCCGCCAGCACCCGCCGCGACCCGCGCCGGTCGATGAGACGGCCCTGGAAGGGCCTGGCCACGCCTGCGCCCACGGAGAAGGCGGCGGCGCAGAGCCCCGCGACCGCCAGAGACCCGGTCGCCGATTCAACGACCAGCACCATCCCCACCGGCGCGACCTGCTGCGTGAGCTGGGCGAGGAAGCCGAGCACGGCCTGCGCGGGCACGCCGGGCAGGCCGAGCAGCTTTCGGTACGGGACGGTCATGCGGACGAGGCTAGCCCCATGATCAGGACGAGGGGCAGCCGTTGACCTTGTTACGCTTGTCGATGAACCTCTGCGGCATCGGAGACGAGTGCACGTTTACCCTGGTTCGACCCGGCTCGGTAAGGAAGCCGCCGTGCACCAGCAGGGTGTCCGGGACGGAATCCGCCTCCTCGTAATCCAGGGCGTCCTTGCGGTTGGGGTCGGCGACGATGAACTTCTCGATGGTGATGCCGCGCTCCTTCAGCATCGCCCGCACCTCGGCGACGGTCTTGTTGTAGTAAGGGACGCAGTGCATGGGCTCGCCCTTGGCCTCCCACGAGGTGGTGCTCTGAAAGTGCTCGCCCGGCCGCGCCTTTCTGCCGACGTCGATGTTGGCCGTGCCCTTGAAGCCGACGGGGATCTTGACCCCGATGGCGCAGCCATCCAGCTTGTCACACGGCCCCGGCGGGTAGATCCCCGTGATCTCCGTCAGGTATCGATTGTCGGGAGAGGTGGGGAAGACCTGGCCCTCGAAGGCCGCCGTGGCGGGGATCACCCTGAGCGTGATGTCCAGGCCGGCCGTGCGTAGCTGGGTCTCATAGAGCTCCGGGTTGGCGTAGAGGTCCTTGATCTCGATGACGTAGGAGCCGCCTTCCTTCCTGATGTCGAGCGCCGCCGTGGCGGTGGTGTCCGGCATCACCCAGGTCACCGCCATGATGGCGGCGCTCAGCAGGGCCACCGCAGGGATGGCCAGCCGGAGCCGTAGCCGGCGCGGTGCCCGCCGCGGGGCGGGTGCGGGCTCGTTCTCGACGATCTCGCGCAGCAGTTCGCGAGCGCCTTCGCTGACGTCCGAGACCGGTTCGGCGGCGAATCGGGCGACGATGTGGTCGAGCTCCTGGTTCATGAGCGGCCCTCCGCGAGGGAAACGGCTCGCGAGCCGTAGGTGGTCAGGTCGATGTCGAGGTCGGCGAGCTCCTTGGCCAGCCGCTTGCGGGCGCGGTGCAGCCGGAGCCTGGCGGCGCCGCGCGAGCAGCCGAGCACCTTCGCGATCTCGGGCCCGGTGAGCCCTTCCCAGGCCACCAGGGCGAGCAGTTCCCTGTCGTCGTCGGAGAGTTGTCTGAACGCCTGATAGGCCACGTCGTTGCCGGCGGCCGATGCCGTCCAGGTGGTGATCTCCTCGCGCAGCCGCAGCGCCAGGGCGGCCCGGCGTTCCTCGGTGCGGAAGTGGTTGGCGAGCACGCGCCTGGCCACGCCGTACAGCCAGAGCCGGGCGCCGTCGCCCGCAGGGACATCGTTCAGGCGGCGCCAGGCGGTGGTGAACGTCTCCGCGATCACGTCCGCGATGTCGTCGGGCGAGCCGGCGCGCCGCCGGACATACGTGGCTATGGCGGGATAATGCGCTATATAGATCTCCTCGAAGCGCTGTTCGGGCTCAGGTGGCCCCATGCGACGGTCCTTCCAGTGGGCGAACACACCTGAGGAGATGTCCGGATAAGGCGGGGTGTTTCATCCCGATCCGAGTGACGCCGCCACCGCGCGGAGGGCGGACAACAGGGGCCGTACGACGGGATGGAAGTCCGCTCCCCTGCGTACGGCGGCGAAGACCCGGCGCTCCGGCCCCGGCGTCTGACGCACCACGACACCGGGCAGCGCCATGTCGCGCAGGGCCAGCCGCGGCACCAGCGCCACCCCCGCGCCCGCGCCGACCAGGGCGACCACGGCGCGGAAGTCGTCGGAGCAGTGCGTGACGTTCGGCGTGAAACCCGCCTGCTGGCACGCGAACGTGATCACGTCGTGCACCGGATTGCCCGGATAGGGCCCGATCCAGGTCTCGGTGGCCAAGGACACCAGCGTTGCCGACCCGGCCAGGGGATGGTCGCGTGGGAGCACCAGGTCGAACGGCTCGGCGTACAGCGGAAGGCGGGACAGACGGCGGTCGGAGGCGTCGGGCGCGCCGCGGTACTCGACCGCGATCGCCAGGTCGGCCTCGGAGTCCAGCAGCATGGACAGGCTCTGGTCGCCTTCGGCGTCGAGCACGCGTACCTGGATGCCGGGGGCGGTGTCGCGTAGCACGGTGATGGCGGGGGAGAGCACGGCGCTGATCGCGGTGGCGAAGCAGGCCACGGTGACCTCGCCGACTTCGCCCGCCGAGTACGCGGCCACCTCCGCCTCGGCGCGTTCGAGCTGCGCGAGGACCTCGTTGGCGTGGGCGAGCATGATCTTGCCCACGGCGGTGAGGTGCACACCGCGCCCGTCCCGCGTGAACAGGCGGTGCCCCACCTCGTGCTCCAGCGCGACGAGTTGCTGGGATACGGCGGAGGGGGTGAGGTGCAGGGCGGCCGCCGCGGCGGTGACCGTGCCGTGGTCGGCCACCGCCCGCAGCGTGCGGAGCCGCCGCGTATCTATCACGCAGCGGAGAATACTCACCTGCAAGCCCTGATCGCGCACACAGGCGAACGGTGAGTGCTCCCCATGCCGGGAAGCGAAGCGGGATCAGGTGATCAGCCGCGGGCCTGGATGAACGCCTGGATGGCGCGCTCGACGTCCGCCTCGGAGTGAGCGGCCGACAGCTGGACGCGGATCCTGGCCTGGCCGTGCGGCACCACCGGGTACGAGAAGCCGATCACGTAGATCCCCAGATCGAGCAGGCGGTCGGCCATGGCGGCGGCCTTGGCGGCGTCCCCGATCATCACAGGCACGATCGGGTGGTCACCGGGCAGGATGTCGAACCCAGCCTTGGTCATCTCGCTGCGGAAGCGCGCGGTGTTGGCGCGTAGCCGCTCGCGGGCGTCGTTCGAGGTCTCCAGCAGGTCGAGGATGCGGAGCGACGCGGAGGCGATGACGGGCGCGAGCGAGTTGGAGAACAGGTACGGCCGGGAGCGCTGGCGCAGCAGCTCGCAGATCTCCTTGCGGGCCGACACGTAGCCGCCGCTGGCCCCGCCCAGTGCCTTGCCGAGCGTGCCGGTGATGATGTCGATCCGGTCGGTGACGCCGTGGAGCTCCGGCGTGCCGCGGCCGGTCGGGCCGACGAAGCCGACGGCGTGGGAGTCGTCGACCATGACCATGGCGTCGTACCGGTCGGCCAGGTCGCAGATTTCCTGCAACGGCGCGACATATCCGTCCATGGAGAACACACCGTCGGTCACGATCAACCGCCGCCGCGCCTCCGCCGCCTCCTTCAGCCTGGCCTCGAGCTCGGCCATGTCGCGGTTGGCGTACCGGAATCGCTGGGCCTTGGAGAGCCTGATGCCGTCGATGATGCTGGCGTGGTTGAGCGCGTCCGAGATCACCGCGTCCTGGGCGTCCAGCAGGGTCTCGAACACGCCGCCGTTCGCGTCGAAACATGAACTGTAGAGAACCGTGTCTTCCATGCCGAGGAAGTCCGACAGGCGCGTTTCGAGCTCCTTGTGCACCTCCTGGGTGCCGCAGATGAACCGCACGGAGGCCATGCCGAACCCCCACCGATCCAGCGCCTCCTTGGCCGCCTCGATCACCTCAGGGTTGTCGGCCAGGCCCAGGTAGTTGTTGGCGCAGAAGTTCAGCACCTCGCGCCCGGCCACGCTGACCTGGGCGCTCTGCGGGGTGGTGAGCACACGTTCGGGCTTCAGCAGCCCGGCTTCGGTGATCTCGTCGAGCGTTGTACGCAACTGCTCGCGCACATGAGTGAACATCAACGACTCCTGCTTATGGTCGCGGCCGCTTCGGCCTCCGTTGGCTCGTTCCTCGCTCTCTCCGGCCGAGCTCCTCCGCTCCAGTCCAAGATGACCTTGCCCGTACGGCCACTGGCGGCTGTGTCGAAGGCGGCGTCGAAGTCTTCGTACGAGAACCGGTCGGTGATCACCGGGGTGAGGTCGAGGCCCTTCTCTATCAGGACCGACATGTTGTACCAGGTCTCGAACATCTCCCGGCCGTACACACCCTTGATCGTGATCATCGACGTCACGATGGTGGCCCAGTCGACGGCGAACTCCTCGGCCGGCAGCCCGAGCATCGCGATCTTCCCGCCGTGCGTCATGTGCGCGATCATGTCGCGTACCGCCGCGGGATGGCCGGACATCTCCAGCCCCACGTCGAAGCCCTCGCGCATGTGCAGCTGCTTCATGCCCTCCTCGATGGAGGACCTGGTGACGTTCAGCGCAAGGGAGACGCCGAGCTTGCCCGCCAGGTCCAGGCGCTCGTCGTGGACGTCGGTGATCATCACGTTGCGCGCGCCGACGTGCGTGGCCACGGCCGCCGCCATAAGCCCGATCGGCCCAGCGCCAGTGATCAGCACGTCCTCGCCGACCAGGGGGAAGGACAGCGCGGTGTGGACGGCGTTGCCGAACGGGTCGAAGATGGCCGCCACGTCGGGGTGGACGGGGACCCGGTGCACCCAGACGTTGGAGGCGGGCAGCGTGACGTACTCGGCGAAGGCGCCGTCCCTGTTGACGCCGAGGCCGACCGTGTTGCGGCACAGGTGCCGGCGCCCCGCCATGCAGTTACGGCACTTGCCGCAGACCAGGTGCCCTTCGCCGCTGACGAGATCGCCGACCGCGACGTCCTCGACGCCCGGTGCCACCTCGACCACGTGGCCGGAGAACTCGTGGCCGACGATGAGCGGGAGCTTCAGGGTGTGCCGCGCCCAGTCATCAAATTTCCGGATATGCAGGTCAGTGCCGCAGATCCCGGTCCGCAGGACCCGGATCTTCACCTCACCCGGTCCCACCTCCGGCTCGGGCACGTCGACAAGCCACAGGCCAGGCTCGGCCTTCTCCTTGACCAGTGCTTTCATGGCTCCCATTCCCCCTAGGTCGAACCTAACGCACTGTGCCCTCTCAACTCCGAGCATGTCCATCGCGGGATTCTTAAGTGCCCCCACAGCTCTCCTTCACGCCGCAGCAATTCTGGACGTCCCTGCTCAAAGCTGCTCTGTCTTCTCTAGTTATTTGCATAAATACGTACTAGCCTCCACGTCGACGCGTACGGACTGGGCTCCTGGACCGCGCCGGGGCTGATTCGGAAGGGACCATCGTGGAAGACCTGCGTATGGGAGTCATCGGCCTCGGCCTGCGGGCGAACCTCGCCCTGGCCGCGCACCGGCCGGGCAAGGGCTCGATCGTGACCGCCTTGTGCGACTACGACCCGGCGGTGCTCAAGAGGCAGGCGGGGAGGTTCGAGGCCGAGTTCCTGACCGGGGACTATCGGGAGCTGCTCGACCGCCGCGACCTCGACGCGGTCATCGTCAACACTCCCGACGACACCCACGAGCGCATCGCCATCGACTGCCTCCAGGCCGGCAAAGCCGTCTACCTGGAGAAGCCGATGGCGATCACGGTGGAGGGCTGCGACAACATCCTGCGCGCCGCCCGCGAGACCGGCACGCGCCTGTATGTGGGGCACAACATGCGTCATATGGGCGTGGTCCGGCTCATGCGCGACATCATCCTCAAGGGCGTCATCGGCGAGCCGAAGACCGTCTGGGTGCGCCACTTCGTCTCGTACGGCGGGGACTACTACTTCAAGGATTGGCACGCGGACCGCGCCCGCACCACGGGCCTGCTGCTGCAGAAGGCGGCACACGACCTCGACGTGATCCACTGGCTCGCGGGCGGCTACACCACCCGGGTGAACGCGCTGGGTGACCTCATGCTCTACGGCGACCTGCCGCGCCGCGCACCCGGCACCCCGCGCCCCGACGGCTGGCTCCAGGAGTACGACTGGCCGCCGACCGCGCGCCGCGACCTGCACCACGTCGTGGACGTCGAGGACGTGTCGGTGATGAACATGCGCCTGGACAATGGCGTCATCGCCGCCTACCAGCAGTGCCACTTCTCGCCCGACTACGTGCGCAACTACACGGTCATCGGCACGGAGGGGCGGCTGGAGAACTTCGGCGACGGGCCGGGGGACACGGTCAAGGTATGGAACAGAGGGCCTACGGGACACCGGGACGATTGCGACATCGCGTACAAGGTTCCTCCGGCTACGGGCTCGCACGGGGGCGCGGACGCGGAGATCGTGACGGAGTTCTGCAGGTTCGTCCGGGACGGGGGACTGACGGACACCTCTCCGGTGGCGGCGAGGATGAGCGTGGCGGCGGGCTATATGGCCACGATGTCGTTGCGGGATGGGGGCATGCCGTACGACGTGCCGGCTCTGGATCCGGAGCTGGCCGCGTACTTCGATGCCGGGCAGGGCTGACCGGGATACGCTGGGGGAAGAGATGTCTCGGGAAGGGGCCGGGCGATGACCACCTTCGAGGATCTGCCACATGGGTCACGGGAATACGCTGAGAGTGTCCTCCCATCCTCCCTGTGCGACCTCCACGGCCCCGTCCACGGCGTGCTCACGCTGCCCGGCCACATCGCCTGGTCGGGACGGCGCGAATACGACCTCGCCGTCTACCGGCAGCGCCTTGAGGCCTATGCCCGGATCATCCAGGCCGGGCGGCGTGAGGACATGGTGGAGCTGCTCAACCACGCTCTCCTGCTCGGCCATTGGTTCGATCTCTGGTGGCGGTTGGATCCCGTCTACCGATCGGTGTGGGAGCTGACCTTCCCCGAGCTGGCCGCGATCTCCGCTCCAGAGGAGATCCGCCGTATTCCACGGCTGATGGCCTCCTGAGGTGCGGATTCCCGGTTGGCACGCCCGAGCCATCGAAGACGTGGTGCCCTTTCTCAACCGTCACGGGCTGCTCCTGGTCGGCGGCTACAGCATGCAGGCGCACGGCATCGTCGACCGGCCCTCGGCCGATCTCGACTTCGCCTACGCGGATGGCGAGCCGTGCCTGCGGGTGGCCGCGCTGCTGGCCGACGAGTATCGCGCGCATGGCTATTCGGCCGAGGTCATCGCGGGCCTGCTCGTCTCGCGTCTCCGCGTCACGGCCCCTTGGTTTCCCGCCGGCCAGATGCTCGAGGTGGACGTCATCCAGCGGCCCGCCCACACCCTTGACCTCGCGGGGGCGCCGGTCGAGGTCGAGATCCGTCCCGGGAGCCGGGTACGCACGGTCTCCCATGAGGACGCGATCGGGCAGAAAATGATCGCTCTCCTGTCGCGCTTCGAGTCGCGTGACTACTTCGACGTGCACGGGGTCGCCGGCTCCTACACCTTCGAGGAGCTGGAGGCGCTCGGGCTCGCGCGCATGAAGGATCGCGACCCCGGCGAGGTGCTGGATCTCCTGGCCGCCATCCGGTTGCCGCGTGCGGCCGACCTCGTCACCGAGGATCTCGCCGCCTACGGCGTGTCCGAGGAGGAAGTGGCGGAGCTGCGGGTGTGGATCGCCGCCTGGCGGGACGATCTCGGGCGCCGGCTGGGAATGCAGCAGTTGCCGGGAACCCGTTGAATCAGCCGGACAGTAGATATGTGTGGACATGTCATTGCGGGCCCGGATACGGGACGGGGATAAAGCCGCGTTCGGTGAGCTCTTCGACCAGTGCTCCAAAGCCGTCTACAACCACGCCTTTCGCCTGACCGGCAACTGGTCCACAGCCGAGGACGTGACGGCGTTGACGTTCCTGGAGGCGTGGCGGCTGCGAGGAAAGATCGACGCCGAGGGCGGCTCGCTGCGGCCCTGGCTGCTCGGCATCGCCACCAACGTGGCCCGCAACGTGCGCCGGGCCGCCCGGCGGCACGACGACGCGCTGGCCCGGCTGCCCAGGGGCGAGGTAGTGCAGGACTTCGCCGAGGAGGTCGTGGGCCGCATCGACGACGCCGAACGGCTGGCGGCGGTGTGGCAGGCGTACGGCAAGCTGCGCCGCGCCGAGCAGGACGTGTTCGCACTGTGCGTGTGGGCGGGGCTCGACTACGCACAGGCGGCCGAGGCGCTCGGCATTCCCGTGGGCACGGTCAGGTCCCGGCTCTCACGGGCTCGCAAGAAGCTCGCCGATGCAGGGGAACCTCCTCCGGCACGGCGACAGGTAGTAGGTGACCGTGGCCCTGAGAAGGAGGAGATCCCATGAGCTGGCCGACAGAACGCGATCTTCCCGAGGGGCGTCGCCGACTGCTCAAGGAGTTCGTGATGACCGAGATCGACAAGGCGCCGAGGAAGCGCCGCCTCCCGCGCCTCGCCGTCCTGGCGCCTGCCCTGGGGCTGGCCGCCGCCGCGGTGGCCGTACCGCTGCTCGCCGGCGGCACGCCCGCGTACGCGGTGACCAAGGGAGCCGACGGGCTGATCGACATCACCATCAACGAGGCCAAGGACCCGAAGGGCCTCCAGGCGGAGCTGCAGGCGATGGGGGCGAACGTCGTCGTGGACTACATCCCCATGGGCAAGAAATGCAGCCCACAGCCTCGCGCGGCTCGGTTCTTGAGCAAAGAGGAGGCGGAACTGTCCGTCTGGCCCGCACCAGAGGGGCACTTCGGCGGCTTCACCATCGACCCGCGCGTGATCGGCCCGGGCCAGACGGGGGTTCTGGAGTTCAGCTCGTCGGAGAACAACGGCGGGGTGATCGCCGGCATCTGGGCCAGGGTGGCCGAGGGGCCGATCGCGGAATGTGTGCTGGTGGACACCACGGAGGCGCCGCTGTCGCACTGACCAGGCGAAAGAACGGTGCCCGCCGCACGAGCGTGTGCGGCGGGCACCGTTGTCAGTTAGTGGGGGTTCCAGGGTTGGAATTGCCGTTCTAACTATGCAACACTGTTGCAAGCTTGCTACATGGTGAGTCGAGGTCGACATCAACACAACGAGATCAACGCGGCCCTCAGAGTGATCCGCAAGGTCGAGTGGTTGACCGTGGTGGAAAGCCACAACGGTCACCGCTGGGGATGGGCCGACTGCGTCTGTGGACGCGATCCGTACACAATCTGGTGCACGCCGCGCAACCCAGGCAACCACGCGAGAAGCATTCTCAAATGGATCGACAAGCACGCCAAGTGCGCCAAGAGCGAGGAAGAGTCATGATCACCTGGGACTTCGACATCACTCTGAACCGGGCGCCCACCGATGAAGAGGCGGATGCGCTCTTCGAGGCCGGTCTCGATGACTGCTCGATAGCGGGTGCCAACCTCATGTGCGACCGCGAGGCCGAGACCTTGCTGGACGCGATCGAATCCGTTCTCATCCAGATCAGGACGGTCCCGGGTCTCTGGGCCACCGGCGTGGGCGAGGACGACGGGGTGACGCTGGGGGACGCGGCGCGCCGCCACGGAGGGCGCACGCAGGCCAGCCTGCGGCAGCTCGCCATGGGGCAGCGCGGTCCCGGCGGTTTTCCGAAGCCGCTGATCGAGGCCGACAACATCAGCCTCTACTCCTGGGCCGAGATCTCAGAGTGGCTGCGCACCACGATGGGGGATGACATCCCGCCGGTGAACCGCGACATCGTCATCGCCGATGCCGCGGTCAAACTGGCCTGCCGTGCCCGGGAGGCGCAGCAGCAGGCCCAGGTGGGGCACATCTACGAGATCGCCTGCTGACTCCGGCGGACGGCTCACTCCTCAACTTACCTGCCGTCCGCCGGGGCCACAGTCCTTGACATAAAGCCGAAAGCGTCAGCGCTCGGCCTCCTTCGTCTCACGCTCCACGTCGGGGAACGGGGACGGCTCCTGGACGCCCTGGGTGAGCTGGCGCGGCCCGTTCGGGCTCTCCGCCTCCTGGGCGTCGGCGACCGCCTCGGCCGCGGCCTCAGCCGCCTTGGCGGCCTCCTCCTCGGCGGCCGAGCTCTCCGGCGCCTCCTCCCGCGTGGCCGCTGACTGCGGCAGCGCCTCGGTGAACGCCTTCGAGACACCCTGCAGCGCCGAGGTGACCTCGCTCGGGATCACCCAGAACGTGTTGCCCGGGCCCTGCGCCAGCTGCGGCAGCATCTGCAGGTATTGGTACGCCAGCAGCTTCGGGTCCGGGTCGTTGCGGTGCACGGCCTGGAAGACTTGGTCGATGGCGCGCGACTGGCCCTCGGCCTCCAGGATGGCCGCGGTGCGGCCGCCCTCGGCCCGCAGGATGCGGCTCTGCTTGTCGCCCTCCGCCGTGAGGATCTGCGACTGGCGCTGGCCTTCGGCGTTGAGGATTGCGGCCCGCTTGTCACGCTCGGCCCGCATCTGCTTCTCCATCGCGTCCTTGATGGTCTTGGGCGGGTCGATGGCCTTGATCTCGACCCGGTTGACGCGCAGCCCCCACTTGCCCGTGGCCTCGTCGAGGACGCCGCGAAGCTGGCTGTTGATGGTGTCGCGCGAGGTCAGGGTCTTCTCCAGGTCCATGGAGCCGACGACGTTACGCAGCGTGGTGACCGTCAACTGCTCGACACCCTGAATGTAGTTGGCGATCTCGTACGCCGCCGCCCGCGGGTCGGTGATCTGGAAGTAGAGGACCGTGTCGATCTCGACGACCAGGTTGTCCTCGGTGATGACCGGCTGCGGACGGAAGGACACGACCTGCTCACGTAGATCGAGCTTGGGATAGACGCGGTCGATGTACGGGATCACGAAGTTCAGGCCGGGCTTGAGCGTGCGATGGTAACGGCCGAGGCGCTCGACGTTGGCCGCCCGGGCCTGTGGGACGATCCGCACGGCCTTGAGCACGGTGACCACGGCGAAGAGGATGACGAACAGTCCGACCAGCAAGAGCGCATCCATGGCTCACTCCCGGGGATATACGAGGGCTGTCGCGCCCTCGATCTCAATGATGTCGACGGTCGCCCCCGCGGGGATCACCAGGGTTTCGTCGTAGGCGCGCGCCGACCATTCCTCGCCCCCGACGCGTACCCGCCCGTCGCGGCCGGTTACCTCCGACACCACGTAGGCGGGTTTGCCGACGAGTGCATCGACGCCGAACCGCTGCAGCTGAGGCTGCCTGATATGACGCATCGCCAGCGGCCTGATCACGATCAGACCGGCTGCTGATGAGGCCGCGAAGAACAGTAACTGCAGGGGCACGGGCAATCCGACGGCGGCGGTCGCGGCGGTGAGGAGAGCCGCGGCGCCGAGGAGTCCCAGCGCGGCCGTGAAGGTGAACAACTCGGCCACGCCGAGCACGACCGCGAGGATTACCCAGATGATCCATTCATCCATGTCGGCCCTCCTCTTGGGACAACGGGCCTGAGTGGGTGGGTGGTTCCCCTCCTCTACCGTAATCCTGGTTTCAGCGCTGCGGCACCCACCCACCTGCGTCATCAGGGGCATGCAGCGCGCTGCCTTGTATCCATTTCTCCCACGGGAGTTGCCAGAAACCCCATCCGTTGTTCCATTCGAGCTCGCGGTCGGTGCCGGTGATCGTGACCGGATCGCCGCGCAGGGAGGTGGCGTAGAACCAGGCGGCCTGGTCGGGCCGCGCATTGATGCAGCCGTGGCTGACGTTTTCCCGGCCCTGGGCCCACACATTGTTCTTGGCGTGCACGTATTCGCCGCTGTTGGAAATGCGCACGGCGTGGTCGATCATCAGGTCGTAAAAACCGGGCTCGCCTTTTCGCCGTCCGGGGGAGACCATGCGGACCGGGCTGTCTTTGTCCATGGTCAGGTGCACGCCGCTGGTCGTGGTGTATTCGGGGGTGGTCGCCACGCCGGCGCTGATGGCCATGCGCTGCGCGGGCGCGCCGTCGCGCTCGACGACCATCTGGTGCGTCCTGGTGTCGATCACGCTGGCCTGCTCGCGGGCGACGGTGAAGGCGAAGGTGGAGTCGGTGGCGCCGTAGACGCCGCCGGGCAGGCGCAGGCCGGCCAGGTGGGCGGTGACGGTGACCCGCTGCCTGGGGTCCCAGAAGCGGCGGGTGCGGTAAATCACCTGAGTGTCGCTGGTCCACCGCCAGGCGCCTTCGACCGGCTGTTCGCTCTTGACCTCCAGCGCCTCCTCGACGGCCGCCTTGTCCGTCACGGGCGTGTCGAAGTCGATGATGATCGGCATGCCGGTGCCGACGATCTCGCCGGGCAGGGGCGTGGTCGCGACGATCCCGAACGTGCGCTCGGCCGGGCGGGTGTGGATGCGGCCCACCGCCACCGTGGCGGGGCCGCGCGGGCCCGCGGCCGTGGCGGTCACCGTGTATTCGGCCGCGGGCTTGAGCGTCCAGTCGGAGCGCCAGGTCGTGCGGGAACCGTCGAGCCTGCCCGGCACGGGCTCCCCGCCCTCATAGACCTGGACGTTGCTGAGCGTGCCACCGGACGCGCTGATCAACAGGCCGCGATCGGGCCGCGCCCGCTTGCTGTCGAGCGCCGGCGAGATGTGCACGACCGGCGCCGTGACCGGCGCCTCCGCCGTCACGGGACTGCAGCCGCAGATCAGGAGGAAGGCGACACACATCATCGCGCGAGCTCCGGCACGCCGCATGGGGTGAATCCTGCTTTCTGATGGAGCGGGGAAGCGCTCCAAGAGTAGCGTTCAGTCCGCGAGCAAGCACGCTGAGTCACCTATACGACAGTTCCCGAAACCTCCCCCAATGTCAGGTCGCCGGCCGTGGCCCGGATGGTCACCGTGTCGCCATCCTGCAGGAACGCGCGGACTTCGCCGCTCGCCAGCTTGATCGGATCGGTCCCGTTCCAGGTCAGCTCGATGAGCGAGCCGCGATCGCCACGCTCGGGGCCCGAGATCGTGCCGCTGGCGAACAGGTCGCCGGTGCGCAACGAGGCCCCGTTCACGGTCATGTGGGCGAGCATCTGGTCGGGTGTCCAATACATGCTCGCGTACGGCGGTCGCGACACGACCTCCCCGTTGAGCAGGACCTCGACCGAGATGTCCAGCCCCCAGTCGCCCTGCCTGCGCAGGTACGCGGCCGGCTCGGGGTCCTGCGGCCGCCCGGGGATCCTGGGCAGCGCCTCCAGCGGGGTGACCCATGGCGAGATCGACGTGGCGAACGACTTGGCCAGGAACGGCCCGAGCGGCCGGTATTCCCACGCCTGCACGTCCCGCGCGCTCCAGTCGTTGACCAGCGTCACTCCGAACACATGGTCCTCGAATGCCCCGGCAGGCGTGCCAAGCTCGGTCGGCACGCCGACCACGAACCCCAGCTCCGCCTCGAAGTCGAGCTTCTCGCACGGCCCGAACCTGCCCGGCCCGAGCTGCCCCTGCGGCCGCTTGACCGGCGTGCCGGACACCACGACCGTGCCCGACCTGCCGTGGTATCCGATGGGCAGGTGCCGCCAGTTCGGCAGCAGCGGCTCGGTGTCGGGACGGAAGATCCTGCCGACGTTGCTCGCGTGGTCGATCGAGCAGTAGAAGTCGACGTAGTCGGCCACCTCGAACGGCATGTGCAGCCGCACCTGCTCCAGCGGGATCAGGTGCGGCTCGGTCACCGCCAAGTCGCCGGTGAGCTTGTTCTTGATCAGCGTCCGGGTGTCGTGCCAGGCCGCGCGGCCCCTGGCCAGGAACGGATTGAGCGACGGGGCGGCGAACACCTCGTCGTGCAGCGCGGCGGTCAGGTCGAGCACCCGGTCGCCGTACCGCACCCCCACCCGGGGCGACTCTCCAGGCGAGGAGAAGACCCCGAAGGGCAGATTGTCCACACCCCAACTCACGCATCCTCCTCGATCAGTCCAAGTGCGCGCAGGTCCTCGAGGGGCGTGCTGGTGCTGCACGAGCCGTAGCTCACCAGCAGCCGCCGCGCCCGCTTCGCGGTCTCCTCTGGTACGTCCTGCGCCAGCCGTACGAGATGCCCCACGTCGGTGGCGCGCAGCACGGGCGCCGGATCGCGCCCTTCGACGGCCTCGCACACCGCCAATGTCAGGTTGAGGAACCCGTGCCGATCCACGCCGAGCGACGGGTCGAAGTGGCGTACGGCGTGGTGCAGTCCGGCCGTGGCCTTGAACGGCACGTCGTGGTCCACGCAGAACCTGATGAACATCGCGAGCTGCTCCACCGCCGGGAAGGCGTCGGCCACCTGGCCGCCGCAGCGCACCTTCAGCCCCGTGCCGTCGGGCACGGTGATGGCCAGCTTTCCCGGGGTGACCTCGGCGAAGAGCCGCACCCCTTCGGGCAGCCCCAGCCGGTCGGCCAGCGCCGCGACCGACGTGTCGCCGGGCAGCGGCATCTCGACGATGTCCACCGGCAGGTCGTCGAAGGCGGGCACCTCGGGCGTGTCCACGATCAGCCCGATCCGCCGCGGCCGGAAGTCCTTGCCGCGCAGCCGATCCAGCCGGCTGGCCGGACACAGGAAGCGGTGCGTGAGCACCGGGTTGCCGCGCTCCTGGTCCCGCCGGTGGCGGGCGAGCGCCTCGTCCATGTGCAGGGACGTCGGCGGGAACAGGCCCGCGTCGTCCACCAATGCCGTGTAGAGAATCATCGTGCCCATGTCCACGCGTAGCCGGGATCTTCGCAGGACAGCGCGCCCTGGCCGAGGTCGAGCGGGCGGAAGGTGTCCACCATCACCGCCATCTCGCTCGTGGTCGTGACACCCCGGGCGACCGCGTCGATCACCGCCTCCACCGCGCCCGGCTGCGGCCCGTGCGTGAACCCGGCCGGATGCAGCGAGATCGACCCGACGTCGATGCCCGAGCCCGCGCGCGCGGAGTAGTCGCCGCCCACGTAGAACATGAACTCGTCGGAGTCCACGTTGTGGTGGTTGTACGGGATCGGGATGGCCTCGGGGTGGTAGTCGAGCGGCCGCGGGCAGAACGAGCACACCACGAACCCGGGCCCCTCGAACGTCTGGTGCACCGGCGGCGGCGCGTGCGTCTTCTTCACGATCGGCTCGAAGTCGTTGATGTTGAACGCGAACGGATAGAGGTAGCCGTCCCAGCCCACCACGTCGAACGGGTGATTCCGGTAGACGAGCCTGGTCAGCCCGCCGCGCGTGCGCACCAGCACCGGCACCTCCTCGCCGTCCACGAGGAGCGGCTCGACGGGTGCGCGCAGGTCGCGCTCGCAGTATGGTGCGTGCTCCAGGAACTGCCCGTACTGCGACAGGTATCGCTTGGGCGGCCTGATGTGCCCGGACGCCTCGATGGCCAGCACGTTGACCGGGCCCCTCGGCACCCACCGGTGAATCGTCCCGGTCGGGATGACGACGTAGTCGCCCTCCCCGGCCTCGATCACGCCGTAGGTGGACTCGAAACGCACCTCACCCCGCTGGACGTACACGCATTCGTCGCCCATCGAGTTGCGGTAGAGCTCGCTCGGCCGGTCGCTGGTGGCGTACGACAATCGGACGTCGCCGTTGCCCGCCAGCAGCATGCGGCCCGTGACCAGGTCGCCGGCGCTGGAAAGCTCCTGGGTGCGGAAATGGCGTGGCGAGAGCGGCAGATTGGGCTCGAGTCGCGTTTCCGTGCCGGGTTCGGCCGCCTCCGCCTTGACGATCGCGGTCGGCAGGTGGCGGTGGTAGAGCAGCGAGGAGTCGGACGAGAAGCCCTCCTCGCCCATCAGCTCCTCGGCGTAGAGACCGCCGTCCGGCCGCCTGAACTGCACGTGCCGCTTACGCGGCACCTCCCCAACGACGCGGTAGTACGGCATCGGCCCCTCCCTTGCCCTTGCCTGTCCACTTATCGGACGAAGGTGTCCTCTATATGTGACTACCGTCCGCCATGGGTAGGGAGATGTCAACCCAGTGCCGCGGACAGCTCGGCGGCGGCGGCCACCACCCGCGGGCCGGTCGACTCCTCCAGGGGTCCGAACGTCACCACCCCCACAGAGGCCTCCAGCCACGGCAAGCCGGTCACCGGGGCGGCAAGGCCCCGCGCACCCTCCTGCAACTGCCCTTCCGTGACGAAGTAGTCGTCGCGTCCCTCACGCAGCGCCAGGATCGCCTGGCCCGCCGCGCCTTTCGCGAGCGGATGGCGCGCGCCCTCCCGGTAGGCCACGTGCATATCGGTCCAGGAAGGCTCGACCACCGCGACGGCGAGCCCGTCATCGCCCTCGGCCACGGTCAGGTGCGCGGTCGCGCCCACCTCCTCGGCCAGCCGCCGCAACGTCGGCAGCGCAGCCGCCCGCAGCAGCGGCTGCACGGCCTGGGCCAGCACGAGCACCCCGAACCCGAGATGCACCCGTCCCTCGGCGTCCCGGCGCACGAACCCCTCGTTCATCAGCGTCGTCAGCAGCCGGTAGACCACAGGACGGCTCAGCGACAACTCGCCGCTCAACTCGGTCGGCGTGCGCCCGCCCTTGCCGTCGGCAAGGAGTCGGAGCAGGCGGAGCCCGCGCTCGAGGGTCTGAGCGGATTCAGCGGCCATGCGACTGATTATCTGTGACGCTGCGCAGTCGGGGGGTACGTAGGGGGATAGGCACAGCCAGGGGGTAACGATGCGGCAAAGGTGGGTGTTCGTGCTCGCCGGCGTGGCCGTGTGCGTGCTGACCGCCGCCGTGCCGTCGATCTCCACCATGTCGATCAACACCATGGCGCTCATATCCCAGCAGACCCCCACGGATCCGCCGGAACGCCATCTGGTCGAGGACACCGTTTACGTCACCGAGGGCATCGAGGTCACCAGCCGGCTGCTGCCCACGGCCAAGGGCCTGGCGTTCCGCGCGAAATACCTCGCCGTCGGGGTTCAGCTCGACCAGGGCGGCCGGCTGTCCGGCACGCCGCGACGCCCCGGCACGTACGTCGTCCCCGTCCAGCTGTGCGCCGGGCAGACGTGCCGGGAGCAGGAGGTCACCCTCGTGGTGCTCCGCAACGTGCCGTGGGTGCCGCGCCAGCTGACCTTCCCCGGCAAGGTCGGCGTCCCGCTGGACGGCGAGATCGGCATCAGCGGCGGCCCGCCCGGCGTCCTGCCCACCTTCTCCGTGAACGACCACGCCAGGTTGCCCAGGGGCGTGAGCATCGGTCCTGACGGCCACGTGGGCGGCGTGCCCGCCACGCCGGGCATCTCCGAGATCCCGGTGCGGATCTGCGTGGCGGGCAACTGCGCGGGCGTCGTCGTACGGCTGATCATCGTCTGATGCCGGGTAGGGCGCACCCCACCTGAACTGGGGGGACGGCGGGCATGACCGGTGCGGCCCCGCGGCGGAGACTTCGAGGAGCACGCCCCGCACCTATGGAGGTATCCGTCATGAGCACTGTCACCGGCCTGCGCAGAAGCGACCCCACGCCGGCCGGACCGCCGCCCGTCGTGCACGCGGCCGCCATGCTCTGGTTGTCGGCGGTCGCGCTCGGCGCGTTCGAGGCCGCCCTGATGGTCACCCGAGAGCTGCTCGAAGGCACGTCCGCCCTGGCCGAGCTGCTGCCGGGCGTCGGATTCCGGCTGGCGGTCTTCGCCGGCGCGATCGTCCTGGCGCTGCGGCTGCGGCGCGGCCAGAACTGGGCGCGGTGGACGCTCGCCGGCACGCTGGGCGTGTTCGGCACGTTGTCGCTGGTGATCGAGCCCGCCCGGTGGCTGCTGGAGGGCGGGTCGATCGCCGAGGCCGCCGCCGGCCTGGACGCGGCGGGCTGGGCCTTCGCGGCCAGTCGGATTCTGCACGTGGCGGCCGTGCTCGGGGCGATGGCGCTGATGTTCCAGCCCCGGGCCAACGCCTACTTCGGGTCCGACTGAACCGGCTCGAGCCGCGCGCGGGCTCCGGCGCGCAGGTTGCGCACCCCCGGCGCCAGCAGCGCGCCCAGAGTGCTGACCGCGATGAGGACGGCGCAGCCGAGCAGCGACTCCTCCGTGCCGAACACCTCGGCCGCCGGTCCGGCCAGCATCAGCCCGATCGGCCCGAACATCAGCGACCCGAGCATGTCGTACGAGCTGACCCGCGACAGCGACTCGGCCGGGACCTCCCGCTGCATCGTGGTCTGCCACAACACGCCGAACACGTCGAAGCAGACCCCGAGCACGAAGGCCCCGGCCACGATCGCCCAGATCGGTGCGTCGACCCCGAGCAGCACATAGGGCAGCGCGGTCGGCAGGCAGAGCAGCACCGCCACCAGGATCGGCCGGCTCGGCCGCAGCCGGATCGACACCAGCACCCCGGCGATCATGCCGATGGCCTCGCCCGCAAGGAAGGCCGTCCAGACCGCCGGGCCGCCCATGCTCTCCTTGGCCCACAGCGGCCCGAGCACCCCGTGTCCGGCCTGGATGGCCATGACCAGCAGCGAGAACTGCGCGACCACCACCCAGATCCACTGCCGCGAGCGGAACTCCCGCCAGCCGTCGCGCAGGTCCGCCAGCACCGAGTGCCGCTCACCCGCGGGTCGCGCGCCGGGCTCCAGCCGCAGCAGCGCGATCAGCACGCCTGCCGCCGCGAACATGGCGCCGCTGGCCGTCAGCGCCCGGCCACCGCCGAAGAACACCACCGTGCCGCCGCCCAGCACCGTCCCGGCCACCCGGGCGGCGTTCTGGCCCAGGCCGAGCAGCGCGTTGCCGGTCTGCAGCCGGTCCTTCGGCACCACCTCGGGGATGATCCCGGTCAGCGCGGGGAACGTGACCGCCGTGGCCGTCCCGCCCAGCGCCGCCGCCGTGACCAGAGCCGGCAGCGGGGTCCAGCCGACCAGCAGCATGGCCCCCAGCGCGAAGAACGCCGCCGCCATCATGAACTCGCCCGTCATCATGACCCGCTGCCGCGGCAGCCGGTCCGCGATCACGCCGCCCACCAGCATGAACACGATCATGGGGAGCGACTCGGCGGTGAGCACGATCGACAGGGTCGTGGCGTCCGCTCCGGGCAGGTTCAGGATGCCGAACGCCAGGGCCACGGGTGCGAACGCGCTGCCCAGGACGGAGATCGTCCTGGCGGTCAGGAGCAGCGTGAACCGGCGATCCCGGAGCAGGCCTAGATCGCGTCCATAACCGAGCACCTGCGTGAACCCCCTAGGAGACCGGCAAACTCCCCTATTTTGCCGTACTTCTTGTCACCCCGTAACAAGACAGAAAGAGGAATGTGCAGGGGTTTGGCAAGAATCCGGCCCTCCTTCTCCCGTAATTTGCTAGGTCCCTGAACGAGGGGACTCGGCATGCAGGAGACGTTGATCGCCCAGGTGGCGGGGCGGGCGTACCTGGAGGGCGCCCTTGTTTGAATCCGCTGGCCGCCTGGTCTATCGCGGCAGGTGGACGCTGCTGGTGCTGAGCCTGGCGGCGGCCGTCCTCGCCGCGCCTCTGGGGCTGGAGCTGTTCGGGCGGATGGCCGACGGCGGCTTCGAGGATCCGCGGGCGGACTCCACGACCGCCACCCGCTGGACCGACGACTGGTACGGCCACGCCTCCGACGTGGTCGTTCTCTACCGGCACCCGACGGTCAAGGCGCGGGACCCCCGGTACAAGAAAGCGGTGCACGATTCGCTGCGGGCACTGCCGAAGGAGCATGTGCGCGGGCTGGCCACGTACTGGACGACCGGGTCGAAGCGGATGGTGTCGGAGGACGGGTGGGCGACGTACGCGCTGGTCACGCTCGAAGGCGACAAGCAGGCCGCCTACGCCGCCGTGGCGGACCGGCTCAGACGCGTCCAGAACCTCCACGTCGAGGTCGGCGGGCCGGTGCCGCTCCTGAAGGAGCTCAACGACCAGACCGCCGCCGACCTGGCCCGCGCCGAGGTCATCTCCATGCCGGTGCTGCTGGTGCTGCTCGTCATCGTGTTCGGAAGCCTGGTGGCGGCCGGGCTGCCGCTGCTCGTGGGGCTGTTCGCGGTGCTCGGCGCGCTGGTGTTGCTGCGGCTGCTGGCCGAGGTCACCGAGGTCTCGGTCTTCTCGCTGAATGTCGTCACCATGCTCGGGCTCGGCCTGGCCGTCGACTACTCGTTGTTCGTGCTCAGGGCGTTCAGGGAGGAGATCAGGAGCGGGGCGTCGAGCGAGCAGGCCGTGGTGCGGACTATGGCCACGGCCGGGCGCACCGTGGCGTTCTCCGGGCTCACGGTGGCCACGGCGCTGCTGGGGCTGCTGCTGTTCCCCCAGATGTTCCTGCGCTCGATCGGCCTCGGGGCGGCGGCCGTGGTGCTGGTGGCGATGGGGGCCGCGCTGGTGGTGCTGCCGGCCGTCCTCGGCATTCTGGGGCGGCGCGTGGACGCCCTCCGCATCACCCCACAGTTCGGGTACGGGCGGCGCGACGGCGGCATGTGGCACGCCATCGCGTCCAGCGTCATGCGCCGGCCGGTGCTGTACCTGGTCGCCGTGGCCGTCGTGCTGGTGTCGCTGGCTCTGCCATTCATGCACGTCACGTTCGGCAATGTGGATCACCGGGTGCTGCCCGCCGCCTCCGAGAGTCGTCGCGTGGCCGAGGCCGTGGACCGGGACTTTCCCAGGAACTCCATGGCGGCGATCGACGTCCACGTCCTGGTCGGGCGCTCCTTCACCGAGTCGCCCGTCGTCCCGGGGCCGCTCGGCCAGGGGCATTCGCCGATCAGCGCGGTCACGCCCGTGACACCGTCGGACGTGAAGCCGTTGACCGACCGGCTGCGGCGGCTGCCGAACGTGACCGGGGTCGATCTGGCGGGGGTGTCGCAGGACAACGGGGCCGTGCGGCTCGCCGTCCGCTACGACGCGGACCCGATGTCGGACGCGGCCCAGGAGCTGGTCAGGTCGATCAGGGACCTGACGCCTGGGCCGAACGTGCGGCAGGTGGTGGTCGGCGGGCAGACCGCCGCCCAGATGGATCTGATGGACAGCCTGGCCGCCACGTTGCCGTGGATGGTGCTGGTGGTGGGCTCGGTGACGGGGGTGCTGCTGTTCGCCGCGTTCGGGTCGGTGGTGCTGCCGGTCAAGGCGCTGCTGATGAACGTGCTGTCCATCGGCGCGTCGTTCGGGGTGATCGTGTGGGCCTTCCAGGACGGGCATCTGGCGTCCGCACTGCGGTTCACCCCCACCGGGTCCATCGACGCCACGGTGATGGTGCTGATCCTGGCCGTGGTGTTCGGGTTGTCCATGGACTACGAGGTGTTCCTGCTGTCGCGGGTGCGGGCGGAATGGCTGCGTACGGGGGACAACGCGGCGGCCGTGGCCACCGGGCTGCAGCAGACGGGCGGGGTGATCACCAGTGCGGCGCTGTTGCTGCTGGTGGTCATCGGGGCGTTCGCCACGGCCGGGATCACGATCGTGAAGCTGCTCGGGGTGGGGTTGTTCGTGGCGATCGTGGTGGACGCCACGCTCGTGCGGGCGCTGCTGGTGCCGGCGACCCTGCGCCTGATGGGCGGCGCCAACTGGTGGTCTCCCCGCGCCTTCCACCGGCGCGTGGAGCTTCACGAGCGGCCTGCCGGGAGAGCTCCCGCCGTGCCGCCTCCGCCCGTCGCGCTGCCCCAGGCCGGGGTCCGGCGGTCGGTCGAGCTCGATCCGGTTGCTCCGGAGCAGCCGCCCGAGCCCGTGGTGACCGTCAACGGGCGGCCCGCCGTCTTCGGCGCGGACACCGATCCAGTGCCGCTGGCGGCCGAGCACGAGCCGCCGGCCGGCGGGCGTGAGCTCGTACAGGCCAGGTCCTTCCGCAAGCACCCCTACTCCGCCCCCGAAGCGTCCGCGCCTGCCGAGGACGGTCCCCGGTGGGTGAAGGTCACGGCGGGGCGTACCCGGGTGGTCCGGGCCACTCCGGACGGCCGCGGCTGGACATGGGTGGAGGTGGACTCATGAGCGTGAGCCGTCGATCTCATTGATCGATGTTGATCGTCCGGATATGGTGCATATGCCCACGATCACCCCCCGGAAGTTAGGTGCCATGCGAAAGCGGCTGCGGCAGCTCCTCGTCATCGGACTCGCTCTCTCGTTCCTGGGCGTCGGCGTTCCCGCGTGGTCGGCGGACGACCCGCGCAGCTGCAACGACCTGCTCGCCGACGACACCCCCGCGTACGTGGTCTGCACCTGGATGGCCACCCCCGAGGAAGCCGCGGACATCGCGAGGTTCTGGCTCGACAACGACGGCGAGAACCTGAAGGACTCCGGCCCGGTGAACGGCGTCACGATCGACTGCACCGAGCCCGGCAACCAATGCGCGACCGACGGCGAGGGTGACGGCGAGCCCCGCGACGGCGGCGCCCCGGACGTCGACGGGGCCGAGGACGGCGGCACGCCGGAGTGCCAGAACGGCGAGGAGTGCTACGTCGACCCCGACGGCATCTCCGCCGCAGAGAAGAGCGCCGCCCAGCAGACGCCGGCCGGCCAGGCCGCGCAGGCCGCCGCCCAGACGAACATGCGCCTGTGGATCGAGACGGAGCTGGCCGACGACTACAAGGCCGGCACGCTCGCCGAGGCCGCCAAGAAGATCGCCGCCCTGGCCGCCGCACAGCCGGGCGTCGTCGGCATCCGCTTCACCTCGCAGCTCGGCTACAACCAGACCTTCGCCACCGCGGAGGAGCTCGACAAGTTCGTCGCCGAGGCCGCGACCGCGCTGCGTGGCCTGGCCCCGGGCAAGAAGCTGGCCGCGCACACGCTGGTGCCGGTGTTCGGCTGCGGCGCCAACGAGGCCTGCAAGGCCGAGATCGCCAAGAAGTACCCGCTGCTCGACCCCGACCGCATCGGCGTCTGGCTGGCCAAGGGCTACCTCGACCAGCTCGCCCTCGACAGCGGCCACTTCGGCACCGAGTACGCCACCTGGAAGATCGACGCCGCCGAGGCCCAGCGCAACCAGGCCATCCAGGTACGCGGCCGCGCCTGGGACGCCTACGCCCAGATCGCCGTCGAGGACGCGAGCTTCGCCGGCGCCCCGCTGAACGAGGAGCAGGCCACCAAGGCCATCACCGACCGCATCGCCGCCCCGCTCCAGGACGACGCCGCGGAGACGGTCACCCTGTGGACCCGCTGGCAGAACGACCAGGGCCAGGTCAGCCGGGTGTACGGCGAGAAGTGGGCCGCCAACACCACCTGGGACCAGCTCAAGAAGCTCGGTTCGGTCCGCGCCCGCCTGGCCACCATCTACGACCCCGCCAACCCTGAGGTGGACCTGGCCACCGACCTCAAGAACCTGTCCGAGGTGTTCGGCCAGGTGTACCTGCACGCCTGAGGGACGCACGCGGGCCTTAGCGGGACCGGCTCCCGATGACGGCTTGCCGCGCCCGAAGCGCGATCTCCAGCTCGAAACGAATGTCCGGATCGGCCAGCTGATCGCCGTACAGCTCCTCGAGCTGCCGCAGCCGGTATCGGACGGTCTGCGGGTGCACGTGCAGCCGGGCGGCCACCTCGCCCGCGCCTCTGCCGTGCCGCAACCAGGCCAGCAGCGTCTCGGCCAGCCGATCCTGCTGAGCGGGCCGTAGATGGGCGAGGGGCGCGAGACGTACGTCGGCCAGAGCGCTGACCAGCTCCTCGTCCTTGAACACCACCAGCGTCGCCATGTGGTCCTCGCACCGCAGCAGCCCGCGCGGCAACACGCCGCGCCGTGACAGCTCCAGAGCCTCCCGCGCCCAGCGCAGCGACGTCGCAGCGGCGGCCATCGGTACGGCCGGCCCGATCGTGCCCCAGCGTCCACGCAACGCCTGCTCCAGCATCTGCGCCTGGCCGGGCCCACTGGGATCGGGCACCAGCAGGCACGGCACCGGCCGCTCCAGCCCCGCCAGCACGTCAGGCGGCAGCAGGGGCATACGACAACCCCCAGGCCGAACGTCGAGTGCCACGCAGGCCACCGTCCTCGGCAACCGCCAGCCCGCCGCCTTGGCCAGGTCCGCGATGGCCTCCGGACTGGCGGGCGGGTGGCTCAGCAGCAGGTCGAGGAGGCGGTTACGGCGGCGTTCCATCTCGCCGGCGGCGTGCGTCCTGGCCTCCTCGAAGCCCTCGGCCGCCGCGTCCGCCAGCTGGTCGAGGTAGACGAAGATGGCCTCGCCCAGGTCGTACAGGGATTGGGGAGTCAACCTGAGGGGGTCGGCGAGCTCCGTCAGCCACCGCCAGCCGACCCGGGCGCCGAGGCGCATCGCGGTCTGGAGGGGCTCCAGGTTGCGGCCCTCGGCAGCCTCGCCTCTGCCGATCGCGCGGAACGGCTCCGGATCCCACGGGACGGCCGGGTGCTCGATGCGGTCGAGAAAACCCTCGATGGCCTGCTCGACCGCCATCCTGACGACCTTGATGTAGAGCTCGTCGTCCGGCCGGTCGTACTCGGGGATCCGGGCCTGGATCTCCTTGATCACCTCGTCGGAAACCCGGCCGATGCGCGACCTGAGCGTTGTCACGATGTCCGCGGGTGTACGGCTTTCGGTGATGTCACTCTTGATGGCCATCGTCCCTCCTGTCGCCATTGTGACGTAGGCAACAGAGGATGTGTAGCAAATGCTTGCTTTGCTATCACTTCTGTATAAAGGCGCCGAACTCCTCCACGTTGATCAGCCCATCGCCGTCCTTGTCGAGCCTGCGCACCCCTTCCTGCGCGGCCTCCAACGTCACCGGCTGGCCAAGCACGTCCATGAGCCGGACGAGCTCGTCAGCGGAGATACGGCCGTCGTTGTCGGCATCGATGAGGTCGAAGGTGATCGTGTAGTCGCTCATGAAGTCGCCCTTCCGCGGATCCGATGTTCGCGTCAGACCTTAGTGGCGACCTGCCGTAGCGCGTCGATGAATGCCGCGACTTGTGGACTCTTGTCCTCATTTCTCCATGCGATCGCGAGCTCTCCGGGCGGCAGCCCCGCCACGGGCCGGTACACCATCCCGGGCCGGTTGTAGAGCGCCGCGTTCCCCTCGGCCACGAGCACCACGCCGAGCCCGCTGGTCACAGCCTCGAACACCTCCTCCGGCGTGTTGGCGGTGACCCCGACGACCGGCTCGTCGTCCCGCGCGTCGAGCCCGAGCCAGAAGTCCCGCAGCGGCCCCGCCACCATGGGCAAGGCGATGAACGGCTCGTCGCGTAGCGCCTCGAACGGCACCTCCGCCAGCCCTGCCAGCCGATGATCGGCGGGCAGGGCCACACCTCTGGCTTCGGTGGCCAGCACGTACGTGCTCAGCCCCGCCGGTACCGGCAACCAGATGAACGCCACGTCCGAGGAGCCGTCCAGCAGCCCGCCACTGGGATCGTCCCAGCCGACCAGCCGCAACGACACCTCCCACCCCGGCATGGCTGTTCTGAACCGCCGCAACGCCGCCTGCTGCAACCCGCGTCCCACGGCCGTCTGCATCCCGATCACCAGTGTCCCGGTGGGAGCGGCCGCCCGAGCGCTCTCCAGCCCCGCCGCCCACCGCTCGAGCAACTCCCGGGCGACCGGCACCAACACCTCGCCCTGCCGCGTGAGGACGACGCCGCTGTGCACCCGCTCGAACACCCGGAATCCGAGCTGCCGCTCCAACACCCTGAGCTGCTTGGACAGGGCCGGCTGCGACACGAACAACCGCTCGGCCGCCCGCGTCACATTGAGCTCCTCGGCCACGACCACGAAGCTCTTGAGCAACTTAAGGTCCATGTATCTACCATGGAGCACGCAAGCCGAGGGCTATCCTCCGCAGGTCACGACACGGGAGGACCATCGCTGAGCTCGCCGCTGTTGCCTGGGCCTCCGTCCTCCGCGGGCATATGGAGAGACCACTCCAATGTCGCGTCAGCGTTGGCAGAAGCAGGCGAACCTAGCAGGGCGACACTCAGCGCGATGATCGCGAGGCCGCCGACACGTCGGATACTGCGCATGACCTTCTCCTTGGCGGTATGTCCATACGGGACGCGGGTGACTCTAGAGAAGCCCGGTATATCGCCGGTATGTCGCCGGTATGGGGCCGCCGACGCAAGTCCATAACCGCTGGTTATCGCAAGGGGACTTGGACACCGGGCACGCGCCCGCTGCAGGATCTGTCCCATGAAGACACGCCAGCTCGGAAATTTGCAGGTCCCTGCCATCGGCTACGGCGCCATGGTGCTGTCGCCGGGGATCTACGGAGACATTGACGACACCCGCGCGGAGGCGGCGCTCAAGGCCGCCCTGGACGGGGGCGCCACCCACGTGGACACCAGCGACGCGTACGGCGTGGATGGCCACAACGAGCGCCTGGTGGGCCGCGCGATCAAGGGCCGCAGGGAAGAGGTGGTGGTCGCGACCAAGTTCGGCCTGGCGATCCCGGAGGGGGAGCAGAGCCGGTCGCAGCCGGTCGGGTTCGCGTTCGGCGAGCTACGCGTGAACGCCGAGCCCCGCCTCGTCCGCCGCTACGCGGAGCGCAGCTTGCGTAACCTGGACACCGACGTGATCGACCTCTACTACGCCCACTACCCGGACCCGGGCGTGCCGATCGAGGACACGGTGGGCGCCATGGCGGACTTGGTGCGCGACGGCCTGATCAAGCACGTGGGCCTGTCCAACGTGACGGCCGCGCAACTGCGGGCCGCACACGCCGTGCACCCCGTGACGGCCGTCCAGAACGAGTGGTCGATGTGGCGCCCCGTGGACCCCGGCCTGCTCTCGGCAGCGCGCGACCTAGGCGTGGGCATCGTGGCGTGGAGCCCGCTGGGCACGGGTTTCCTGACCGGCACGGTCCAGTCCTTGAGCGAGGGCGACTTCCGCCACAACGCCCCCCGCTTCTCCGCGGACAACCTGGCGGCCAACAACGACCGCTACGCCCCCATCCGCAGCCTGGCCGCCCAGTTGGGCATCACCCCGGCCCAGCTCGCCCTGTCCTGGCTCCTGCATCAGGACGAGCACGTGGCCACGATCCCCGGCAGCCGCACCCCGTCCCACATCGAGGAGAACCTGTCCGCCGCCGACCTGACCCTCCACCCGGACACCCTGGCCAGGATCGACGAGGCCCTCGCCACGTTCGAAGTGACCGGCGGCACGCTCCTCTAGGCCACAGGAGCGCTGGACGGCCGGCGTGTGGTGGTGGCGGCCAGGTGGCGCAGCCTGTCCTCCGACTCCGAGCCCGGCTCGGCGGCGAACAGGTCCATCCCCTGTAGCTCCGGATCGCCCGGAAAGCCGACGAGTTCGGCGGACAGCCGCAACTCGCCCACTACGGGGTGGTCCAGGACATAGTCGCGGTGCGTCGCCGCCGCCACGTGGTGCTCGTTCCACAGGCGGCGGAATTCGGGACTTCGGCTGCAGATCGCGTCCACATGCTCCATGATCTGCGGGTGCTTGGGGTAGCGGGCGGCCAGGAGACGGAGCTGGGCCACGTGCTCCTGCGCGAGGCGCGGCCACCCCTCCCCGTGCATGCGCTTGATCTCCTCATCCAGGAACACCAGGTGGCCGATGGTCCTGCGATCCTCGGGGATGGCGGCGAAGTCGGCGAACACCGCGGCCGCCAGTCTGTTCCAGGCGACCACGTTGGCGTGCCGCCCCAGGACAAAGGCCGGGGTGAGGATCATGGAGTCCAGCAGCCGCTGCAGCCCCGGCCGCACCGGGGTCTGCGGGCAGTCGCGGCATCGATGTGCCGGGTGGGCCAGGGCGTGCAGATAAGTCCGCTCGTCCGCGGTGAGCCGCAGCACGTCGGCGATGGAATCCAGCACTTCAGCCGACACGTTCTGGCTGCGGCCCTGCTCCAACCGGGTGTAGTGGGCGACGCTCACTCCGGCGAGCAGCGCCAGCTCCTCGCGGCGCAGCCCGCGCACCCGCCGCGTTCCGTGGTTCTTGTACGGCAGACCGGCGTCCTCCGGTCGCAGCCGTGCCCTGCGGGACTTGAGGAACTCGCTCAGTTCGGCTTCACGATCCACATCGATCCACCCTAAGCAAGGTTTGAGTAGTCAACACACGGGACTGGCTGGGATCCGGGGCCACGATCAGGCTGTCCGGCATGCAACTTCTGATCCCTCTCGTGCTTCTGGGCCTGGGCAGCATGATCACTGCCCTGGACTTCACCATCGTCTACGTCGCGCTGCCGCAGATCGCACGCGACGTGGGATTCTCTGCCTACTCGCTGCAGTGGGTGGTCAGCGCTTACGCGGTGCCTTTCGGCGGTTTTCTGCTGCTCGGCGGCCGGCTGTGCGACCTGGTCGGAAGGCGGCGGATGTTCGTCCTGGGCATGCTGCTGTATGGCGTCGGCTCCCTCCTCGGTGGGCTGGCCGCCTCTCCAGGTCTGCTGATCTGCGCGCGGGCGGTGCAGGGGCTCGGAGGCGCGGTGCTGATGCCCGCCACCTTGTCGCTGGTGGTCACCATGTTCGACGAAGGGCCGGCGCGCAATCGGGCGATGACCGTGTGGGCAGTCTGCGGTGCCAGCGGACTCAGCCTCGGCGCGCTGCTCGGCGGCCTGCTGACCGGGGTGTTCGGGTGGCCGGCGGTCTTCTTCGTGAATGTCCCGCTGACCGCGGTGGGCGCTGTGGCGGCGTTCGCCGTGCTCACCCCTGACGCCGCCCGGCGGATGAGCGGGTTCGACCTGCCCGGCGCGCTCACCGGCACCGCAGGTGTCACGGGGCTGGTGTTCGCCATCGCGCATGGCGCCGAGCAGGGCTGGTTCTCCGCCGGTGCCGTGGCGTCCTTCGCCGCCGCGGCGGCGCTGCTCGCTGCCTTTCTGGCCATCGAGGCCCGTAGCCGCAATCCGCTGATGCCGCTGCGGCTCCTGGCCAACAGGCACACGAGCGCCGCGGCCGGAGCGATCCTGGTCTACGGCCTGACCCTGCAGTGCGTGCCGTACTTCCTCACCCTGCACTTCCAGGACGTCCTCGGTTACGACGCCATGCGGTCCGGCCTCGCCTTCCTCGGCCCGACGCTCGGGATCACGGCGGGCAATCTGATCAGCGAGCGGCTGATCCCGCGCCTGGGGCTGCGCGGCACGATGATCCTCAGCGTTCTCGTGGGAGTGGCAGGGACCGTAGTGCTGGGGCTGAGCTTGTCCGTCGGCGGATCGTATTCGGGTCTGCTGGCCGGACTCATCGGCTTCGGTCTGGGCGCGGGACTGTCGTTCAACACCATGTTCATCGTCGCCGCGACCGGCGTGGCCGCGCACGAACAGGGCGCGGTCTCCGGGCTCGCCTCCACCGTCCTGCAGGCGGGCAGCAGCGCGGGCTTGGCCGTCCTGGTGGCCGTGGCCGGCCGTGACACCAATGGCCTGACCGGGGAGGCGGTACGCGCCGCGACCGTCGACGGGCTGCGGTCAGCGCTCCTCGTCGCCGCCGTGATCGCCGTCACCGGCGTGCTGGCCGGGCTGACCCTTCCCCGCGCGCCCCGGCGGTCATTGGAGTCCGAAATGGTCAGGTGAAGGCCGGGTTTCCCTCGACGAGCGCGGCCAGGTTCGCCAGGGCCATCCGCATGCCCGTCTCGTTGTCGGCGGCCGGCACACTGTCGGGGATCCCATCGTGCACGATGACGACCTCGGTGCCGGGGCCGGCGTCGGTGAGCGTCGTCGTCATCGTCATGGTGCCGCGCAGCGCGGGATCGTCGGTCTCGAACTCGAGCACCTCCACCACCCGCTCGTCCGGAACCAGCTCCGCGAAGTGGCCATGGTAGGTGTCGGTGTGCGAGGCCGACTTGCCGGTCGGTCCTGGCGCGTCGTAGGTGAGGGAGATCCGGAACGAGCCGCCTACGCGAGCGTGGAACTCGTGGACGTGGCTGCTCATCCCCGCCGGCACCCGCCATTTCCTGATCGCGTCCGCTTCCACGAGCGCCCGGTAGACGGCTGAACGCGGCGCATTCACGTGCTGAGAGACCCGCGTCGAGTACACGCGATCGACCTTAGCGACCGACCCGGACAATTCTCAGTGGTGTACTGCGCGCCGCGTCGCGTACCAGGTCTCTCCGGCTGGCTCGCCCGCCAGGTTCCAGCTCCACGACACGGTCGGCGTGATCCGGCTGTAGAGGCCCGGGCCGACCATCCCCACCCGTTCGACCGGCTGCTCGGCCAGTCCGTAGACCCGCACGCCACGCGCGACGAACGGATCGAGCGACAGCAGGTCGTCGACGACCAGGGCCACCTTGAGGTTCCCCGCCTTCAGGTTGCGGAACTTCCGGGTGTTCAGAACCTGCTCGCCGACACCCCCGACCCAGAAGCCCTTCCCGTCGAACTCGAACGCGACGGGCACCACATCGGGCTGCCCGCCCCCGGACACGGTGGACAGCCGGGCGAGCGGCTGCGACTGCAGGTAGGCGATTTCTTCATCGGTGAACGACATGTCTTCTCCTTTCACCGTCCATACGAACGGGATCCTCCGGAATCGACACAGCCGATCTATAGCATGAGCGAAACCGCAGAGCAGGTAGAACGCATCCGTGGCGAGTAGCGGGAGCGGATGCGACTGACGTATACCTCCGACGTCTGGTGGAAAAGCGCCGTCGTCTACTGCCTCGACGTGGAGACGTTCAAGGACGGCAACGGCGACGGCGTGGGCGACTTCCGCGGGCTGACGCAGCAGATCGATTATCTCGCCGGGCTCGGCGTGACGTGCCTGTGGCTCATGCCGTTCTTCCCAACCCCCAACAGGGACGACGGATACGACATCACCGACTTCTACAGCGTCGACCCGCGCCTCGGGACGCTGGGCGACTTCGTGGAGTTCATGCGCACCGCCCACGACCGCGGCCTGCGGGTGATCGCGGACCTCGTCGTCAACCACACCTCCGACCAGCACCCCTGGTTCGCGCAGGCGCGGAGGAGCAAGGACTCGCCGCTGCTTCTACCAGCACCAGCCGGACCTGAACGTCGGCAACCCCGAGGTCAGGGACGAGATCGCGCGCGCCACGTGCTTCGACTTCATCGGCATGCAGAACGCCTGGCTCGCACTGGCCCGTGCGGACGCACGCCCGCTCGCCGCCGCCCTGCACGAGCGCCCCCAGCCGCCGAAGGACTGCCAGTGGGCGATGTTCCTGCGTAACCACGACGAGCTCACGCTGGACAAGCTGAGCGAGGAGGAGCGGCACGAGGTCTTCCGGGCGTTCGGCCCGCGCGAGGACATGCAGATCTACGGCCGCGGGCTGCGCCGCCGCCTGCCCACCATGCTGGGTGGGGACCTGCGGCGCGTCAAGATGCATGGCGGTCCGCATCCCGATGCAGTGGTCGGAGGACGGCGGCTTCAGCCAGACGGAGCCGGTACGAGATCCCCGAGGGCTCCTTCGCCCCCGACCGGGTGAACGTGGCCGGCCAGAAGCGGGACACCGGCTCCCTCCTGCGCTGGTTCCAGCTCCTCATCGAGCGTTACCGGGAGTGCCCCGAACTCGCGTGGGGCGACTACACGGTGCTCGACAGCGGCCACCACGCCGTCCTGGCCCATCGCTGCGACGTGGACGGCGCCACGGTCGTGGTCGCGCACAACCTCTGCGACACGGCGGTGGACTTGGAGCTGACACTGACCGGGCTGGAAGGCAACGAGCTGACGGATCTGCTGGTGGACGGCACGCTCGAAGTGTCGGAAACCGGGCTGGCCCGGGTGCCGCTGGACCCGCACGGCTGCCGCTGGCTGCGTGCCGCGCCGCCGGAGGTGCCGCCGGAGGACGCCTCGGTCAAATCACAGGGAGATACAAGCTCCCGTGGCGGCCGGCCAAGCGGACATCGCCAGTACGGCGCTGATCAGGGACTTCATTCAGAGATAGGACGCGCCGGTCACCCGGTGCCGGAAGGTCCACCACACCCATCCCTGCGCCGCCACCAGCAGCGGGATCAGCGTCAGGATCACCGGCACCAGCAGGGACCCGGCCGTGCCGGGGTGCAGCGGCAGCCGCAGCCCCGCCAGCACTCCGACGGCCACCAGCGCGGCCGCGGTCAGCGCGTACGTGCGGACGTCCACCCCCAACCAACCAGCCCCGACCGACCTCTCGGGTCCAGCTTTGCCGGACAATACGGCCGCCCGCTCCCGCAGCGCCCCGCGCAGCCGCAGCGCCGCGAACGTCAGCCCGTGCGTGGCGAACAACGCGGCCACTGCGAGGGCGGGCAGCAGGGCGATCGGCCCCTGGATGCCCAGCAGCACATGGCTGAGCAGCAGGCCCCAGCTCAGCGCCAGACCCCAGCTGCCCGCCACGGTCGCGCCGTCCCAAAACCCCGCCCACCGCCTGCCCGGCACCCGCCCGCGCAGCCACAGCCCCATGTCCCGCACGACCCACGCCAGCAGCAGCGCCACGACCACCGAATAGTTCCCGCTCAGCAGCTCGCCCTCCAGCTCGGGGAAGAGCCCCGCGAGCACCCCGGCCGTCGCCACCAGCCACACCTCGTTGCCGAGGAAGAACGGCGCGATCGCGGCGATCACCTCGCGCCGCTCGTCCGCCGAGCGCCCCAGGTACGGCAGCGTCATGCCGACCCCGATGTCGGCCCCGGCCAGCACGAGGTAGCCGAGCGCGAAGAAGGCCAGGATGAAGATCTCCATGATCGGCTCCTAGAAACTGAGAACGGGGGCGGCGGGGGTGTCGAGCGGGCGGTCGCCCAGGGCCACGGCGCCGGGCCCGAGCCGGGCGTGCCTGGCCAGCAGCCAGTAGTTGACCAGGATGAGGACGGAGAAGACACCGGTGAAGGCCACGATCGAGAGCCGCATCTGGCCCGCGGTCACCGGCGACATCGCGTCGGACGTTTTCAGCAGCCCGTACACGGCCCAGGGCTGCCGTCCCACCTCACGGAAGATCCAGCCAGAGATCATGGTGACGAACGGCACCGGGATCATCAGCGTCAGCAGCCAGTGCCAGAGCCGGAATCCCCGCACCACCGGCCGGAAGGCCATCAGCAGGAAGCTCAGCAGCGCGACCAGCGTCATCACCACCCACAGCAGCATCATCGTGAGTCCGGCGCCGGACACCCAGCCGATCGGCGGCAGGTAGTCGCCGGGCCCGTGCGCGGCGACCATCGCCGCCTGGACCTCGGCCCGCTCGGCGGCCGATCCCGACCAGGCCGCGAGCTTGCTCGGCTGCATGGTCTCGAACCCGAGCCCGCCGAACGTCACCGTGAACATCGCCGCCGGCAGCGCCACCCCGATCCCGAGCCGCAGGGACTTGCGGAAGAAATCCTGCTCGGCGGTGCGCTTGCGCAGGTGGTACGCGCTCACCCCGGCCATGAAGAACCCGGCGGTGATCATCGCGCCGCCCATCACGTGCCCGAACGCGACCTGTGCCGCCGGGTTGGCCACCATCGCGCCGAAGTCGACCAGCCGCAACGTGTCGCCGTCCACCACGTGGCCGACCGGGTTCTGCAGGAAGCCGTTCGCGATCAGGATCCAGAACGCCGACGCGTAAGCCGTCAGCGTGACGATCCAGATCAGCGCCAGGTGCGCCCACCGGTTCAGCTTGTTCCAGCCGAAGATCCACAGGCCCAGGAACGTGGACTCGATGAAGAACGCCACCAGCGTCTCGATCGCCAGCGCCGAGCCGAAGACGTTGCCCGCGTACTCGGTGAGCCCACTCCACGACAGCCCCAGCTGGAACTCCATGACCAGCCCGGTGACGATGCCCATCGCGTAGTTGATGATGTAGAGCTGGCCCCAGAACCGTGTCATCCTCAGGTGGACCGGGCTGCTGGTCAGCGTCGCCCTGGTCTGGATGACGGCCACCAATGTCGCCAGGCCGAGCGTCAGCGCCACGAAGAGAAAATGCGCGCCCGCGGTGAGCGCGAACTGCAGGCGGGCGAGGTCCACGGTTTCCATGCTCAGAGCATCCGGGCACGGCTACGCCCGCCGCGTCCCCCTCAGGCGGTCACCCGCGTGCATCCCAGGGATGTAGGGCGCCGCTCCGGCGTACAACTCAGGGGGTAAGCCAGCCTGGAGTGATCATGCCGGCCTCGTAGGCGAGCACCACGACCTGGGCTCTGTCGCGGACCGACAACTTCGTCATGATGCGGCTGACATGCGTCTTCGCGGTGGCGGGGCTGAGCACGAGCCGGGCCGCGATCTCGTCGTTCGACAGGCCCGCGGCCACCAGCGTCATGACCTCGCGCTCGCGCTCGGTGAGCGCGTTGAGCTCGGGCCCCGGCTCGGGGCGCTTGACCCGGCCGGCGAACTCGGCGATCAGCCGCCGGGTGACCGACGGTGAGATCAGCGCGTCGCCCCTGGCCACGACCCGGACCGCGTGGATCAGCTCGGCCGGCTCGGTGTCCTTGACCAGGAAGCCGCTCGCGCCGGCCCGCAGCGCGCCGTAGACGTAGTCGTCCAGGTCGAACGTGGTCAGGATGATCACCTTGACGCCGTCGAGCCGCGGGTCGCCGGCGATCTGGCGGGTGGCCTCCAGGCCGTCGAGCTCGGGCATGCGGATGTCCATCAGCACGACGTCGGGGCGGTGCTCGCGGGCCCCGGTGACGGCCGCCGCCCCGTTGGGGGCCTCGGCGACGACCTCGATGTCGTCCTCGTCGCTGAGTATGGACCGGAACCCGGCCCGGACCAGGGTCTGATCGTCGGCGAGTAACACGCGGATCATCGCACTCCGTTCAACGGCAGACGGGCGACGACGCGGAAGCCGCCCTCGGGGCGGGGGCCCGCCTCCAGGGTGCCGCCGAGCGCGCTCGCCCGTTCGCGCATGCCCTGCAGGCCGAAGCCGCTGCCTCCCTCGTAGGAGGCGCCCGGCCCCTCATCCTCCACGCGGATCATGATATTTCCGGACGTGTTGCTGACGGTCAGCGTGGCCTGGGTCGTACCGGAATGGCGGGAGACGTTCGTCAGCGCCTCCCTGATGATGCGGGTGGCGGCCAAGTCGACCTCGGTCGGCACCGCGTCGAGCGGGCCCGCCAGCTCCGTGCGCACCTCCAGGCCGGAGGCGGCGACCAGCGCGTCCAACCGCGTCAGGCTGTCGGCGGGCGCGGTCGGCGCGTGCTCGTCCACCTGCCGCAGCACCCCGAGCGTGGTGCGCAGCTCGCGCAGCGTCTCCTTGCTGGTGTCCTTGATCGTCCGCAGTGCCGCCTCGGCGTCCTCGGGCCGCTTCTTCAGCCCGTGCAGCGCGGCGGCCGCCTGCACATTGATCATCGAGATGTTGTGTCCGAGCACGTCGTGCAACTCGCGGGCGATGCGCAGGCGCTCCTCGCTCTCGCGGCGCATGGCCTCCTCCTCCTTGCTGTGCTCGGCGTCGATCGCGCGCCGCTCGGCCTCCTCCAGGTAGGCGCGCCGGTTGCGGGTGACCCCGCCGAACGCGATGGCCGCCACCACCCAGCCGGCGATCGCGGCGAACATGCTGTCGTCCACGTGCCGAGGGCCGTCGAGCTCGCCGATCCCCATGCCGAGCAGCAACACCGCGCCCACCGTGATGGCCGCGATGAGGCGGCCCCGGTCGGCGGCGGTGTAGAGGACCATGAACGCCAGCACGAGCAGCGGCCCGTCGAGCCCCGCCCCCGGATAGTAGATCGCGACGGACACGGCCACGACGATCAGAGCCGCCACGGGATAGGCGCGCCGCGCCAGCAGTCCGGCGCAGGCGATGATCGGCAGCACCACATCCAGCCCGTTCGGCTGCCTGTCGCCGCGGAAGGCGTAAGTGATCAACACCCCGGCCAGCACCGACGCGATCGCCACGAGTGACACGATCGTGCTGGTGGACGGCCTTCGCATGCCTCCCATTCTGTAAGGGTAGAGCCGATGAATGAGCACCAAGGACGAACTCCGGCAGGTCGAAGAGGACCTGGCACGGCTGCGAGCCGAGAACCGGGACATTCGCGAGCAGATGCGCGACATGGGCGTGACCGACCAGATCGAGAAGGCGGCCATCATCAGCCAGGCGGATGAGCAGATCGAGCTGATCGCCGATCTCGAGCTCCGCCGCGACTGGCTGCTCCAGCGACTGGCCGAGGGAAAAGAGTGATGAGGCGGCTCATCTCCTTAGCGGAGCGCCGACCTCGTGCAGGTGTCGCAACGCCTGCCCGTACGAGTCGAGCAGCCCGGTCTGCAGGTAGCTGACGCCGATCTCCGCGCAGTACTGCTGGACGATGGGTTGCGCCCGGCGCAGGCTCGGGGCCGGCATGTTGGGGAACAGATGATGTTCGATCTGGTAGTTGAGCTGGCCGAGCGCCACGTCGGTGAACCAGCCGCCCCTGACATTGCGCGACGTGAGCACCTGCTTACGCAGAAAGTCGAGCTTGTCCTCCTTCGTCAGCACGGGCATCCCCTTATGGTTCGGCGCGAACGTGCTCCCCAGGTACAGCCCGAACAACCCCTGATGCACCACTAGGAACAGCAGCGCCTTGCCGACCGGCAACACCGCGAAGACCGCTCCGAAATACGCCGCGAAATGCACGACCAGCAGTGCCAGCTCTGGTGCGCGCCGCTTGGCCGAGGGCTTGAACAGCGCTTTGACGCTGGCCACGTGAAGGTGCCAGGCCTCGAGGGTGAGCAGCGGGAAAAACCAGTAAGCCTGATATTTCGCGATGAAGCGCGGCAATCCCCGGCTCTTGATGGCCTGATCGGTCGACCAGACGATGACCGCGGGGGAGACGTCCGGGTCGTGGTCCTCATGGTTGGGATTGGCGTGGTGGCGATTGTGCTTGCTGGTCCACCAGCCCCAGCCGAGCCCGACGCCGAGGTTGCCGATCAGCAGTCCCGCCACGTCGCTCGATTGCCGCCTTCTGAAGACCTGCCGGTGCCCGATGTCGTGGGCGACGAACCCGAACTGCGCGAACACCACGGCCAGCGCGGCCGCGACCAGCAACTGCAGCCACGAGTCGCCGAGCCAGGCGAACAGCGTCCAGCAGCCGACGTAGACGACGACGGCGATGGTGATCCGCGTCGCGTAATAAAAGGGACGCCGGTCCAGTAGACCGGCGTCCGCAATGGTGTGGGCTAGTCGGGCGAAGTCGCTTCCCCGAGTGTCGAGCGTGCCAGGGCTGACCACAGGTCTCCTTACCTCGCGGTGCACGTTGCCTCAACCCTGTCGTATCGGGGCGGCGTGCGGTAGCCCGTCTTGTCACAGGGCTGAGAGCAGTCTCAGCGCCGGCCGCGCGTCCTGGCATGCAACAGCCCGCGTCAGGAGAAAACCTTGGCCTTGAGTGAGGGGACCCTGTGGACGAGGCGGAGGAAGGACTTGAAGCCCATCCGCGCGATCCGGTTCTCTCCGACGAACTGCTGAGCCGAGCGCAGCGAGTCGCGTACGGCGGCGAAGCCGTACTCCCGCATCTCGGCTTCGTACCCGGCGATGGCCTCGATCGGGTCGCCGCCGGCGGTCAGGGCGCGGCACAGCAGGCGGGCGTCGCGCAGGGCGGTGTTCGCGCCGATGCCGCGCATGGGGGTCATGCTGTGGATGGCGTCGCCCAGCAGGGTGATGTTCGTGGTCGGCCAGGGGTCGATCGGGATCGAGGTGCGGATCGGCAGCAGGCTGACGGTGTCGGGATGCGACAGGTCGATCATCCTGCGGAGGTCCGGGTGCCACGACCTGATCATCTGTGCGACGGTGTCCTTGAGCTGCTCGCCCGACATTTCGGAAATGTCGGATGGGAACCGCCCGGCCGCCGCGCCGACCGCCCACAACACGTAACTGCTGGTGTTGTCCATCAGCGCACCCTCCTGCTCGGTCATCCCGATCCCGCCGGCCTGCTCGGTCGTCCCGATCCCGCCGGCCGCGGGCGCGAAATCGCTCAGGTCGTGCGGTGCGCAGAACAGCCCGATGCCCTTGGGCGGGATGATGTTGTTGGGCCCCTCCACTAGCCGTGGCGCCAGCAGCTTCCTGGTCTCGTCGGTGAGCGGGAACTTGCCCGCCACGGTCGTGATCCCGGTGTCCACCCGCTCGGCGTGCGGCAGATACTGCCGGCGCACCCGCGAGTTCCCGCCGTCCGCGGCGACCACGATGTCCGCGGTCTCGCTGGTGCCGTCCGCGAAGAACAGCTCCACCCGCCCGTCGGGCAGGCGCTCATACCTCTCGTACGTCTTCCCGAACCGTACGACGTCGTCCAGCCCCGACAGCAGCACTTGCCTGAGCGTGATGCGGCTGACCGAGTGGTGGTCGTCGGCAGGATCGGCCGCCTGGGGCGTCTCGATCAGCGTCAGCAGGTCGAGTTGCTCGGTAAGGAAGCCGAAGTCCTGGCCGCCCTGCCCGGTCGTGTCCAGGAAGGACCGCCACAGGTGGTCCGGCAGGCAGTCGCGCAGCGCGCGGGCGCCGTTCGGATCGATGTGCACCCGGTATCCCTGCAGCCGGTCGGCCGGTGTCCGGTCCCGCTCGTAGACGGTCACGTCGCAGCCTGCCTTGCGCAGTCCCTGGGCCAGGCAGAGCCCGCCGATCCCGCCACCGATGATCGCAATGTGGTGTGTCATGACTCCAACTATCAACCGTTTGGATAATTCTGTCAACCATCCGGATGGATGATAGAGTGCGGGCATGAGACGAGCACCGGAGGAGAGGCAACGCGATCCCGAGCGCACGAAGGCCCGGATCCTGCAGGCGGCCCTGGAGGAGTTCGCCGCCAAGGGGTTCGCGGGGGCGCGGGTCAACGAGATCGCCGCCAGGGCCGGGGTGAACAAGCAGCTGATCTCGTACTATTTCGGCGGCAAAGAGGGCCTCTACCAGGCGATCACCACCCGCTGGCAGAGTGAGGAGAGCGTGTTCGCCGACCGCTCGTCCTCCCTAGGTGCCCTCGTGGCCGGATATGTGCGGGCCAATGCCGAGCGACGGGACTTCGGCAAGCTCCTGGTCTGGCAGGGGCTGACCGACGACGGCCCGCCCGATGCCGCGTTCGCCGAGGACGTGCGCCGCGACCTGGAGGGGCTGAGGAAGCGCCAGGAGGCGGGTGAGCTGCCCGCGGATCTCGATCCGGCCGCCGTGCTGGTGGCGTTCTTCGCGATGGCCGCGGCCGGCATCTCGTTCCCGCAGCTGGCCCGGGCCGCCTTCGACCTAGATCCCGCCTCGCCCGATTTCGTCGGGCACTATGCCGAGCAGCTGGAGAAACTGGTCGGGCACCTGGCCGAGGTCACCGATTCGTAAGATCCGCCGGACCTGGGCGGGTGTTGGATCGGCGGCATGCGCGTGCTCCTCACCGGCTCCGCCGGCTTCATCGGCAGCCACGTCGCCGAAGCGCTCGACTGCGAGGTCATCTCCGCCGACCTGCGTACCGGCGTGGACGTGCGGGACGGCGCGGCCCTGGACCGCCTCCTGCCCGGCGTCGACGCCGTCGTCCACCAGGCCGCCAAGGTCGGTCTCGGCGTCGACGTGGCCGACCTGCCCGACTACGCCTCGGTCAACGCGTACGGCACGGCGACCCTGCTGGCGGCCATGGCCAGGCACGGCGTCGGGCGGCTGGTGCTGGCCTCCTCCATGGTCGTGTACGGGGAAGGCGCCTACGACTGCTCCCGCCACGGCCCCGTCCGCCCCGGGCCGAGGCGGTCCGCGGACCTGGAGCAAGGCCTCTTCGACCCTCGCTGCCCTCAGTGCGACAGCGTCCTCTCCCCTTCGGTCGTCGAGGAGGACGCCCCGCTCGACCCCCGCAACGCCTACGCCACGACCAAGCTGGCCCAAGAGCATCTGGCCGCCAACTGGGCCCGCGAAACCGGCGGCATCGCCGTGGCTCTGCGCTACCACAACGTTTACGGCCCCCGCATGCCCCGGAACACGCCCTATGCCGGAGTGGCGTCCATCTTCCTGTCGGCTCTGCTGTCCGGGCGGGCGCCCCAGGTCTTCGAGGACGGCGGCCAGCGCCGCGACTTCGTCCACGTACGCGATGTGGCCAGAGCCAACGTGCTGGCGCTCCGGGCCGGCGTGGCGGGGGCGTTGACGCCGTACAACATCGCCAGCGGCACCCCGTACACAGTCGGCGACCTCGCCACGGCCCTGGCCATCCACACAGGCGGCCCAGACCCGGTGACCACAGGCGCCTACCGCCTCGGCGACGTCCGCCACATCGTCGCCTCTCCAGCCCGGGCGGTCGCCGACCTGGGTTTCACGGCCGAGATCTCCTTCGAAGACGGCATGAAGGAGTTCGCCCGGCGTTAGAGGCTTTGACCGTGTTCCGCAAGACAAAGATGCGCGACGATCGCGAGGTCAAGCGGGCGCGGCGGAGGCGTACGAGGCCGCACGTCTCGCCCACGAAGGGGAAAGGCCGTCAGAACGATGCGCGAGCAGCATGACCTGGCGCGTGAGACGGGGATGACGCAGTCGGCGGTGGCGAGACTCGAGGCTGGAATGATCGAGCACGGCCCGCACGTCACCGGTCCGTAAGGATCCGGGCCGGGCGGAGGCTTTAGCGTCGGGCTTGTGATCGATGTCGTGTTGCCCTGCTTGGACGAGGCCGAGGCGTTGCCGTGGGTGCTGGAACGCATGCCGCCCGGCTACCGGCCCATCGTGGCCGACAACGGCTCCACCGACGGCTCCGACCAGGTGGCCGCCGCCCACGGCGCCCTGGTCGTACGGGAGCCGCGGCGCGGTTTCGGCGCCGCCTGCCACGCCGGCCTGCTGGCCGCCACCAGCGACGTCGTCTGCTTCATGGACGCCGACGCATCCCTCGACCCCCGGCAGCTCCCGCTGGTCACGGCCCAGGTCGTCGGCGGGGACGCCGATCTGGTGCTGGGCCGGAGGGTGGCCGCGACGGCGGGCGCGTGGCCGGCGCACGCCCGCTGGGCGAACGCCGTCCTGGCGCGCCGGCTGCGGCGCGCCGCCGGGATATCGGTGCACGACCTCGGGCCGATGCGGGCCTGCCGCCGGACCGCGCTGCTCGGCCTGGAACTGGCCGACCGGCGCTTCGGTTACCCGCTGGAGATGGTGCTGCGGGCCGCCGCCGCGGGGTGGCGCGTCGCGGAGACCGAGGTCGACTATTTGCCGCGCGCCGGGCGTTCCAAGGTGACGGGGACCGTACGGGGCACGTTGCGGGCCATCAAGGACATGCGGTCGGTGCTGTCCGACCATCAGGGGCAGCGGACCACCATGCCCGCATAGGACAGATTGCCCCCGAAGCCGAAGAGCAACATCGGCGCCCCGCGCCGCACCACCCCCTGCTCCAGCAGCTTCGACAGCGCAAGGGGAACGCTCGCAGCCGAGGTGTTCCCCGACTCCACCACGTCGCGCGCCACGACCGCGTTGACCGCGCCGAGCTTCTTGGCGATGGGCTCGATGATGCGCAGGTTGGCCTGGTGCAGCACCACCGCCGCCAGGTCCTCGGGGCGCACGCCGCCGCGCTCGCAGGCCCGCCGGGCGATCTCGGGCAGCCGGGTGGTGGCCCACCGGTAGACGGTCTGGCCATCTTGGGAGAAGCGCGTCGGCGTGCCTTCGATGCGTACGGCGGCGCCCAGCTCAGGCGCCGACCCCCACACGACGGGCCCGACCTCGGCCTCGGCCGCAGCGCTCAGCACGGCGGCCCCGGCGCCGTCCCCGGTCAGCACGCACGTGGTCCGGTCGGTCCAGTCGGTGACCGACGTCATCTTGTCCGCCCCGACGACCAGCGCGTTCGTGGCCGCGCCTGCGCGGATCGTGTGGTCGGCCACCGCCAGGGCGTGCGTGAAGCCCGAGCACGAGACTCCGACGTCCATCAGGGCCGCGGACGGCACGCCGAGCCGGGCCGCGACGCGGGAGGCGATGTTCGGGGCGCGCTCGGTCTGCGTGCAGGTGGCGATCAGTACGAGGTCGATGTCGGCCGGGTCCAGGCCGCTGCCGGCCAGGGCCTTCGCGGCGGCGTGCCCGGCCAGGTCCGCCACGCTCTCGTCGGGCCCGGCCACATGCCGGGTACGGATGCCGACCCGCTGTCTGATCCACTCGTCGCTGGTGTCCACCATGCCTGCCAAATCATCATTTGTCAGGATTTGAACAGGCTGGTGGTGGCCTGTAGCGACAAGTCGTGATCCGCTCATACGCCGGGACTATAGCAACCGAACGTTCGGACGCTAAAGTGGCTCGCATGAGCCCGCGCAAGTCCGTCGCCGAAGCCCTCGGCACCCGTTCAGCCATCCTCGACCGCTCGGTCGCCGTCGCCTCGGTCGAAGGGCTGGAAGGGCTCACCATCGGCCGCCTCGCCGCCGAGCTGGGCATGAGCAAGTCCGGCGTGCTCGGGCATTTCGGCTCCAAAGAGGCGCTGCAGCTCGCCGTGCTCGACCGGGCGGCGGACATCTTCCGCGCCGAGGTCTGGGAGCCCGCCCGGCCCGCCGGCCCCGGGCTGCCCAGGCTACGTGCGCTCTGCGAGGCATGGATCTCTTACCTGGAACGCGGGGTCTTCCCCGGCGGGTGCTTCTTCGTGGCGGCGGCGCACGAGTTCGACGGCCGTGAGGGGCCGGTCCGGGACGCGGTGGAGGCGCAGTTCGATGCCTGGCGTGGGCGGCTGTGCAAGGAGGCGCGCCGCGCCGCGGCGGCCGGCGACCTGCCGGCGGGCACGGACGCCGACCAACTGGCGTTCGAGCTGCTCGGCCTCATCATGGCAATGAACCATACGCTTCAACTGCACCGCGATCCCGATGCCGCGGCCCGGGCCCGCCGCGCCGTGAACGCCCGCCTCGGCGGCTGATCACGAGGGCGAGCGCGGCCAAGCTGAGAAGTCCTCCCACGAGCGCGGTGCTGCGTACGCCGAAGCCGGACAGCAGGCCGCTGCCGATGAGCGCCCCGGCGGTGATCCCGACGTTGAATGCGGTCGACGAGCCCGCCCCGGCGAGATCGACACTGCCGGGGGCGACTTGCAACACCCGGCCGGCCAACGCCGTGGCCAGAGCGGCGAAGGACAGACCGGACAGCGCGACCAGCGCGGCCGCCGCCACCGGCACGCTGCCGAGGACGTACAGCCCGAGGAGCGCCACGGCCTGTGCCGCCACCGGGACGGCGATCGCCGCCCCTGCGTAGCGGTCGACCAGGTGCCCGCTGAGGGCGACGCCCAGGACCGAGGCGATGCCCCGTAACAGCAGCAGCGGCCCGATCGCCCCGGCGGAGAAGGCGCTCACCTCGGTCAGGAAGGGTGTGACGTAGGTGAGCGCAGTGAACGTCCCGGCGACCACGAGGGCGGACATCACCAGCAGTCTCCAGTACGCGCGGGCGTCGGGGGCGGTCCCCGTGGTCGCGGGGGCGTCCGCGGCCACGGTGGCCGGCAGCAGCAAAGCAATCGCCACCAGGGCGAGGAAACCGACCGCGCTGAGCGCGACGAAGGATGCCCGCCAACCGGCCTGCTGGCCGAGCCATGTCCCGGCAGGCACGCCCAGCACTGTGGCGAGATTGCCGCCGGCCAACACCACGGCGATGACACGGCCGTGTACGCGTGGCGGGAACAGACCGGTCGCGGTCGAGATGACGACGGCCCAGAACACCGCCTGGCTGACCGCCATGATCACCCGGGCGCTGAGAAGGACCGCGTAGCTCGTCGCGGCGGCCGAAAGCCAGGCGGCCACGACGAACACGGCGAGCAGGCTCGTCAGCAGGAGGCGGCGCGGCATCCGGTACGTCAGCCGGGTCAGTGGGAGGGTGGTGATGACGACCACGAGCCCGTAGCCGGTCACCAGCAGGCCGACGGCCGAAGGCGAGGTCGACAAATCCGTCGCGATCAATGTCAGCAGCCCGATGGGGAGTGTCTCACTCGTGACGTAGATGAACGTGGACATCGAGAGCGCGGCCAGCGCGCCGATCGACCGTGCCGTGCTGCGCCTGTCCATGCTGCTTCTCCTGTATCCGCTTTTACCGGTAGCAGATCGACGGGTTTCAGGTCTCTGGGCGACGGGCGGACATCGGCGAAGCGGGCTTCAGGACCCCGCCGTCGCCTGCCGGGCGGCGCGCCGGCGTTCGGTGAGACGGCGCGCCTTGACCTCCGTCCCGCAATCGGCCATCCGGCACCATCTCCGTGAGGCGTTGCGGCTGCGGTCGAGGAAGATCCAGCCGCAGCCGCCGCTCTCGGTCGGGCAGCGGCGCACGCGCCCGATGTCGGCCGTGCGCAGCAGGTCGAGGGCGGCGTCCACGGCGCGGTCCGGCACCAGGGACTCGGGGATGACGCCGACCACCAGCCGGACCGCGGAAGCCCCTCGCGGATCCGGTGTCAACCTGGAGCGGCCCGCCGCGGCGAGCCAACGGCAGTGCAGCCGGTCGAGCGCTGCGCTGGAGGCCGCGACGTCGATCGGCCCCACATCCAGTGCGGCGGTGGCGAGCAGAGTGAGGTGCAGTGACTCCCGGATGTCCCGGCAGGCGGCCAGCGCGGCGTGCGCCGCGTCAGGGTCGCGGTCCCAGGCTTCGGCGACCGCCGGGGCCTCGGTTTCGATGATCAATCCGGCTCGGAGCGCCCACAGCAGCAGCGTGGCCGGTGCCGACACGTAGTCCCGTGGCTCCCAGCCGGGGACCGGGACCCCCCGTTCCAGGGTGTTGACCAGATCCAGAGCCGGATGGCCGCCCACCAGCGGCAGCTCGGACACGTCCATACGTCGGGATGCTACCGATCAACTCAGTTTTGGAGGTAGCACCGGAAGGGATACATTAAGGTCGCCCCAGCCGATCAGTGCTTGGGCGTAGCACGTCGAAGACCGGCCCGGCAGCGCGGGCGGGCCGGCGCAGTGCCCTGGGCGGTCAGTTCGCGGCGAGCCGGTCGAAGAGCTCCAGCGCGGCCTTGCGCACGTCCTCGGGAGACAGCCCGTCCAGCGTCTTCCTGGCGTGCGTGATGTCGCGCGTGGTGGCCAGCGTGATGGCCACGGACGAAGCGGCAGCGCGGTCGATCGATCCCGTCGGGGCGGCGTCGGCCAACTGCTGGGCGCTCGCGGCGAGGTCGAGGTTGTCTCTCAACGAATCTCCTCGGGTGAAGACGGTGCGGCCCATTGCATCATCTGGCGTCGTGTCTCATCCACCATTCGGTGAATTCCCGGCATCGCCCGTCTGGCACGAACCGGATCACCCAAAGGTTGCTATAGGTTTTGTCGGGATACGTGGTGACTCCTTGAATGACGCCGACGTCCTCGGTGACGCACACCGGATGCCATTCGAACGTGGCCTCGCCTGGCTTGTCCTTCCGGTCCAGCCATTTCACGACGATCTCGTCGCGTCCGTGCCAGGGCACGCTGTAGGGCTCGGTGTAGTAGAGGGCGTCCTCCGTGAACAGGGCGGAGATGTCGTCGGGATCGTTGGAGTTCCACGCTCGCACGTAGCCCTCGATCCACGGCCGCGGCTCGACCATGGCTCATCCTCTCAGCGGATCGTGCCCGACGGTCATAAGCTCGCGCCGCGAGTCGTCGTCCGTCCGGTCGCCCATGGTCTCGACAAGCTCGACGACCTGCCGCATGACGTCCAGGTCATCCTTGGTCAGATCGCCCTTCCGCTTGCTCAGGACGTGGAGGACGCCCCGCCCCAGCTCATCGATGCCCAAGTCGGGGTCAGGGGGGAAGCTCTTCTCGTCCGAGGCGTCGGCCAGCAGGTACGCGCGCAGCTCCTCGGAGCTCATGTTGACCACGCGGTGGAACTCTTCCCAGAGCATGTCGTTGTCGAAGCCCTCAGTCATAGGGCCTCGTCTACCCGTTGCTCCTCGCGTTACGCACCCGGCACGGCCAGCCCCGACTCGTACGCGGCGATCACGGCCTGCACCCGATCCCGCAGCCCCAGCTTGCTCAGCACGTTGCTGACGTGCGTCTTTACCGTATGCTCGCTGACCACCATGGCCTCGGCGATCTCCGCGTTGGACAGCCCGCGCGCGATCAGCAGCAGCGACTCGCCGGCCGCCACCACCCGCACCGCGTTCACCAGCTCGTCGCGCCGCACGTCCTTGAGCAGGAAGCCGCTCGCCCCCGCCCGCAGCGCGTCGAACACGTAGTCGTCCAGGTCGAACGTGGTCAGCATCAACACCCGGCACCCGCTCTCCGCGCACACGATCCTGGCCGCCTCGATGCCGTCCATCCTGGGCATGCGGATGACGAGCTCCTGATCGTCGGCCACCACGACGTGCACGGTCATGACGCCGCCAGCGGCAGCCGTACCGACACCGCGAAGCCCGGACCATCCTGGCGCGGCCCGGCCGTGGCCGCGCCGCCGTAGGCCGTGGCCCGCTCACGGATGCCGATCAGCCCGTTCCCGCCGGAGGGGAGTGCCCGTCCCGCGCCCGTCCCGTTGTCGGTGATGTCGATCATCAGGGTGTGGTCCTCCCAGGTGAGCCGGATGTCGGCGCGGTCCGCGCCGGAGTGCTTGACGATGTTGGTGAGCGCCTCCTGGGTGATCCGGTACGCGGCCACCGCGCAGTCGGACGCGAGCGGGCGCGGCTCGCCGGACTCGGTGAGCCGCGCCCGAGGCGATCGCGTCGAACGTGGCCTCCGCCTTGTCCGGGTCGCTCCGGACGACCACGGGCCCGGCCTCGGCCTGCGTCCGCGGCCCGCACCACAAGGGCTACCAGTCCGTGCCCGCGGACTTCGAGGACGCCATCGCCTACGGTGCGGGACACGTGGTCGGCATGACCGCGACCAGCGTCACCTCGACCTGGGCCTCGGGCGATCTCATCTCCACCGCCGCGTGATGAGCTCAGGCGAAGCAGCGCCTGAGCTCATGATCCAAAAATCAGCTGATTTCGATGAGGTAGGGAGGTACTCAGGCGGTGGTCCGCGCACTCAGTAGAGCATGGAGCCGTGTGGGGGCCGGCTCCCAGGCGTTTGTCGCGAAGGAGGGGACGGCACGTGCCGCGGCTCGGAACGAGCGGTCTGCCAACCGCTGGGCCGATCCGCGGCACGCGCCGGATTCACGCTGGTGCCGTTCAGCGTGCGGCGAAGACCTGGGTCCAATACGAACCTGAGGCGACATAGCCGACGCCGATGTGGGTGTAGGAGCAGTCCAGGATGTTGCGCTTGTGGCCCGGGCTGTTCATCCAGTCGTCCATGACGGCGGCCGCCGAACGCTGACCGTAGGCGATGTTCTCGCCCCACGAGCTGACGGGTGAGAAGCCCGCGGCCGCGATGCGGTCATCGGCCTCTTTCCCGGTGGGTGAGGTGTGGTCGAAGTAGTCCTTGGCGACCATGTCCTGGGAGTGGCCGTAGGCGGCCCGGCGGAGCTTGCCGTCGTGCTGGAGGGGCTTGCATCCGGCCTTGGCCCGCTGCGCGTTCGCCAGAGTCACGACCTGGTTCTCAAGCGTCGTGCCGACGGTTGACGGCTTCGACGTCGAGCGGGCGGACGGGGACCGGGTGGTCTTCGAGGGCCTTGGGGCGGCTGTCGGCTTCTTGGGGGCTACGGGCTTGCGGGTGGCGGTGGGCCGGGGGGTGGCCTTCCTGGTCGGGGTCCCGGCGGTCGTGGGTTCGGGGGTGATCTCCACGCCGGCGTAGTGGCCAGGAGCAGCTGGGGGCGAGGCGGACTCGCGCGTGGCGGTGGAGGCCATGTCCTGGGCGGAGGTCTGCACCGAAACGGCGGCGAGCAGCCCTACCCCAACCAGTGCCAGAGACGCCGCACCGACGCCGAGCCCGGTTGCGAGCTTTCTGCTGAACGGCACGACGAACCTCCTCGGTGCCAATCGCCTTCGACCCCACGCAGGGCGAACAGGATGAAACGGGCGCTACTGTAGCATCCGCCGACCTGTTTATGGCTGAATGCGGTGTTTAGTCGGATTTACACCCTTGCTGGCGCGGGCGCGGGTCCCGTGCTGCCGCGCGGCGTCAGCACCCCCGCCTGGTCCTCGTACGGCGGCACGCTCTCGCCCGCGATCAAGGCCAGCAACCGCTGGGCCGCGTGTGCCCCGTAGGCCGGGATGTCGCGGGTGAGCGCCGTCAGCGGCGGCCGTACGACCTGGGCCAGCGGCGAGTCGTCCCAGGCCACGATCGAGAGGTCGTCCGGCACCCGCACCCGCATCTCCTGCGCGACGGACAGGCCCGCCACCGCCATGATGTCGTTGTCGTAGATGATCGCGGTGGGCCGGTCGGGTGAGCTGAGCAGCCGACGGGTGGCCCGGGCGCCTTCGTCGCCGGTGTAGTCGGTGTGCACGGTGACGTGCTCGGCCGCTCCCTGGCAGGCCTCGGCGAACGCCTGGTCGCGGACGGCGGTGTGGACCAGCTCCGGCAGCCCCGCCACCCGGGCGATGCGGCGGTGGCCGAGCGCCACGAGATAGCCGACGGTCTCGCGGACGGCCTGGCCGTCGTCTGACCAGATGGCCGACAACGAGCCGGACTGGGAGGGATGGCCGATGACGACGACCGGCATGCCGAGCCGCTCCAGCTCCGTCACGCGGGCGTCGGCATAGTGCAGGTCGACGAGGAAGACGCCGTCGATGCGGCTCTCGCCCCACCAGCGCCGGTAGACCTCGCTCTCCTTCTGGTGGCTGGTGACCACCTGGAGCAGCAGCGCGTACGACCGGTCGGCGAGCACGCCCTCGATGCCGCTGATCAGCTCCATGAAGAACGGCTCGACGCCCAGGATCCTGGCAGGACGGCACAGCGCGAGGCCGACGCAGTTGGCCCGGGCGCCGTTGAGCGCTCGGGCGGCGCTGTTGGGCCGCCAGCCGATCTCGTCGGCGATGGCGATGATCCTGGCCCGCGTCGCTTCGGACACCCCCGGCTGGCCGTTGAGCGCGTAGGACACCGCCACCTTGGAGACGCCCGCCCGGCTGGCGATGTCGGCGATCGTCGGTCGCTTCACGGACTTCCTCTCTGAACCGGGTAATCACTCATACTGTAGGCCAACCCGGATCGGAGGCATTAACCGATTAAGCCACGTGCCAAGGTCTCGCGTCGTCGGTCTCCTCGGCGGCCCCGGCCACGCGCAATGCGTACGTGGGGCGCTCGGCGCCCTCCACCGGCCCCAGATACGTGTGCCCGGTCAGGTGGCACCAGGCGGGCAGGTCCACGGGCGCGGCCGGGTCGATGGCGATCAGGTGGATGACCGCGCCGGGACCGGCCCGGCGCACGTGGCCGCGCAGCTCGATGAGCAGCTGAACGCACAGCTTGTCGCCGCCGTCCACAACGAGATCAGGCATATGCCTAGGAAACCACCCCGGCAGAGCGATCCCGCACGCGGTCACCACGCGCTCAAGGTGACGATCAGGAGACGCCGGGCGGGGACGTGGAGTCGCGGATGACGAGCTGGCAGGGCATCTTGTGCACGCCGGGCGTCGCCTTGCCGTCGATGGCCGCGAACAGGTGCTGGGCCGCCGTCCTGCCGAGCAGCTCCAGGTTCATGTCCACAGTCGTCAGCGCCGGCCGGGTCTCGGTGGACAGCACCTCCCAGTTGTCGTAGCCGACCACCGCGATGTCGTCGGGCACCCGCCGCCCCCGCTCCCGCGCCGTCTCCACGAACCCGGCCGCGACCTGGTCGCTGCCGCAGAAGACGGCGTCGATCTCGGGCTCGGCCATGAGCAGCATCTCGGCCGCGTGCCGCCCCCACCGCTGCGACCACGGCCCCGACAACGTCTGGCCGACCTGCTCGAGACCGGCCTCGGCGAGCGCCAGGCGCAGCCCTTCCTCGCGGTCTCGCGCGGCCTTGTAGTGGGTAGGCCCCGTGATGTGCGCGATCTTGCGGCGTCCCATGGCCAGCAGGTGTTTGACGGCCATGGCCGCGGCCCCCACGTCGTCCGGCACGAACGACACGTCGCCGGGATCCTCGGAGGGCCCGTACGCGTACACGACCGGCACCGGCAGGTCCTTGCTCACCGACGGCCGCGGGTTGGTGCTCTCGCCCACCACGATCAGCCCGTCCACCCGGCGCGACAACAGCGCCCGCAGATGGTACTGCTCCCTGATCGCGTCGCCCCGCGCGTCACACAGCAGCACGGCCATCTCGCCGGCCCCGAACGCGTTCTCCGCGCCGAGCAGCACCGGGATGCCGAACCGGCCGACGCTGTCGGAGGTCAGCAGGCCCACGGTGCGGGTCTGGCCCGACAACAGTCCCCTGGCCAGAGCGTTCGGCTGGAAGGAGAGCTCCGCCGCGGCGGCCAGCACGCGCTCGCGCGTGGCCGCGCGCACATCCTGGCGCCCGTTGAGCGCCTTGGACGCCGTGGCGATCGACACCCCCGCCAGCGAGGCCACATCACTGATGGTCGCCCGCCTAGTCGCCATTCTTCGAAACCCTTTTCGGTCGCCTGTGAACTGCATAGAACCCTAACACCCATTGACAGTGAGACAGGTTTCTTCTACGTTTCCGAAAACCTTTAAGTCCAGGAGCACATCATGAGACGAAGGCTGGCCGGGATCTCCCTCCTCGGTGTGTTAGCGCTCACAGCAGCGGCCTGCGGCAGCAGCGGCGGAGGCGGCGGTGGTGGGGGCAGCACGCAAGCAGCGGACAGTCCCGTGACGATCACGATGTGGACCCGCGCCGCCACGCAGGCGCAGAGCGAGCGGCTGGTCCAGGAGTACAACAAGACCCACAAGAACCAGGTGAAGCTCACCGTCATCCCCACGGACAACTACCAGCCGCGCATCGCCGCCGCGGCCGGCGCCAAGCAGTTGCCCGACGTGTTCGCGGCCGACGTCATCTTCGTCCCGAACTACACCTCCCAGGGCCTGTTCATGGACATCACGGACAGGGTCTCCGCGCTACCGTACAAGGCCGGGCTCGCACCCTCGCATATGAAGCTCGGCACGCTCGACGGCAAGATGTACACCCTGCCGCACACCCTCGACCTGTCGGTCTGGTTCTGGAACAAGGACCTGTACCAGAAGGCCGGGCTCGACCCCGAGCAGGGCCCGAAGACGCTGAAGGAGTTCGCTCAGCACGCCACCACCATCCAGGAGAAGCTGGGCAAGGACGGCAAGGTCCACGGCACGTTCTTCGGCGGCAACTGCGGCGGCTGCTACGTCTTCACGTTCTGGCCGTCCGTCTGGGCGGCCGGCGGTCAGATCATGAACCCCGACGGCACGCAGTCGCTCAACGACCAGCCCGCGATGACCGACGTCTTCAAGATCTACCGCGAGCTGTACGAGAAGAAGGCCACCGGCCCGACGACCAAGGAGGAGCAGGGCCCGACCTGGACCGGCTTCTTCCCCAAGGGCGAGATCGGCGTCATGCCGATGCCCTCGACCACGCTCGGCCAGATGCCCAAGGACATGAAGATCGGCGTCACCCCGATCGCCGGTCCCGACGGCGGCGAGTCGACGTTCGTCGGCGGCGACTCCATCGGCATCTCCTCCACCAGCAAGAACGCCGACGCCGCGTGGGAGTTCCTGTCCTGGACGGTCTCCGACCAGGCCCAGGTCGAGGTCATGGCCAAGAACAAGGACGTGCTCGCCCGTACCGACCTGGCCGGCAACAAGTACTCCGCCGAGGACCCGCGCGTGGTGATGATCAACTCGCTGGTGGCCAAGGGCCAGACCCCGTTCGCCCTGCGCTTCGGGCAGACGTTCAACGACCCGCAGGGCCCGTGGCTGCGCTTCGCCCGCGAGGCCGTGTTCGGTGACACGTCGAAACTCCCGCAGCTCAACACCGAGATCACGAAGTCGCTGCAACAATGACCTTGACGATCACGCGATCCGGGCGGCGGCCGGCACACTCCGCGCCGTCCGCCCGGTGGCGGAGCAGGAAAGTCCAGGGCTGGCTGTACGCGGCGCCGACGGCCGTCATCGTGGGCGTGCTCTTCATCGCGCCCCTGGTGCTGGTCGTCTGGATGTCGCTCAACCGCTGGCCCCTGCTCGGCCAGGCCACGTTCAACGCCCCCACGAACTACCTCAAGATCGCTGACAACCCGCTCTTCGTCGACGCCGTCCTGTTCACCCTCAAGTACACCGCCATCACCACCGTCGTGCTGTCCGCGGCGGCGATGGGCCTGGCCCTGCTGGTGCAGGACCGCAAGCCGGGCATCGCGTTCTTCAGGACGGCGTTCTTCCTGCCCGGCGCGGTCGGCTTCGCCGCAGCCGGGCTGCTGTTCTACGGCATGCTGAACAACGACTTCGGCCCCATCGACCCCATGCTCCAGTCGCTGGGCATCACCGACGAGCCCGTGAAGTGGATCGGCACGCCCAACATGGCGCTGTTCTCCACGATCACGCTGGTGATCTGGCGCTTCGCCGGGTTCAACATGCTCATCCTGCTGACCGGCCTGCAGGCCATCCCGACCGAGGTGTACGAGGCCGCGCGCAGCGACGGCGCCAACCGCTGGCAGGTGTTCACCAAGATCACGCTGCCGCTGCTGCGCCCGACGCTGGCGTTGATGCTCATCCTCAGCGTCACGGGCTCGCTGCTGGCCTTCGACCAGTTCTTCGTCTTCACCAACGGCGGACCGGACAACAGCACGGTGTCCATGGTCATGGTCGTCTACCGAGACGCGTTCTTCCGTTTCGACCTCGGCGGCGCCGCGGCGCTGTCGGTCGTGCTGCTCGTGGCCCTCGTCGGGCTCAACACGGTGATGATGCGGAGGCTGCGATGAGCCGTTACCTCACGCTGTCCGCCCTGGCGGTGCTGTTCCTGTTCCCGCTGGTGTGGAGTGGCTACGCCTCGCTGGAGGAGCCGTCCAACTATCTGGAGATGGCCGGCTTCGGCGAGGGCCTGGGCACGTACTCGACCAACAGCGTGCTGGTCTCCGGCATGACCGTGGCGGGCACGCTGGTCGTCTCGGCGCTCGGCGGCTACGGCTTCGCCCGCTTCGACTTCCCTGGCAAGAACCTGCTGTTCCTCGCCACGCTGGCGATCCTCATGGTGCCGTACGCGACGATCCTCATCCCGCTCTACGTGCTGCTCGGCTACATCGGGCTGCAGAACTCGCTGGTGGGGTTGTCGCTGGTGTTCGTGATGTTCCAGTTGCCGTTCGCGCTGTTCATGATGCGCAATGCGTTCGAGGCGCTGCCGCGCGAGCTGGAGGAGGCGGCGCTGGTGGACGGGTGCGGCACCTTCCGCGCCTTCACCAGGATCCTGCTGCACGCCGTGCGGCCCGCGCTGATCACGGTGGGCCTGTTCGCGTTCCTCGCCTCGTGGAACGACTTCTTCGCGCCGCTCATCCTGCTCAACGACGGTGCCTCGTTCACCCTGCCGGTGGCCGTGGTCAGCATGACGCAGCAGACGTTCGGCGCGGTCGACTACGGCATGCTCCAGGCCGGCGTCATGGTCATGGCCTTCCCCTGTCTCATCCTCTTCATCGTGTTGCAGCGCCACTACGTGCGCGGATTCATGTCAGGAGCTCTGCGTGGCTAACCCCGTCCTGCCCTCATCGGGCGTTCTGTCCCCTCTAGGCCTCGACGCGGTACGCCTCTCGCCCGGTTTCTGGGGCGACCGGGTGGCGCTCAACCGCGAGGTCACCATCGCCCACTGCCAGGAATGGGAAGAACGCGAAGGCTGGATCGGCAACTTCCGGGGTGAGCGTCCCCGCAGGGGCCGGGAGTTCAGCGACTCCGAGATCTACAAGCTCCTGGAGGCCATGGCCTGGGCCGACCACCCGGGGCTGCCCGAGCTGGCCGAGACCGTGGCCCAGGCCCAGGAGGGCGACGGCTACATCAACACCCGCTGGTCCGGCAGCCGCTACACCGACTTCGAGTGGGGGCACGAGCTCTACTGCTACGGCCACCTCATCCAGGCCGGGGTCGCCAGGCTGCGCATGCACGGCGAGGACCGGCTCACGCAGGTGGCGGTGCGGGCCGCCGACCACGTCTGCCGCCGCTTCATGGAGGGCACGGAGACCTGCGGCCACCCCGTGATCGAGATGGCGCTCGTCGAGCTCTACCGCGTGACCGGGACGGAGCGGTACCTGGAGATGGCCAAGCGCTTCGTCGAGCGGCGCGGCCTGCCGGCGCTCGCCGAGGTGCACTTCGGCCGCGGCTACTTCCAGGACGACCTGCCAGTCCGTCAGGCGCAGGTGTTCCGCGGGCATGCCGTGCGGGCGCTCTATCTCGCCTCCGGCGTGGTGGACGTGGCCGTCGAGACCGGCGACGAGGAGTTGCTGAAGGCGGTCGAGGCGCAGTGGGAGCGCACGGTCGCCCGGCGTACGCACCTGACCGGCGGCATGGGCTCGCGGCACATCGACGAGTCGTTCGGCGACGACTACGAGCTGCCGCCGGACCGCGCCTACAACGAGACCTGCGCGAGCATCGCCTCCATCATGCTGGCGCACCGGCTGCTGCTGGCCACCGGCGACGTCCGCTACGCCGACCTGGCCGAGCGGACCCTGTACAACATGCTCGCCACCGGGGTCGCGCTGGACGGCCGGTCGTTCTTCTACGCCAACCCGCTGCAGGTACGGGTGCCCGCCGTGCCGCTCGAAGGCGTCAACCACGCCGCCGAGGGCGGGCTGCGCTCGCCCTGGTTCGACGTGTCCTGCTGCCCGAACAACATCGCCCGCACGCTGGCCTCACTGCCCGCCTACATGGCCACGACCGCGGCGGACGGTCTGCAGATCCACCACTTCACGCCGTCGGAGATGCGGCACGGCGACCTGGCGGTGCGGGTGGAGACCGGCTACCCGTGGGACGGCACGGTGACGGTCCGGATGCTGGAGGACGGCGACGGGCGGATCAAGCTGCGCGTCCCCGCCTGGGCCTCGGACGCGACGCTCGCGCACGGGGGGACCGTCCGTGCGGTGACCCCGGGATACGCGGTCGCCGACGGGCCGTGGCGGGCGGGTGACGAGCTCCGGCTGGAGCTGGCGATGTCGCCGCGGTGGACCTTCCCCAACAGCAAGATCGACGCGCTTCGGGGGTGCGCGGCGGTGGAGCGGGGGCCGCTCGTTTACTGCGCGGAGTCGGTGGCCGACGAGCCGCCGCTCGCCGACCTGGCCGTGCGGGTCGAGCCGCCCGTGGAGCACGAGGCGGACGGCGTGGTCCAGCTGGAGGTCGGGGCATCGCTCGGCGACAGCGACGGCGACGGCTGGCCGTATTCGGCGTCGCAGAACGGCCGCGTGGACGCCTCGGACGCGCGGCTGCGGCTCATCCCTTACCACCGGTGGGGCAACCGGGGCCCCGCGACCATGCGTGTCTGGCTGCCGATCTGAACCCTCTGGAGAATGCCATGCGTTTCTTAGCCGTGTTAGCGCTCACAGCCTCTCTTGTCGCGTTACCGACCTCGGCGGTCGCCGTGGATGATCTCGGGATGCCGGTGTTCACGGGTGCCGACCCCGTGCCCGACGAGCCGGTCGGCTACCACCCGCGCAAGATGATGGAGGAGATCTACAAGAAGGAGAAGGGCGGCGACTCGTACTGGATCGACCGCATGCTGGCCCGGCCGGGCGACGATCCGGCCGGCCCGTGGTTGATGACGCGCGGGCGGGCGCTGTTCATGAAGGAGCACGACCCCCGCAAGATCGGGTTCGGCGGGTACGTCGCGTACTGGGAGAGCATCGACAACCGGGACGCGTACACGATCTCGCTCGGCGGCCCGCTCACCGAGGACGTGTCGAAGCGGCTGCAGATGCCCAGCCACTGGACCGGCCAGTACGCCGGGGACGGGCTGTCGGTCGGCGTGATGAAGTTCATCACGCACGAGAACGTGGCCGTGACGACGCTGGAGATCACCAACACCGGGTCGGCGGCGAAGTCGGTCCCGATCACGGTGACCTCGCCCTACACCAGGACGGCCGACGGCGACCGGGAGCTGACCGGCGCCGTCTTCGCCAAGAACAGGCTGACCACGATCTTCCCCAGGCTCAGCGGTGACGGGCTCAAGGTCGACGACGGCACGCTCAAGGGCGCCGTCACGGTCGAGCCGGGCAAGACGGTGCGCACCAAGGTCCGGATGGGCTTCGTCACCGAGGAGCTCGCCGGGTCGCGCGCCGAGTACGACGGCTACAAGGGCCGCTCGCCGGAGCAGGCGCTGCGGCGGCAGCTGCAGGACTACAACGCCTGGTGGGCGGACAACGTCCCCTACACCGACGTGCCCGACGAGAGCATCAAGAAGTTCATCTACTACCGCTGGTGGCTGATGCGCTTCAACTTCCTCGACGCCGACATCCCCGGGAACGACTACCAGTTCCCGACGTCGGTGGAGGGCGCGCTGGGCTACAACAACGCGATCGTGCTGACCGTGCCGATGTTCGTGCAGGACCTGAAGTACCTGCGCGACCCCATCTACTCGTACGGGCCGTGGGTGTCGGCGGGCGAGGTGTCGCGCAACTCCAAGTACACCGACAACCCGGGCGACCCGGAGAACTGGTCGAACAGCTACACGCAGTACATCTCGGCGGCGGCGCTGGAGAGCTACCAGATCCACGGCGGGCAGCCGCAGATCCTGCGGAACCTGGCCCGGTATGCCGAGAAGGACGTCTACGGGCAGCTCAACGCCTACGACTCCAACAAGAACGGCGTCATCGAGTACGACTGGGAGGCCATGACCGGCAACGACGCCGACGCGGTGTCGTTCCACTACTACGACCGGGCGAACGAGCGGCTCGAAGGCGCCTACGTCTACGCCAACGCGATGGCGGCGGCGCAGGCGTACGAGCTGTCGGGCGACCAGGCGAAGGCCACCGAGATGCGCGGGGTGGCCGACAAGGTCAAGAACGGCATCCTCACTCTGCTCTGGGACGAGCAGAACAAGTTGTTCAAGCACCGCGACCTGCAGACCGGCAACCTGATTCCGTGGAAGGAGTCGAACAACTACATCCCGTACGCGACCGGCCTGGTGCCCACCGATGATCCGAAATATCGGGAGGCGCTGCGGTTGTGGGCCGACCCGGCGGAGTATCCGATCTTCCCGGCGTACACCGCCAACCAGAAGGACAAGGCCGAGGCGGCCGAGGCGGGGAACCCGGGCTCGAACAACTTCTCGCAGATCAACTCGACCCGTAACTTCGCCTTCTTCGGCAAGGCGCTGCGGGAGTACCAGACGCCGTACATCACGGCCGACCAGTACAAGCAGCTGCTCTACTGGAACGCCTGGTCGCAGTTTGTCGGCGGGGACACCCGCTACCCCGACGCCAACGAGTTCTGGGCCGACTGGAACAAGACCACCAAGACCATCGGCTACCGCTCCTGGATCCACCACACGATCCTGGGCAGCAGCAACTGGACGGTGATCGAGGACGTCATGGGCCTGCGGCCGCGCTCGGACGGCAAGGTCGAGCTGTGGCCGGTGGACATCGGCTGGGACCACTTCACCGTCAACGGCATCAACTACCGGGGCAACGACCTCAGCATCGTGTGGGACAAGCCCGGCGACGGCAAGACGCACTACGCCGGCGTGCCCGAGGGGTACTCGATCCTCATCGACGGCAAGCGCAAAGTCACCCTCTCCGGTCTCGCGCACGCGGTCTGGGACCCGGCGACCGGCAAGGTCGAAGGCGGCACCGTGGTGTACGCCGAGAAGGCCGCTGCGATGAAGGCCCCCGCCCAGGTCGAGCTCGAGGGCGACCGGGTCGAGGACCTGTTCCAGAAGGCCGGCGTGGACCTGCGCTCCACCCGCCCGAACCTGGTCAAGTCCGCCACCGCCTCCCACGGCGACCCGGCCGGCGCGGTGGACGGGTTCACGATCAACGAGCCGTACTGGGGCAGCAAGGGCTCCGGCAAGGCCCAGGACTGGCTGGAGGTCGACCTCGGCTCGGCCCAGAAGGTCGACCAGGTCAAGCTGTACTTCTATAACGACCGCAAGGCGGCGGGGTACAGCGAGCCCGCCTTCTACTCGGTGCAGTATCAGGACGGCGACACCTGGAAGGACGTGCCGGGGCAGGCCAGGAAACCGGTCTATCCGCGGGCGAACCTCAACGAGGTCCGCTTCCCGGCCGTCACCGCGCAGAAGCTGCGTGTCCTGGTCACCCACCGTCCCGGCTACGCCACCGGCCTGAAGGAGATCCAGGCGTACCAGAGGGGCGCCGACGCGGGCACGGTCACCAACCGGGCCCCGTACGTGGCGGCCGTGGTCGATCCGGCCTTCAGCCGTCCCGGCCAGGTCAGGATCGACGCGGTGGCCAAGGACGACGCGCTGCCGAAGGGCTCGCTCACCACGCAGTGGGCCAAGGTCGACGGGCCCGGTGAGGCGTTCTTCACAGATCCGATGGGCACGAGCACGGTCGTGTCGTTCTCCGAGCCGGGCACGTACCGGCTCAAGCTCACCGCCTCGGACGGTGAGAAGAGCGGCTCCGCGACCGTGACCGTCACCGCCACGGCCCAGGCCGCGCAGGTGAACGTGGCGCCCAAGGCCACGCCCACCGCCTCCTACACCTCGCCGTGGGAGCGGATCGCGGCGATCAACGACGGCATCGACCCGCCGCGCTCCAACGACGGCGCCAACCCGCGCTGGGGCACCTGGCCGCAGCAGGGCACGCAGTGGGTGCAGCTCGAATGGCCGTCGCCGGTGCGGGTGAACAAGGCCGACGTGTACTTCTTCGACGACGGCGGCGGCGTGCGCCTGCCCGCCTCGTGGAAGATCCAGCAGTGGGACGGGGACTCCTTCGAGGACGTCACCGGCGTCGCCTCCTACCCGACGGCGATCGACGCCTACAACACCGTCTCCTTCGACACCGTCAGCACCTCGAGGCTGCGCGTCCAGCTGGAGGCCGGCGGGGCGTCGCTCGGGTTGCTGGAGGTCAAGGTGTACGAGGTCCCGCCGGACTCCGTGCGCCCCGTGCACGTCCCCACCCTGGTCGACACGCTGCCCAAGCTGCCGGCCACCGTGGAGACCCTGTACGCGGACGGCGCCCGCAGCACCGCCGCCGTCACCTGGCAGCAGGTGACGCCCGACCAGGTGAAGACGGGTGGCACCAGCTTCACCGTCTCCGGGCTCGCCGAGGGCGTGCGCCAGCCCGTCCAGGCCACGGTGTACGTCCGCACCACCGCGGCCGTGACCATCACCTCGATCGCCGAGGAGGCGATCACGACCAAGGCCGGGGCGGCGCCGGTGATGCCGAAGACCGTCGTGGCGACGTACAACGACGGGTCGAAGGACAGCTCGGTCGCCGTCACCTGGGAGGCCATCAGCCCTGATCGGTACGCCCAGCCGGGCACGTTCACCGTGACCGGCCAGGTTCAGGGCACGACCCTCACCGCGAAGGCCACTATCACCGTCCAGTAGCGCCTATTCTGTCCTGGCCCCGCCACATTCGCGGGGCCAGGACAGCGCTTAGGACGGACAAGCCGATGGTCGAATACACCGACCTCTCGGGCCGGGGGAAGGCCGCGCGGGTCGTGGCCGTCCTCATGGCGGTCGTGTCTCCCGTCCTCACCGTCGCCGCGGTGGTCATCTGGAGCCGGCTGCCCGCCGAGTGGATCCCGGCCAGGACCGTGTCGCCCCAGTCGGCCGCCGGGCTGACGTTCCCCGCGGTCGGCGCCTTTCTGCTCTTCCACCGCCCCCGGCTGAACATGGCGTGGCTGATGTGCCTGGGCGGCCTCGCAGCCGGGCTCAGCGACGTCTCCGCCGCGCTGATGTTCCGCGCCGCCTCATCCGGCGACCTGCTCACCGCCGGCTACCTGCGCCTTCCCGCGAACATCGGCTGGGCGGTGTGCGGCGTGCTGCTCACGATGGTGCTGCCGCTGTACTCACCGGACGGCCACCTGCCTTCCAAGCGGTGGCGGGTCGCCCTGGTGCTCGGCTACGCCTCCATCACCGCCAACTTCGTGCGCACGACGTTCCAGCCGCCCCCGCCCCCCGAGGGCTACCCGTTCCCGGTGGTCATCCCCAATCCTCTGCAGATCCCCGCGTTCGCCCCGTACGCGCAGACGATCGCGGTGATCGCCTGGACCGGCATCTACGTCTCCATGGCGCTGGCGGCTCTGTCGCTGGCGTTGCGGATGCGGCACGCGGACCCGATCACCAGGCGGCAGATCGGCTGGCCGCTGCTGGCCTTCACCGGATACATCGTCTTCCTGGTCGCCGCCGCGTTCGACCAGGACCTGATGTGGCCCGCGGTCGCCTGGGCCGCGCTCGTCCCGGTCGCGGTCGCGTTCTCGGTGATGCGTTACCGGCTCTACGGCATCGACACGGTGATCAGCCGCGCCTTCGTGGCCGCCGGGCTGGTGGCCGCGGTCAGCGCGGTCTACTTCGCCGCCGGCACGTTGTCCAGCGTGCTGGTCTCCGGCTACGGCCAGGTGGCCGGGATCAGCGCCGCGCTCTTCGCCGGAGCGTTCTTCCAGCCACTGCGGCGGGCGCTCCAGCGGGCCGTGGACCGGCTCCTGTACGGCGCCGTCGGCGACCCCGGCGTGCTCGCCGAGCGCCTCACCCAGGCCGTGCGCCGCGGCGATCCGGCCAAGGCGCTGACGTCGGTGGTGAGCGTGCTGCGTGACGGGCTGGCGGTCGAGGGTGTGGCCATCGAGGTGGCCGAGGGCGAGCCCCGCTACGTCGAGAGCGGCCGGGTGGGCGACAGCCCGCGCGAGGTGCCCCTGGTGTGGCACGGGGAGCGCGTCGGCCGCCTGCTCGTCGGACCGCCGGGGCCGCGCCGCTTCCCCGCCGCGCACAACGAGCGGGTGCTGGCCACGCTCACCCCGTACGCCGCCGACGTCGCCCACGCCGTCCGCATGGCCGCCGACCTGCAACGCTCCCGCGAGCGCATCCTGACCACGAGGGAGGAGGAACGCCGCCGCCTGCGGCGCGACCTGCACGACGGGCTCGGCCAGACCCTCTCCGCCATGGCCATGACCATCAACATGGCCAGGCTCAGCCTGAAGAGATCCCCGGAGGCGGCCGACGAGCTGCTCCAGGACCTGCACACCGGGATGAGCGCGGTCACCCGGGACATCCGCGAGCTCGTCTACGGCCTGCGCCCGCCCGCGCTCGACGACCTGGGTCTGGCCAGGGCCGTCCGCGACCTGGCCGGCCAGTCATCGCCGGACACGGAGGTCGAGGTGGACGTCGAGGGCAGCCTGCGTGACCTGCCCGCGGCCGTAGAGGTGGCGGTCTACCGGATCGTCCAGGAGGCCCTGACCAACATCCGCAAGCACGCCGAGGCGTCGCTCGCCCGGATCGTGCTGCAGCGGGAGCAGTCGGTGCTGCGCGTGCTGATCAGCGACGACGGCAAGGGGCTGCCCGCGTCGTATCGGGCGGGTGTGGGCCTCGGCTCGATGCGCGAGCGGGCGGCCGAGCTGGGCGGCATCTGCGTGATCGCCGGCGAGCCCGGCGCGAGCACCCGCGTGGAGGTCATGCTCCCGCTCCTGACCGCGCCGTCCCAAGCGCTGACCTGAGCATGGCGGGTGCCCCTTCCCTTGGGTTAACCGGTTAGGTGAAACCTTCAGCGGAGCGTCGGCAGGCCGGCGGCGAGCGCGCTGAGCATGCGGACGAGCATGGGCACCATCTGGGGGCAGGTGGCGCCGAGCTCGGGGTAACGGGCGTAGACCTCGGCCAGCGTGGGGGAGGGGTTGGCGGCGGGATAGAGCAGGCCGCCCAGGCCGGCGGCGCCCATGACGAGCTCGATCGCCTCGTTGACCGTGAGGTCGGTGATGCCCGCCACCTCGGAGCCCAGCTCGCCGACCACGCCCACCACGGCCCGCTTGAACGTGTACGCCGCCTCGACCGACACGTTGTGCTCCAGGCTGGTGGAGGTGTGGCTGAGCAGGTCGCAGAAGAGCGGCCGCGCGGCCAGCGTCTCCGCCAGCACCGTCACCACCTCGGCTGTGCCGGAGGCATGACGCAACCGCTCGCGCACCGCCTCCGCCCACTGCCCCCACTCCTCGGTGGCCAGGTGGAGGTAGATCTCCTCGCGGGTGCCGAAATAGCGCACGATGTTGGACTTCGCCAGGCCGACGGCCTCCGCGACCGCGCCCAGGCTCACGTTCCGCACGCCGGAGGCCATGGCGAGCTCGCGCGCGGCGTCGAGGATCGCCTCGCGCCGCTGCTGCTTGTGCTCCGGCCGCCTGGCCCTGAGGAAAGTCATCGCGGTCTCAGGATAAGGCCCAGAGTTAAAAGAACGTCGTTCTCTTGTTAAGTGGACGATGTTCTGTTAACGTCCCGAGATGTGACCGAGATACGGATGCGAGTGAACGGCACCGAAGAGAAGCTCGACGTCGAGCCATGGGTCAGCCTGCTCGACGCGCTACGCGAGCGCTTGGGCGTGACGGGCCCGAAGAAGGGCTGCGACCAGGGCGCCTGCGGCGCGTGCACGGTCCTCGCCGACGGCGTGCGGATCAACGCCTGCCTGGCCCTGGCCGTCCAATACGCCGACCGGGAGATCACCACCATCGAGGGCGTGACCCCGCACCCCCTGCAGGAGGCGTTCGTCCGCCACGACGGGCTCCAGTGCGGCTACTGCACCTCGGGTCAGATCTGCTCGGCGATCGCCATGCTCGATGAGTATGCGGCGGGCATGCCGAGCGCGGTCTCCGCAGGCGCTCCGGAGCTCACGGAGGCCGAGATCAGGGAGCGGATGAGCGGCAACCTGTGCCGCTGCGGCGCCTACAACGGCATCGTGGACGCGATCAAGGAAGTGGCCGGATGAGACCGTTCGCGTACGTCAAGGCGCCCGACATCGACGCGGCAGTGCAGGCGGTGGCCGCGGACTCCGGCGCCAAGTTCCTCGGCGGCGGCACCAACCTGGTCGACCTCATGCGCGAGGGCATCGAGCGGCCTCTCACCGTCGTGGACGTCACCGGGCTACCGCTCGACGAGGTGGCCGAGCTGCCCGGCGGCGGCCTCCGGATCGGCGCGCTGGTGCGCAACAGCACTCTGGCCGCCGACCGGCGGGTCCGGACCCGCTATCCAGTGCTGTCGCAGGCGATCCTGGCCGGCGCCTCGGCCCAGCTGCGCAACATGGCCACCGTGGGCGGCAACCTGCTGCAGCGCACCCGCTGCCCCTACTTCTACGACCAGGCGTCGGCCTGCAACAAGCGCGAGCCCGGCGCCGGCTGTGACGCGGTCGGCGGGTTCAACCGCTCCCACGCGATCCTGGGCGTGAGTGACAGTTGCATCGCCACGCATCCGTCGGACATGTCCGTGGCCCTGCTCGCCCTGGACGCCGTCGTCGAGGCCCGCAGCGTGCGCGGCACGCGCCGGATCCCGCTGGCGGACTTTCACCTGCTGCCCGGCGACACGCCGCACGTCGAGACCGCGCTCGCGGCCGACGAGCTGATCACGGCCGTCGAGGTGCCGCCGATCGCCGCCCCTTCCCGCTACCGCAAGGTCCGCGACCGGGCGTCGTACGCGTTCGCGCTGGTCTCCGTGGCCGCGGCGGTGGAGGTGCGGGACGGGACGATCACGGACGTCCGCCTGGCGCTGGGCGGCGTCGCCCCCAAGCCGTGGCGGGCGCGCGAGGCCGAGCAGGCGCTGCTCGGCGGCCCGGCGACCGAGGAGGCGTTCCGCCGGGCGGCCGACGCCGAGCTGGCGGCCGCGACCCTGCGGCCGGGCAACGCGTTCAAGAGCGGCCTGGCCCGCGCCACGATCACGGCCACACTGCGCGAGCTGACCGACGGAGGGGAAGCGGCATGACCACGACCGAGATCGAGCGCGCGACCGGCACGAAATACGTCGGCCGGCCGATCGACCGGCTCGACGGCCGGGCCAAGGCCACCGGCGAGGCCCGCTACGCGGCCGAGCACCACTACCCGGACCTCGCCTACGCCGCGCTGGTCCACGCGACGATCGCCCGGGGCCGCATCACCGCCATCGACACCGCGGCCGCCCGTGCCGTGCCCGGCGTGATCGAGGTGCTCACCCATGAGAACGCCCCCGCCATGAAGCCCTTCAAGGTCAGCCTCCTGGACCCCCTCGGTGCGATGGCCTCCGGGACGTCGGTCAACTACCTGGCCACCGACGAGGTGCACTGGAACGGCCAGCCGGTGGCCGTCGTGGTCGCCGAGACGCACGAGGCCGCGCGGCACGCGGCGTCCATGGTGCGGCCCGCGTACGAGGAGCTGCCGGCCGTGGTGGACTTCTCGGCCGAGGAGCCGAACGCCACCCCGCAGAAGCGCAGCATGCTGTTGGAGAGCGAGGCCGACAAGGGCGACGCGAAGGCCGCGCTGGAGGCCGCGCCGGTGTCGGTGGACTTGCGGTTCACCACGCCGCCGCACAACCACAACGCGATCGAGCCGCACGCCACCACCGCCGCCTGGAACGGCGACCACCTGACCGTGCACGAGGCCACGCAGGGCATCCCGTGGGTGCGCAAGCACCTCGCGCTGCGGTTCGGCGTGCCGGAGCGGAACATCCGTGTGCTGTCACCGTTCGTGGGCGGCGGGTTCGGCGGCAAGGGCCCGATCTGGGCGGGTACGCTGCTCGCCGTGCTGGCCGCGCGGGCGACCCGCCGGCCGGTGCGGCTGGCGCTCACGCGGGCGGGCGTCTACCACACGGTCGGCGGCCGTACCCCCAGCACGCAGCGGGTCGCGCTGGGCGCCGACAGGGACGGCACGCTCACCGCCCTGATCCACACCAGTGTGGCCAGGACGGGAAAGGTCGGGGGTTGGCAGGAGCAGATCACCTCGGCCTCCCGGCATCTCTACGCCGCCCCCAACATTCACCTGCGCCAGCACCTCGTGCAGCTCGACCTGCTCCCCAACATCCCCATGCGGGCGCCGGGCGAGTCCATCGGCACCTTCGCCGTGGAGTCGGCCGTGGACGAGCTGGCCTGGGAGCTCGGTATGGACCCGATCGAGCTGCGCATGCGCAACGAGCCCGAGCGCAACCCGGTGGACGGCAAGCGGTTCGCCCGGCGATTCCTGCGGGAGGCGTACGCACTGGGGGCCGAGCGGTTCGGCTGGAATGAGCGGGACCCTCGGCCCGGCGCCATGCGGGACGGGCGCTGGCTCGTCGGCATGGGCGTCGCCACCGCGTACCACCCCGCGATGCACCTGCCGGTGAGCGCCGCCGTGCGGCTGTCCGCGGACGGCGGGGTCGTGGTGCGCTGCGCCATGGCCGAGATCGGGGTGGGCGCCGCCACGGTGCAGGCGCAGATCGCCGCCGATGAGCTGGGCGTGCCGCTGGAGGCCGTACGCGTCGAGTCCGGCGACTCCGAGCTGCCGCTGGGGGCCATGGCGGGCGGCTCGACGCAGACCGCGAGCGTGGCGTCGAGCGTGCTGGCCGCCTGCCGCAAGCTCAAGGAGTCCGCGCTGGCGCTGGCACGCCGGTCCCCGGACTCGCCGTTGCGCGGCCGGCGGCTGCCCGACCTGGAGGCCCGCGACGGCGGCCTCTTCCACGGGGTGAGCGGCGAGACGTACGCGGCCATCCTGACCCGGGCGGGGCGCGATCACCTGGACGCCGCGATCAAGCCGGGCGCGCTCGGCATGGTGGGGACGCTTCGCGAGATGAGGCGCTGGGTGAAGGCGGCGTGCGGGGCGCAGTTCTGCGAAGTGCGGGTGGACCGGGACACCGGTGAGGTGCGGGTGTCGCGGTGGCTCGGTGTGTTCGACGTCGGCAGGGTGATCAACGCCAAGCTGGTGGCCAGCCAGCTTCGTGGCGGCATCGTGATGGGCATCGGCCTGGCGCTGTCGGAGGAGACGCTGGTCGACCCGCGCACCGGACGGATCGTGAACGCGAGCCTGGGCGAATACCACGTGCCCGTGCACGCCGACATCCCCCGCATCGACGTGCACTGGCTGGACGAGCCGGACCCGACCATGCCGCTCGGACTGGTCGGGGTGGGCGAGGTCGGCATCACCGGGGTCGGGGCCGCCGTCGCGAACGCCGTCCGCCACGCCACCGGCAAGCGAGTGCTCGACCTGCCGATCACGCTCGACAAGCTGCTGTGACGGATGCGGCGGCGGCTTGTCCCGCCGCCCGTGCCACCGTCGCCGCGCCCGCTGGATTCACCATCGCGGTGACGGTGGCCCCGTCGACCAGCACGAGCAACTGCTCGGCCAGCACGTCTGGATCCGCCGCCCCCGCCTCGGCGGCCAGCCCGCGCAAGTAGTCACGCAGCCGCTGCTTGTGCCGCCACACCACCTCACGCACGGGCTCCGACGAGGTGCCCAGCTCCCCGTAGGCATTGACGAACCCGCACCCGCGGAAGTCGTCCTCGCCGAACCAGCGCTCCAGCCACTCGAACACGGCGGAGATCGCGTTCTGCCGCCCCTCGACGTAGGCGGTCAGCGAGGACATCCACCGTTCGTCCCGCCGCTCCAGATACGCCACGACCAGCGCCTCCTTGGACGGGAAACTCTGGTAGAGCCGCTTGAGCGACACCCCGGACGCGGCGCGCACGTCGTCCATGCCCACCGCCTGCAGGCCGCGCCGGTAGAACAGCTCGCCCGCCGCGACGAGAACCCGCTCCGCGTGTTCCATGCCACCTCACTTGCGTTGGAGAACGGTCGTTCTCTACGATACCGGAGAACGCACGTTCTCCAGGAGGATCCATGACCCGTCCACCCGTCCCACCGTTCACCGAGGAGACCGCCCGCATCAAAGTCCAGGCCGCCGAGGACGCCTGGAACACCCGCGACCCGGACCGCGTCGCGCTGGCGTACACAGAGGACTCCGTCTGGCGCAATCGCGGCGAGTTCGTGAAGGGCCGCGACGAGATCAGGGAGTTCCTGCGCGGCAAGTGGGACAGGGAGCTGGACTACGCATTGCGCAAGGACCTGTGGGCGTTCTCCGGCAACCGCATCGCGGTCCGCTTTCAGTACGAGTCCCGCGACGCCTCCGGGCAGTGGTGGCGCAGCTACGGCAACGAGCAGTGGGAGTTCGACGAGTCCGGGCTGATGCGGCGCAGGGAGGCGAGCATCAACGACGTGCCCATCGACGAGAGCGAGCGCCGCATCTTCGGCCCGCGCCAGGGGACCGAAGGGCCGTTGCCGCTCAGGTGAGGTAACGCAGCCACAGGTACGGCGTCGACAGCGCGACGGTCACGAACGTCACCACGATCCCGTATTTGGTGAACTGCCAGAAGCTGATCGGGGTGCCGTTGCGGGCGGCGATGCCGAGGATCACCACGTTGGCCGCCGCGCCGACGGCCGTGGCGTTGCCGCCCAGGTCGGCGCCGATGGCCAGGGCCCACCAGAACACCTGGGCCCCGTCGTTCGCCTGGGCCAGGTCGGCGACGATGGGGCTCATGGTGGCGACGTACGGGATGTTGTCGATGACCGCCGACAGCCCGGTGGAGGCCCAGAGCAGCAGCATGGTCGTGAGCGCCAGCTGACCCTGGGTGGCCTGCGCCGCCGCCTCCGAGACCTGCCGGATCACCCCCGTCTCCACCAGCGCCCCGACCATCACGAACAAACCCGCGAAGAACACCAGGGTCGGCCACTCGACCTCGCGGATGGCCTGCTCGGTCGTCACCTTGGTCGCCGCCACCAGCGCCCCGGCACCGAGCAGCGCCACGACCGACGGCTCGTAGTGCAGCACCGGATGCAGCACGAACGCCGCCATCACCAGCGTCAGCACCGCCAGCGACTGCCAGAGCAGCCTGCGGTCGGCGATGGCCTCCCGCTCGTTCAACGACATGATCTCCGCAGCCAAGTCCGGGTCGTACGTGAACGACTTCCTGAACAACCACCGGCACAACCCGACGAACACCGCGACCAGCACGATGATCAGCGGCGCCATGTGGATGAGGAAGTCGTTGAAGGTCAGCCCGGCACGGCTGGCGATGATGACGTTCGGCGGGTCGCCGATCAGGGTGGCGGCGCCGCCGATGTTGGACGCCATGGCCTCGGCGATGAGGAACGGCGCCACCGACAGGCTGAGCCGCTCGCACACCAGGAACGTCACCGGCGCGATCAGCAACACTGTCGTCACGTTGTCCAGGAGCGCCGACGCGGCCGCAGTGATCACGATCAACAGCGCCATGAGCCGGAACGGCCTGCCCTTGGCCCGCTTGGCCGCCCAGATGGCGAGGAACTCGAAGACGCCGGTCTGCTTGAGCACGCCGACGATGATCATCATGCCGAGCAGCAGGAAGATCACATTCCAGTCGATCCCGCTGGCCTCGTCGAAGAACGCGGCGCCGGCGTCGGTGGCGTGGACCAGCAGCATGATCCCGGCCCCGCCGAGCGCCGCCGCCACCCGGTGCACCTTCTCGGTGGCGATCAGCGTGTACGCGGCGAGAAAGGCGGCCACTGCCACCCAGGCCGTAACCGTCAAGGCGTCTCCAGGATCAGAGCGTGGACCGCCGATTCGGACTTTCGGCCCACCTGCCGCCATAACCTATCAAGCATCGTCGCGTTCCAGCCTCGACAATCGCTTGCACGATCTCTCGCTCCGAGCCCATGGACGCCGCACTTCAGTTGCAGCAAACGATTGCAACAAAACTGCACAGCCTACGCATTGACTGTCTTCACAATCGGCTGCATAAAGGTGTGAAGCTCGCGAGTTTACGCGCAACACCACATCCAGTGAGGGACCCGTTCATGCCGCGACGGGTTCCGGTTCGCCACTGCGATCGGGCGCGTACACCCCTCGCGAGGGTCGAGTGCGCCCGGTCGCCTTCACGACCGGAGGCTCCACGGTGCGCAGAAGCAGACGATCAGTGCTCGCCGCGCTCGCGGCGGGCGTCGCCGCCGCGACGGCGGCGGCAACGGTGTTGCTGGGGGTGCCCAGCGCGTCCGCCGCCACGCTCTTCGGCGACGACTTCGAGGACGGTGACGCCACGGGCTGGTCGCGGTCCGGCGGCAGTTGGTCGGTGGTGACCGACGGCTCCAGGGTGTACCGGCAGTCCGGCACCAGCGCGGACGCCCGCGCGGTGGCCGGCGCCGGATGGGGCGACCAGGCGGTGCAGGCGCGGGTCAAGCCGATCGCGTTCAACGGCTCGGGCCGGCACGTCGCGGTGCTGGCCAAGGCGCAGAGCACCAGCACCTACTACTTCCTCGGCCTGAGCAACGCCGGAACGGTGGTCCTGGGCAAGCGGACCGGTGGCGCGCCGATCATGCTGGCCACGGCCATGGTGTCCGCCGGCGACTGGTACACCCTCCGCCTCGAGGCGTTCGGCACGACGTTACGCGGCTTCGTGAACAACGTGCAGGTCGCCACGGCGACGGACGCGTCGATCGGCTCGGGGCGGGCGGGCCTGGCCGGCTACTACGCCAGTGCCTCGTTCGACGACGTGCTGGTGACGGACATCGGCGGCCCGACCGACCCGCCGACCACCCCGACGTTGCCCCCACCCGGCACGTGCGACACCTCGGGCACGCCCACCGGGTTCGCCGCCGTCAACGCCTGGGGCCAGAACGGCACCACGGGCGGCGCGGGCGGCCCCACGGTCGAGGTGGACACGGCCGGCGAGCTGATCAGCGCGATCGGCCAGAGCGGGCCGCTGAACATCTGCGTCCGCGGGATGATCACAGTGCCGGCCGGCATGCACAATGTCGCCTCCGACAAGACGATCGTCGGCGTCGGCGCCGGGTCCGGCATCACCGGGGGCGGGTTCAACATCGGGCTGCCCGCGGACGACTCGATCACCTCGCCGCCGCCCGACGCCGTCCACAACGTCATCGTCCGCAACCTGGTCTTCAGGAACGCCACCGACGACTCGATCAATGTCCAGATGTTCAGCCATCACATCTGGATCGACCACAACGACCTGGCCGCCGGCTACGACGGGCTGGTCGACATCAAGCGCGGTTCGTCGTACGTCACCGTCTCGTGGAACCACGTGCACGACCACACCAAGACCATGCTGCTCGGCCACGACGACGACAACGACGCGCAGGACGTGGGCCGGTTGAAGGTTACCTATCACCACAACTGGTTCGACCGGACGCCGCAACGTAACCCGCGGGTGCGGTTCGGGGAGCCGGTGCACGTGTTCAACAACTACTACGTCTACAACACCGACGTCGGGGTGGCCTGCCAGGCGAACGCCGGCTGCGTGGTCGAAGGCAATTACTTCGAGCGGGTCGAAGAGCCGGTGAGCAACTCGTACGCGGGCCCCGCCGGTCGATGCGTCGCGCGCAACAACGTCTTCGTCGACGAGTCCGGCACGCCCGACTGCAGCGGCAGCGTGCAGGAGCCCAGCACCTACTACAGCTACACCCTGGACGATCCGAACACGGTGAAGGCGGCGGTCACCGCCGGCTCCGGGACCGGGAAGATCTGAGGAGGCCGCCATGCTGTTCCGATTCGCCGCGGCCGCCGCGCTGCTCGTCGCCCTCTTCCCGGCGCCGGCGAGCGCCGCGGACGGCCCGATCGGATTCGCCTCCGTGAACGCCCTCGGCCAGAACGGCACCACCGGCGGCGCCGGCGGCACCGAGGTCACCATCACCACCGGCGCCCAACTGCAGGACTACGCAGGCCGGGCGGGGGCGTACGTTCTCCGCATCCAGGGCCGTATCCAGATCAGCGACATGATCACGGTGGTCGCCAACAAGACCATCATCGGCGTCGGCGCGACCGCCGAGATCACCGGCGGCGGCCTCCAACTCGGCTCCACGACCCGCCCCGGCAACAACGTGATCATCCGCAACATCAGGTTCACCAACGCCGAGGACGACTCCATCAGCGTCACCAACAAGGCCCATCACGTGTGGATCGACCACAACGACCTGTCCGCCGGGTACGACGGCCTGCTGGACATCAAACGGGAGTCGGACTACGTCACCGTCTCCTGGAACAAGTTCCACCACCACAGCAAGGCGATGTTGCTCGGCCACTCCGACACCTATACGGCCGACATCGGCAAGCTGCGGGTCACCTACCACCACAACTTCTTCGACGGCACCGACCAGCGCCACCCGCGCGCCCGCTTCGGCGAGCCGGTCCACGTGTTCAACAACTACTACAGGAACAACTCCCTGTACGGCATCGCCTCCACCCAGAACGCCGGCGTGCTGGTGGAGGGCAACTACTTCGAGAACGTCGCCCACCCGATCCACGTCGGTTACGCGGAGAGCGATCCGGGCCGGGTGGTCGAACGGCGCAACCTCTACGTCAACTCGGGCGCACCGGAGACGGCGGGCAGCGTCGTCGAGCCCGGCACCTACTACTCCTACACGCTCGACGACCCGGCGATCGTCCCCGCGAAGGTCCAGGCCGGGGCGGGCGTCGGCAAGATCTAGAACGACGGCCGAGGGCGGCACGGCGCCGCCCTCGACCTTTTTCATTGCCTGTTGAATTCTTTCGGGTACGGGCGCATGCTAGTGGGCAGGGGGTCCGTGCACGAAAGGGACGGTCATGATGGCTGAAAGCACAGGTGTCCTGGTGTGTGGCGGCGGCCCGGCGGGCATGATGCTGGGCCTCCTGCTGGCCAGGGCAGGCATTGAGGTCACCGTGCTGGAGAAGCACGGCGACTTCCTGCGCGACTTCCGGGGTGACACCGTGCACCCCTCCACGGTCCGGCTCATGGACGAGCTCGGCCTCGGCGAGGCCTTCCGTGCTCTGCCGCAGAGCCGCCTGACCAGGGTGGCGTTCCCCGTCGCCGACGGGAGCATCGTCACCTTGGGAGACTTCGAGTCGCTGCCGGCGCCGTACAACTACATCGCGATGGTGCCCCAGTGGGATCTGCTCTCCTTCCTTGCCAAGGCGGCCGGCGAGGAGCCCGGCTTCGCCCTGCGCATGAACACGGCGGCGACCGGACTGCTGAGGGAGCGCGGCAAGGTCGTCGGGGTCAGCTATCGCACGGCGGACGGCCGGGAAGGGGAGATCCGCGCCGAGCTGACGGTCGCGTGCGACGGCAGGCACTCCACGCTGCGGCGGGACGCGGGTCTCGTGCCCAAGGAGTTTCACGTGCCCTTCGACGTCTGGTGGTTCCGCCTGCCCAGGTTCGAGCACGAGGCAGGCGTGCCAGCCGGCATCACGCCGGTCGCGCGGGGGGCGGAGGCGCTGATCGCCCTGACCCGCGAGGACTACTACCAGCTGGCGTACCTCACCGCCAAAGGCTCTGACGCGCGGCTGCGGGCCGAGGGCGTGGAGCGGTTCCGCGAGCGCATCGCCCACCTGCGGCCCGACTTCGCCGACCGGGTGGACCGGCTGGAGAGCATGGACGAGGTCTTCGTGCTCGACGTCAAGCTCAACCGGCTCAAGCGCTGGCACCTCGACGGGCTGCTGCTCATCGGCGACGCCGCGCACGCCATGTCGCCCGCCGGCGGGGTAGGCATCAATCTGGCCGTCCAGGACGCGGTGGCCGCCGCTGCCATCCTGGCCGCCCCCCTGCGCCGGCACGCGGTCACCCTCAAAGACCTGGCGGCCGTGCAACGGCGCAGGCACCTCCCGACCGTGATCATTCAGGGTCTGCAGCGGCTGGTGCAACGGGGCTTCTTCGAGGCGCAGTTCACGGGCAAACGGTCCGGGCCGCCGAAGTCCCTCCTCTTCCTCATTCGCGCGTTCCCGGGCTTCCGCAAGATTCCTCCCCGGATGGTCGGCTTCGGACCCCGTCCGGAACATGCGCCGGCCTTCGCCCGCAGGTCCGGCTGAGCTGAACGGCTCAGGATCGGTCCTGCTCCCCAGGGCGGACGAGGCCGCTCTCGTACGCGAAGACGACCGCCTGGACACGAGTGCTCAGGTTGAGCTTCCGGCCCGGAGCGCGGCCGCAAGGGTTGCTGGCTCACGGTGTTCGGCGTGCTGGCCACCGCGCTGGGCCTCCTGAACGTGTCCGGCGCGGTACGGGACGACTGGTGGCGAATGGTCACCGGGCAGCAACTCCCTCTCGACGCCGCGGTGCGGATCTCCGACACCGTGGACGGGTCGGCGTTCATGCCCCTGTGGAGCGGGACCGAGATCTTCGCCTTCCTCGGCCTGCTCGCGCTGAGCGCCGGACTCGGCCGGGCGGGGGTCGTGGGCTGGTGGCTGGGGTGGCCGGCGTGCGCATCTTCCAGCGCGCCAGCGCCGCCGCGTGACCCACCCGCTCCTCTAGGCGCATGGTTCAGCTGTGCGGCAGTCTTGGGTGAGTGATGTCGTTCAAGGACGAGCAGATCGTGAGGCTGGCCGAGTCCGGATGGGCTCGATGCCCGTCGGTGGCCGAAGCGGTGGCGCGGGCCGGGCTGCCGGCGGTGACGCCGGGCTACCTGGCGACGGCCTTCCCCAGCGAGCTGTGGGACGCCGCTGAGGAGGTGGTGCTCGCGCTGCGCGAGCACTTCGCCTCGGCGCGCTTCGCCGACGAGACGACGTACGGAATCCTGCTGGTGCCGGACCCGGGCAAGCTGGACACCCGGCGGCCGATGACCGCCGACGTCCGAGCGGACCAACTCGGCACGCCCGTGGATGACGTGTTCGACGACCGGCTACCCGCAGGAGTCCTCGGCGTACGGAAGGGCGCGCCGTGGACCATGGTGGCCACCGTGACCGGCGTCTACGGGCCCTCCCTGGGCAGCCACCAGCACATCGTGGCCGGTCCGGCGGCGGCTTTCACGGTCGCCGGCGTCGACACCAGGGCACTGATGATCCGTCAGCTGTGGGGAGCCAGGGTCCTGCAAGGCGGCCGCGACCTGCCGGACTGCGAATCCAACCCAAGGTGGACGTTCACCCTGTTCCCCGGCGAAGGTCTCACCGATGGCCTGGCCGAGTCCGGCACCGTGCTGAAGGGCAAGGTACGTTTCCGGCTCGGCAAGCCGGACCGCGGCATCGGGTCCGCACGCGTGGCCCCCGCCATCGCCGTCGTCTGACCGAAAACCGTTGGACAACGCGTGCACCTCACGACCATCGTGGGCGGCATGCGTCAGGAGGAGATCTGGGACAGCGAGGTCGCCCAGAGCTATGACACGCCGGGGACCGGCATGTTCGCGCCCGAGGTCCTGGAGCCGACCGTGGATCGTCTCGCCGAGCTCGCGGGCGACGGACGGGCGCTCGAGTTCGCCATCGGGACCGGTCGCGTGGCCGTGCCGCTCGCCGGGCGAGGAGTGCCGGTAACCGGCATCGAGCTGTCATCTCCGATGATCGACCAACTGCGCACGAAGGTGGACGAAGCGACCATCCCAGTGATCGCCGGTGACATGGCGACCGCCGTCGCCCCGGGGGAATACTCGCTCGTCTACCTCGTCTTCAACACGATCTCCAACCTGCTCACCCAGGCCGAGCGGGTCGCGTGCTTCCGCAACGCCGCCCGCCATCTCACGCCCGGCGGGCGGTTCGTGATCGAGCTCTGGGTTCCTGAGCTGCGTAAACTCCCGCCAGGACAGCAGGCCACGGTCTGGCATTCCGAGCCCGGCTACATCGGTTTGGACACCTACGACGTTCTGCGCCAGCACGTGGTCTCGCACCACTTCAGGTTCGACGAGAGCCGGCAGGCTCGGCTTACCCGCAGCCCGCACCGCTACATCTGGCCGGCCGAGCTGGACCTCATGGCTCAGCTGGCCGGGTTCGAGCTGGAGAGCAGGCATGCCGACTGGGCCGGAGCCGAGTTCACCGCCGACTCGCGGTCCCACGTGTCCGTCTACCGCCTTCCGCAGGACTGAAGGTCTTACCAGCGCTCCACAAGGTGCTCACGACCAGGCGGCGGATCATACGGCTCCGGCCAGTAATCAATGATCCGGCTGATCAAGCCCTGGCCGGAGAGCTCGAACCACACGCACGCATCCTGGTGCTCGGCGCCGACGCGCGCGTCGACCCACGCCGCAGCATGGCCGCCATCGGCGACGACGCGCCGAAGCTGAAGGTGCCAATCGCCGGGATATTCCCTGTTGAACTGGAGGTAGGCCGCCTTCCCGCGGATCCGTTCGCGGCTCTGCGGCATCTCGTAGACCACGTCCTCGGCGAACAGCGCGCCGAAGCCTTCCCAATCACGCCGCTCGACGCGCTCAAAGTAGGCGTGCACGGCGCTTCGGGTTCTCGATGTCTCGTCCACGCGCCGGACCCTATAACCGAGCACCGACAGTTGATCTCGCTCGCGAGCGACGATTCTGCCCCATGAGGGCCGTCCTACCGGTGAACGATCGATCGTGTGGACCTTGCCGGGAGGAACCCTGCCATGACGGCCCCGAAATCACCCCTGAGTCGCCGCACCGACCTCTGGCCGCTGGTCCACGCCGAGCGCGCGGCCTTGGCGGCCGACCTCGCTGATCTGACCGAAGAGCACTGGACGACGCCCTCCCTGTGTACGGGGCTGACGGTGCGCGAGGTGCTCGCCCACCTCACCGCCGGAGCGCGGCTCAACGGTGTGCGGTGGCTGGCGGGCGTCATCCGCTGCCGGTTCGACTTCGACAAACAGGTGGCCATGCGGCTGGCCGAGCAGCTCGGCACGTCCCCGGCCGACACACTCGACAGGTTCCGCCAGGTCATCACCAGCACCACCAAGCCGCCCCTGCCGACCATGGCGATGCTGGGCGAGACGATCGTGCACGGCGAGGACATCCGCCGGCCGCTGGGCATCCGCCGCACCTATCCGATCGAGACGCTCACCCTGGTGGCCGACTACTACAGCCGCTCCGACATGGTGGTCATCGCCAAGGGCCGCATCCAGGGGCTCCACCTCGTCGCGAACGATGGGCCCTTCAGCACCGGCTCCGGCCCGCTCGTCACCGGCAGCACGCTGGCGCTGACGATGGCGATGACGGGGCGCACGGCATACTGCGGCGAACTTGCCGGCCCTGGCGTCACAACCCTGCGGGACCGCTGCGGAACCACATGACCACGCCGGGTCCGGATCGAGGTCCGATTCGGCGGATCTGGACCCGGCGTTCCCTGATCGAGCCGCTATCCCGCGGTGGAGCTCAGCCTGGGCGATGTGGTCCCAGGTGCGGCTGAGCAGATAGTGCTGGGCCGCGACGTCCTTGATCGCTGCGTTGTAGGCGGCGTGCCGCTGGTTGATCTCGGTGTTGAGGTCCTTACCCAGGGGCGGAAGGGACATGAGCGCGATCCGGGCGGTGGTACGGGCTTGGACACGATCGACGATCGCGCGGAGGTCGTCCTGGTACTGCGCCGGCGGGACGCCATTGCGGACGTCGTTCGCGCCGATCAGGATCGTGACCGCGGTGGGGCGGCACGCGACGATGTCGGTCTCGACCCGCTGCAGCAGGTCGGCGGCGGTGTTGCCGTTAATGCCCGCGTTGACGACATCCATGTCCCGGTGCCGGGCGTGCAGGGTGGCCACCCAGTCGGCGCCGAGGGTGCCCTGGGTCATGCTGGCGCCGGCGGCGACCACCCGGGCACGCCTGCCTGACTCCCCGGTGCAGGCCTCGGCCGGCGGGTTGCCGGCTGACCGGAGGAAGGTCAAGTGGACGACGGTGTAGGCCAGGCCGAGCACGGCGGCCACGAGCAGGCACAGGCCGGTGAGGATAGGTCTCTTCACGGTCACCGACCTGCGGACGGCTGGCCCACGAGGCGCCGTCCGGTGCCGCCCGTCATGGCCGAGCGTGGCCTGGCCAATGTGACCACACGCCAGATCGAAGGGGCCGCCGGATTCACCGAGGCGGCCCTGTACAGGCACTTCGCCAACAAGGCCGACCTGCTCGTGGCCGTGATGAGGGAACGCTCGCCCGGCTTCTCCCAGCTTGCGCAGGCGCTGAGCGGCAAGGCAGGCACGGGGACCCTGGCGGACAACCCGATCGCTGTGGCGCGGGCGCCATCGGCTTCCACCACGACGGTTTCCCCATGCTGGCCTCGGTGTTCGCCGATTCGGACACCATCGCCGCACACAGGGACGAGCTACGGCACCAGGGCGCCGGTCCGCACAAGGCCAACGAAGCGGTGGCCGCGTACCTGCGCGCCGAGCAGGACCTCGGGCGGCTGCGACCGGAGGCCGACGTCGAGGCCGCCACGGGGCTGCTGCTCGGCGCCTGCTTCCGGCACGCCTTCCTCGGCCACATGTCGCCGCCGGGGCGGCGAGACGACGACAAGGCGGCTGCGGCCTTCGCCCGTACCCTCCCGGAGTCACTCGCCATCTGAGGAGGTGAGGCTGATGTCCTCCGCGGAGTTCCTGGTGCGCGTCTCTGATCCCGCTCCTTCGAGCGGCGGCGAATCAGGCCTCCTATGGTGGGGGCATGGTGACGGTCGGGATCGATCTCGCCGCGGAGGCGGTGCGGACCGCGGTGGCATGGCTCGACTGGTCGGTCGGCCGCGCCCGGCTCGTCCGGGTGGAGGTCGGGGCGGACGACGCCCTGATCGTTGACGCAGTGATGGGTGCCGGCAAGGCGGGGATCGACTGCCCGTTCGGCTGGCCCGACAGGTTCGTCGACTTCGTCACCGCCCACCGCGCTGGGCACGTCCACGTGCCGGAAGGGCTGGTGGGCCGGGCGTGGCGGCGGGATCTGGCGTTGCGGGTCACCGACCAGGTGGTGCACGAGCAGACCGGGCTGACGCCGTTGAGCGTGTCGGCGGACCGCATCGGCCACGCCACCATGCGGTGTGCGGCTGTGCTGGCCGAGCTGGCGCGGCGGGGCCGGCCGGTGGATCGGCGAGGTGGTGGGGAAGTCGTGGAGGTGTATCCGGCGGCCTGCCTGAAGCGGTGGGGATTGCCCTATCGGGGATACAAGCGCACCGCCAACCTCACCGAGTTGGGCCGGCTCGTGGATCAGCTGCTGGAGCTGGCGCCGTGGCTGGATCTGGGCGGGCACGAGGCGATCTGCCGGTCTTCGGACCACGCCGCCGACGCCGTGGTGTCCGCCCTGGCCGCGCGCGCATCGGCGCTCGGTCTTGTTACGGTGCCGACGGCAGAGCAGGCTGGCGCGGCGGCCACGGAGGGCTGGATCGCCCTACCCACCACGCCCTTGAACCGCCTTGCCAACGCTGACCAATGGACCTGACCCGCCTCCTGACCGAGCAGGAGGCGGGTACGCAATTCTGTTTCATTCGGCTCCGACAAACATTCGGAGAGAATCGCAAAGATTGCGGGAACAGGTCCGGTTCAATCGGAATCTGATGTACTGTCGCGGACAATCGCATCGCCGATCACGGCGTCGAACTTGATCTTCGACTCGAATGCCTCCTCGACCCATTTGATCAGGTCCTGCTCTGAGCTGGAGCTGGGCGACAGCCCCCCAGCCTCGAACGACTCCTTGGATTTCGTCTCGGATGTCGTATTCTCGGCGGTCGGGTCCTCATAGGGCTGAGCCATGGCGGCGGTCGGCGCCGCGACCGACACCAGCGCCGCCGAGACGGCTATGAGGCCCGCGCGTGTGAGCTTTTCCATTGTCACCTTTCCCTTCGAAATAGCAGATGACGTGAGCGACCATACCCAGCTGCCTTTTGAGGAATTAGGCGACGCGCCTACCTATAAGATCTTTATACGGAAAGAAGCGCACACTTTGGACACGGGCGTGGACCTGAACCGAATCGAGCCCTGGCTCAACAGGGCGGCCGGTCGTCGGGCACTCTGCCGTTCAGCGCAGCCTCCAGCGCGCCGACGGAGGAGAAGAACGCCTCCTCCGTCACCCTGTTCTCCCAGACGCCGCGAGCGCAGCGGCGGAAGATCTCGCTGAACTGGGCATAGTAGGGCGACTTCGGTCGCGGGTGGGCCAGTCCGATGGACTTCCTGGTCTCCGAGGCCAGCGTGGCAAGCTCGGGCAGGCTCGCGCTGGTGATGTCCGTGCCGGCCTGGCGCGAGCACGCGGGCCCACGGCCGGCCTCGTACCCCTCGTACACCTCGGTCAGGACGGGGCTGTATCCGCCGCAGGCGAACAGCCGGGCCTGCACCTCCTGGCTGGTGAGCCGGTCGATCAGCCGCTGGGCCGCGCGCAGCTTGTCCGGCTTGATGTGCTGGGAGACGGCCAGCACAGAACCGCCGAGCACGCCGCCCTCCGCCGTAGGCGCGCGTACGTCGAACAACAGCCTCATGTCCGATCCGCGCATGCGCGGGTCGGACGCCAGCTGATGGAACGCGATCGGCCAGTTGCGCATGTAGGACACCGGCTGCTCGCCGATCCTGCCCTCCTTGAAGGCCACGACGCTGCGATCCTCGTCCATCTGGAGCGATTCGCGCAGCACGGCGACGCTCTCATCCGTACTGGACAACACGTGCTTGGACGGCTTCAGCGCCTCCCAGGTGTCGTCGCGGTCGTCGTCGAGGGCCACCGTGGTCCTGTCGTCGCCGTCGAGCACCTTTCCGCCGCCAAGCTCGATCATCTCCAGGAAGTTGATCGTGCCCATCTCGTTGTCGTCCAGTTGCAGCAGGTAGCCGCCGGATTGCCGGTCCAGCCGGCGGTACTCCAGCGGCGCGTCGGCGGCGAACGGAACGCCGTACTGCTCCCCGTCGATCTGCCCGGCCTCCAGCGGGCCGGTCAGGAAGCGGTCTCCCTCATCGCTCAGCTCGATCGGCTGGATGTAACCATGCCTGGCGAACTCGGTCACCCACGCCACGTCGAGCACGAGCACGTCGTACTCGCAGCTGCCGGCCTGGGCCAGTGCCGCCATCTGGGCGCGCCGCACGTCGGTGCTGCCGGAGATCTCCAGCAGCTTGGCCGGCGGGTCTCCGGCAGGCTTGTCCTTGTTGTTCCACTCGTCGAAGATTTCGCGCCGTACGCTGCCCGTGCTGACGTCGTCGCCCGTGGCGACGACCAGCTCGCCGTCGTGGCCGCCGCATTCCTCCTGAGGCGTCGAGGGCACAGGGGGAGGGCTGAGCGCGGCCGACGGCGGGGCCGGCTGCGGCGGTCCGTCCGCGCCGCGGGACTGCCACAGCAGGAGCAGCAGCATCAGCGCGGCCCCGCAGACGAGCGCCAAGAGGCCGTGCTTCCTCAGCGGCGCGGTCATCGCCACCCCCGTACCGTGATGATCGCCCGGGTGATCGCCTGTTGCGCGCCGGCGCCCGCCGTCACGCACTGGTACGGCTTCCGCGTGCCCGGCAACGTGGTCACGGCGCACCGATCCTGCCCGAAGACGACCACGTACAGGCCCGAGACAGTGGCGGCGTCCTCGAGCGCCCCGGCGATCACCGTAGCCGCCTGGCTGCCGCCCTCGTTGTCGAACAGGCGGCCGTCGGTCAGCAGCACCACGGGCGCGGGCACCGCCTCGTCGCCCGCGCCGAGCTGGGCGAGCCCGGCCGAGGCGGGGGCATCCCACTTGTCGAACGGAGTGTGCTCGATCTTCGCGGCCACGGTGCCGAGGTGCTCAGGACCGCTCCTGGGGGCGATGCCGGTCACCTCGGCAGGCCCGTTCCTGCTCTGCGCGTGCAGGCCGAACACCTGGAGGCGATCGCGCGGCCCGAGCATTCTGCTGTTGGCGCGCAGCGCCTCGGCGGCCTGGACACGTACGGGACGATCCGCCGATCCCGAGGTGTCGACGATCAGCCGCAGGTCGAGCTGCGGGCGCAGCTGGTCCAACAGCCGCTTTTTCACCTCCTTGAGCTCGTCTTCGTCGACCGTGCCCTTGGCGGGCACTGGCGCGTTGGGGTAGAGCGGGTGTTTCCCCAGCCAGGCGCCGAAGTGGTCGACCAGCGTCTCTCGTTCGGCCGAGCGCTGGCCGTGCCAGGTCACCTTGACGTACTGATAGTCGAGCTTGCTCAGGTCGTGATGACGCACCGCGATGAGGTGCGTGCTCGCGCCCGTGCCCGCGCAGCCGTCGACGCGGCCGGCGTTGAAGTCCTCCACGCTGTGTCCCGGCACGAGCAGCGCGATCTTGGGGTCGCCCCGCTGCTGCCGGGACTCGTCGGCGAGCTCGCCGAACTCGCACAACAGCGAGGTGACCGTGTCCGCACCGAGCCCGTCCTCCACGAGCTCCTGCTCCGCCTGAGCGTAGTCGGCCTCGTCCAGGTTGCGGCCGCCGAACACGTTGCTGGTGCCGATCATCGCGGCCATGGAGGTCTCCGGGAAGGGACGCGCGATCGTCATGCCCATCTTCTTGGTCACGATGTCCCAGACCTTGTCGAACGGGTACTGGGCCGGATCGTCCATGTGTTTGCCCAGTTCCTCGCGCCGCTGCTCGGTCATCGCCAGGACGAGCTGATCCTGTCCCACGCGTACCTCCGACGCGCTGTCGCCCAGCGACTTGAGCCCGCCCGTCCTGAGCTCCTCCACCTCGGCCGGCGAGGTAGCGACCCACGCGTCGGGCTGCAGGGCGTACAGCCGGGCGTACGGCTGGTCGCGGCGGTCCTCCCGCCACTCCCACCCGTTGTTGAAGGCGTCGGCGAGGTGGACGGGCGGCGGCGCGACCGCCACGGTCCACCGGATCGACGGGCAGCCCTCGATCCGGTTCTCCCGCATGTACTGCTGCGTGCGCATGGTGAGCTCGGTGACGTTCTCCGGTGCGGTGACCAGCCGGAGTTCGGCCGACGCCGGGCACTGGTCGTCCGCGGTGAGCGCGTGGAACACCAGCCAGCCCCCGGTGGCCAATCCCGCCCCGGCCAACACCAGCAGGCCCAACCGGATCTGCTTCGCATACCTCTCGTAGATGCCGCGTAACGCCGGAACGTACAGCAGGGCCGCGATGGCGATCCCGAAGCCCACGGGCAGCCACAACTGCATGTAGAGGGGCAGCGTGCGGAACAGGTTGATCCACGGCAGGAGCACCACGCCCACGATGGCGGTGGCCAGGGCGCTGATCAGCGCCTCCTTCACCGAGGTGCGGATGTTCCTCGGCCCGGGTCCCTTGTTGTGATCGGGATCGCTCATGTGAAGGGCTGCCCCCATATGATCGGGATCACATTGAGCTTAATTCCCTTCACAGACGGGTGCGGCTGTTAATCGATAGGTCCGTATCGTCCGCTACTGGTTCGTCACCGGTCACAACCAGCCGCGGGACTCGGCGACGCGGACGGCCTCGGTGCGTACGGGCGCGCTCCTCCTGCCAGAGAGCGCGGCATCCTGCAGCAACGCCCCGACCTCACCCCGTTGGGCCCCAGCACGGCGACCGTCTGCCCTTGTGCTACGTCCAGGTCCACGCCGTCGAGCGCGATGGTGGTGCCGTAGCGCTTGCTGACGGCCTTGAGTTCCAGCGCGATTTCCATGCATCCAGGCTGGCTGAGGGGCGGCGGCTGTAGTGCCGTGCGTCAGCGTGCCCGATGTGACGAATGTCAGATGTGTTCCCCAGGGGACGGTATGGCGTCCGGCGCGATGAAGTGTGTGTTCGGGTAGTTGTACTCTGTACATATCCCCCTATACATGCAGATTCCTCCCGGATTAAGTGCCGCAGACGCGTCCCAGAGCCCGGGCTCCGCAGGATCGCACCTGCCCCTGACGGAGACCCCGGTGACGTGCTGAAGGGATGGAGATGGGGATGGGCGAACGGCGTGCGCCAGGTCTGCGGATCAGGCGGCCGGACCAGGTTTCCGAGAAGCGGAAACGGTTCCTGGCGGTGGCCGGTGACGAGCTGCGGGGGATCGAGCTCCTGCGGTTCGCGATCCAGCAGGCGGTGGCCGATCTTGCCGGGCTGGGCGGCATGGTGCATCTCGGCAGCCCCGGCTACGGCGGCGGACTGCGCCTGGTGGTGTCCAGCGGGCTACCCCCGGCCTTTACCCAAGAATGGGAGCGCCTTGACGGAAACGGCCCGCTCGCCCCGGCCCGCGCGTTCCGGGACAGTACGTTCGTGCGGGTGCCCATGGCGAACCTCGATGGGATGCCCGACCGTGACGCGTCGGCGGGCGGACGCCCGGACAGGGCCGAAGCCGCGGTAAGCACGGCGATGGCGGCCGTCCCGCTGCTCCGCCCCGGCGGGCCGGTCGGCACGCTGTCGGTCGTGACCCTCTCCTCGCGCAGCCCGTCGGCCGGGCAACGAGCCTTCCTCGACACGCTGGGCCGATGGGCCGGCGAACGCCTGAACAGGTCCACCACACCTCCGCCCGGTCTGACCCTCACGGGGTGGCAGGACCCGCCCACCGGCGCGGATCTCCAGCCGGACCTGCAGGCGGTCGGCACCTGGGATTGGGACATTTGGACGGGCGATGTCATCTGGAACGACGAGATGTTCACCGTGCTCGGCGTCGATCCGGATGGCTTCGATGGCCGCATCGATACCTGGACGGGCGCCATCCACCCCGAGGATCTGCCGTGGGTGCTGTCCGACATCGACGAGGCGATCCGTACGGGGAGAATGCACAGCACCGAATATCGGGTGTGCCGCCCGGACGGGACGACCGGCTGGGTACGGGTCCGCGGCCAATTGGTGCTCGATGAGAACGGCGAACCGGCACGCATGGCCGGCACCCTGTGGGACGTCACCAAGATCCATGAGACCCTGGAGCTGGTCACCGAACCGCAGACTCATGACGCCGAGCGCGCTTCCGCGGAGCGGGCCTCCCACATCAGGCAGTTGACCAGAGCGCTGGCCGAGGCGGTCACCGTTCGCGACGTCGTGGACGCCGCCGCCAATCACATCCTGCCGTTGTTCGGCGCCACCGGACTGATGCTCGCCTTCCTAGAGGGCGACCACCTGCGGCCGGTCGGGTTCGCCGGGTTTCCGAAGGAGTTCATCGACCAGGTGGCCCGAATGCCGGCCTCCTGGGGGCTGCCGATCACGGGGGTTCTGCGGGAGCGTACGCCGCTGTTCATCACCTCGGTCGAGGAGTACATCGAGAGTTACCCCACGACGGCCGGCCTTCTGGCGTCGGGGGGCAAGCAAGCGTGGGCCTTCCTGCCGCTGATCGCCTCCGGACGCCCCGTGGGCAGCTGCGTCGTCTCCTTCACCGATCCGCGCCAGTTCACCGACGAGGAGCGCAACCTGCTCACCGCGCTCAGCGGGCTGGTCGCCCAGGCCATGGAGCGCGCCCGCCTGTACGACAGGGAGCACACCCGCGCCAAGGAACTGCAACGCGGCCTGCTCCCGCGCGAACTGCCCGACCTGCCCGCGGTCACCTCCGCAGCCCGCTACCTGCCCGCCGGCGCGGAAATGGAGGTGGGTGGCGACTGGTACGACGTGATCCCGCTGTCGGCGAACCGGGTCGCCATCGTCATCGGCGACGTCATGGGGCACGGCGTGTCCGAGGCCGTCACCATGGGCCGCCTGCGCACCGCGGTCCGCACCCTTGCCGACCTGGAGCTGTCTCCCGACGAACTGCTCGCCCACCTCAACGACCTGGTCAGCGACCTCGGCGACGACTTCTACGCCACCTGCCTGTACCTGGTCTACGACCCCACCAACCGGTCCTGTGTCCTGGCCCGCGCCGGCCATCCCCCGCCTGCCGTGGTGCATCCCGACGGCAGCGTGCACTTCCCCGACGCCGACCCGAACTCGCCCCTCGGCGCCGCCACCCCGCCCTTCGACACCGTGGAAATGGACCTGCCCGACGGCAGTCTGCTGGTGCTGTACACCGACGGCCTGGTCGAGTCGTCCTCCCTCGACATCGACCAGGGCATGGCCAGCCTCTCCAGGGCGCTCAGCAGCACGATCTCAAGAGGTCTGTACGGGCGCCGGGATCACTCCGCCGCGCCGGACGCGACGGGGGCCGAGTACCTCGAATCCCTGTGCGACACTCTCATCGCTACCTTGCTGCCCGTCAGGCGGGGGACCGCCGACGACGCCGCCCTTCTGGTCGTCCGTACCCACGCGCTGTCGGGCGACGACATGGCCTCCTGGCCGCTGCCCGATCACCCCAAGGCCGCGGGCGAGGCCCGCGAGCACGTCCGGACCCAGCTCGGCACGTGGCATCTGGACGACCTCTCGATGACCACCGAACTCCTGGCCAGCGAACTGGTCGGCAACGTCATCCGCCACGCCAAGGGCCCCATCAACCTGCGCCTGCTCCGCAGCAACGTGCTCACCTGCGAGGTCTCCGACGGTAGCCAGACCACCCCCCGCATCCGCCGCGCCGCCGAAACCGACGAGGGCGGACGCGGGCTCCAACTGGTCTCCGCGATCGCTCATCGCTGGGGCACCCGCTTCACCGCCACCGGCAAATGCATCTGGACCGAACAACCTCTCACGTGCCCATCGCCTGACCTGCTCCCCGAAGGGGCCGGCCTGGACCTGTTCGACCTGCTGGACGATGAGTGAGCGGCTGGTCTGGCCGGACCTCATCCCCGTCGTCAGTGTGATCGTGGCTCTGGTGGGCCTTCACCAGTCGTCGCGGTAGTCCCCGAAGCCAAGAGGAGCCGCCGCCCCCGCTCGCGTGGCCGTGCGATTGTCCCTCCCGAGGAGGGACACCGGACCCTCACGGCAGGGACAGCCCGCGATGGATTCTCGTTGCCGACACCCGGTGCGACCAGCGCCGGCGAGAGGGAAGAGAATCCGATGCCCCGCACCACACTCCCCACATCGACACTGTCCACGTCGACTCGGCCTGGCCACGATGAGCCCACCGCCCATACGGTCCCGGTTTCCCGGCGGCTCGCAGTCGTGGGCCTCGTCGGGGGAGCGCTCCTCAATGGCGCCGAGTCCATCGGGATGCGGCTGCTGCTGCCCGCACAGCCTGCGACAGGCGCGGAGAAGTTGCAGGCGATCGCCGACTCGGGCGTGACCTACCCGGTGCTCGTCATGCTCGGCACGCTCGCGATTCCGTTCATGTGCATCGGCTTCCTGGCCCTGGCCCACCTGCTGGGGCAGCGCGCGCCGCGCACCGGTCGCGTCGCCATCGCGTTGCTGCTCACCGGCATGTTCGGCTTCTTCGGCATGCACGTGATGTCCTTGGTGCAGGTGCCGCTGAGCCAGAGCACGGACCTGGTGCGGGCGGGCGCCCTGCTCGATGGGGTCGAGGCGCATCCGCTCCTGGGCCTGACGTTCCTGGCACCCTTCCTGGTCGGCACCGCGCTCGGCCTGCTGGTGTTGATCGTCGGTCTGCTGCTCACCAGGTCCGTACCCCGGTGGGTCGCGCTCACCATGCTGGTGTTCCTGGTCGTGGACTTCGGCCTCCGCAACGCCGGTCCCGTCGACGCGCACTGGTTGTGGATCGCGGCCTGCATCGGCGCCGCACGTTCGATCCTGGTGACGTTCGCCCGCCCGTCGGTCGTCAACGGCCGAACCGGTCAGTAGGGCGCTCCTATACTTGCCACGCTATGCAGGACGAATACCGGGCGGTGCCGGCGGTGGCCCGGCTGGTCTCGGCGCTGGCCGTGGCCGCGGCCCTCGCCGCGGTCGCGTTGCCGGTGCTGACCGGTGCCGATTACCTGGAACGGCTGATGGGCACGCCGGAAGCGGTCCTGGCGCCGGCCTATGCCGCCGCCGGCGCCTGGCTGGCCGGGCACGAGCGGGCGCGGCGGATCGGCTTGCTCCTGGTCACGATCAGCGCGTTCGCCGGATGCTATGTCCTTTCTCTGTCGTTCACGGCTTGGAGCGACGCGGCCGGTCTGGACACGCGGCTTCTGGGACTGGACCCGCGGCCGCTGGCCGGCGCCGCGGCGTGGTTGACGACCTGGTGCTGGATCCCGCCGCTCGGCCTGGTCGCGGTGCTCCTGCCCCTGCTGCTGCCAGAGGGCCGGCCGCTGGCCGGGTGGTGGTCGCGACTGCCGAGGGTCGCCGCCGGGCTCGTCATCGGGGCAACGGTGGTGGCCGCGGTGACACCCCGAGAGCTGGGGTTTGCGTCGGTCCCGGAGAACCCGCTGGGCATCGAGGCGATCGAGCCCGTCGTGCTTCCCGTGGGGCTGGCGCTGCTGGGCGGCTGCGTCGCGTTGATGCTGCTCGGCCTGGCTTCCCTGGTGGTGCGATTCCGGCGCGCCGATGGGGTGGAGCGACGGCAGATCGCATGGATCGGGTACGGCGTCGCGGCCACCGTCGTCGCCACCGCGGTGGCACCGTGGTGGGTGCGTGCGCTCGCCGTCCTGTTGATCCCTTCCTGCATCGTCGTCGCCGCGCTCCGCTATCGGCTCTACGACATCGACGTGCTGGTCAACCGCACCCTCGTGGCCGGAGTGCTGCTGTCCGGGGCGGCTCTGGTCTACGCCGCGGTCGTCGGCTGGGCCGGGAGCGTTCTGGGCGAGACGAGCCGAGCCACGGCCTTCACGGCGGCGTTCACGATCGCACTGCTTTTCCATCCGGCTCGGGTCCGGGTCCAGCGCGCCATCGACCGGCTGCTGTACGGCGATCGGGCCGACCCGCATGTCCTGTTTCTCCGGGTGGATGCCGCGGTCCGCGGCGCGGGTTCACCCCGGCAGGCCCTGCGTGATGCCGCCACCGCCGTCGCCCTTGGGCTCCGGTTGCGTGGCGTCGCGGTGAGCGTACGGATGCCTGACGGGCCTGACGTCGAGACCTCTACCGGGCACCTCGACCTCCGCTTCGCCGGCTCCTTCCCTCTCGAGCTGCACGGTGAGACCGTGGGAGTCCTGCACGCGATGCCCCGTACCGGCTCGACGATTCTGGACCCGCAGGACCGAGTGGTGCTCGCCGCCCTGACAGGCCCCCTGGCCAGCACCGCGCAGGCGGTGCGCTTGACCCACCACCTCGAACGCAGCCGCGACCGGCTGGTGACCACTCGGGAGGAGGAGCGCCGGCGGCTGCGCCGGGACCTCCACGACGGCCTTGGACCGCAGCTGGCCGCGATCGCGATGACCGTCGACACGGCGGGCAGCGTGCTCGGCCGCGGCGACACCGGCAGGACCGCGCGCCTGATCGGCGCGGCGGCCGACCAGACGGCCGAGGCTATCGCGGACGTACGCCGCCTGGTCCGTGGGCTCCGCCCTCCGGCACTCGACGAGCTCGGCTTGGTCGGCGCGCTGACCTCGGGGCTGGCCGCCGCCGCCACTGTCGATACCGATGAGGTACCGTCGATCACCGTGCACGCCGAACTCGGCTCGTCCCTGGAGCTGCCTGCCGCCGTCGAGGTCGCGGCCTACCGGATCGTTCAGGAAGCGGTCAGCAACGCGCTGCGACATGGTGGCCCTCGGCAGGTCACCGTCACCCTCAGGGAGGCGGGCGACGACCTCGCGGTCTCGGTGACCGACGACGGGACCGGCTTCGACCCCGCCGTGAACCGGGCAGGCGTCGGGATGGCCAGCATGCGGGAACGGGCCGCCGAGCTCGGCGGGACCGTGCGGCTCGACAGCGCTCCCGGCAAGGGAACGACCGTCGCCGCCCTGCTCCCCCTCCACCCAGGGGACCGCTCATGACAACCGCCGTGCTCGTCGACGATCACCCGGTGTTCAGAAAAGGGCTGGCCGTGCTGCTCGAAGAGCTGAACGTGACCGTCGTCGCGGAAGCCCCGGATGGCGAGGCGGGCGTACAGGAGGCACTGCGGCACCGGCCGGACGTCGTCCTCATGGACATCCAGATGCCCGGCATCGACGGGGTCACCGCGACCCGGCGGATCTTCGAGGAGTGGCCCGACGCCCGGGTGTTGATGCTGACGATGGTCGCCGACGACGAGGCGGTGTTCGCGGCCATCCAGGCCGGCGCCCTCGGCTATCTGCTCAAGGGAGCCGGAAGCGCGGAAATCGGCCGCGCCCTCACGGCGGTGGCGGCAGGCGAGGCCGTCTACGGCCCGCACGTCGCGCGACGGCTGAAGGCGTTCTTCAACGCCGGCGGCGGCGTGGTGGCCAAGCCGTTCCCCGAGCTGTCGGATGGGGAGCGTGAGGTGCTGAGGCTGGTCGCGGCCGGGTTGGGCAACCAGGTCATCGCCCAGCGGCTGCACCTGTCAGACAAGACCGTCCGTAATCGGGTGAGCAGCATCTTCGCCAAGCTCGATGTGGCCAACCGGGCCGAGGTGATTGTCAAGGCACGCCAGGGCGGACTGACCTGAGCCGTCAGGAAGCAGGTTCAGCGGGCTGGCGGCAGGCGGTGGTTCAGGCGTGGGTGGCGGCGGGCTTGCTGGCCGGCTGGAACGCGAAGGAGATGGCCTCCATGACGGCCTGGTGCTTGGTGTTCTGGAAGGCGGCGATCTTCCAGTCGCCGCCGGGCCGGCGGAGCAGGGTGTAGGTCTGGATCTTGTGCAGCTTGCCGGGCTTGCCGGGCTTGCCCTTGTAGGTGTCGCCGCGGGTGATGACCAGGGCGGTGTCGGGGCCGGTGAAGCGGATGCTGAGGGTCTGACTGGCCAGGTTGGTGCCCTTGAGGAAACTGTCGAACAGCGCTTGGTGGGCGTCTCCGATCTCCTGTGCGCCGATGTAGAGAGTGCCGACATAGGTGATGTAGGTGGCGTCGGCGGTGAACTGTGCGCCGTAGGCGGCGCCGTCGCCGCGGTTCCAGGCGGTGGCAAGACGGTCGAGCACGGCGGTGATGGCGTGGGTGTCAGCGGTGTGAGCGTTCATGGGTGATGCCCTCTCGTGATAACTTCTTAGGAGAAGTTAATGCCTTGAAGATTTCTCTTCTCTAAGGAAGAGATTAGGAGGGAGGCCGGTACGTGTCAACACCCGAGAAGGCAGCAGCGGTCTATCGGCGATATCTCAGCGCCGTGATGTTGCACGGCCACGCCGGCGCCAAGGCCGTCGACCTGGGCGCGACCGACCTGTATGCGCTGAACATCCTGACGCTGACGGGGGCCCTGACCCCTGGCGAGCTCGGCCGCCGTACGGGCCTGACCACCGGCCCCACCACACGGCTGATCGACCGCCTTGAGCAGGCCGGATACGTCCGCCGCGTCCCCGACCCCGGCGACCGCCGCAAGGTCATCGTCGAGCCGGTCGCCGCTCCATCGGGCCTGGACGAGGCCCTGGCCCCGGCCCGCGAGAAAATCGGCGCGATCATCCAGGACTACACCCCCGAGCAGCGCGCCGTACTGTTCGACTACTTCGCCCGCGCCGCCACCGCCTACCAGGAAGCCACCAACGAACTCCGCGACCACGAAGCCATACCCCGACCAGCAGCGGGAGGCCACTAACGCGCGACGCCTGACGCTCCGCAGGCAGAGGCTGCGATCGGGTGGCACACTGGGCGACATCACCTGTTCTGGGCGAGCGGAGGCCGGATGGCTCTGCAGGACGAGCGGCCGCCTGCCGCGCCAGGGCTCACGCACCCCCTCATCAACGGCAAACTGCTGGTCCCGCCAGTCCGGCCGGGCACCGTCGGCAGGGGCAGGCTGACCACGCTGCTCGACGACCACTCCCAGCGCCTGGCCGTCGTGGTCGCGCCCGCGGGATGGGGGAAGACCACCCTGCTCGCCGACTGGGCCCGGCGAATCGCCCCCGCAGGCGGCACCACCGTCGCATGGCTCACGCTGGACGACTCCGACGATGAGCCGCACCGGTTCTGGACCTACCTGATTTCGGCCCTGCGGACGGTGAGCCCGGCGCTGGGCGGCGCGGGGCTGGGTGGCGCGGCGCTGGACGATGCGGGGCTGGGCGGTGCCGGGCTGGGCGGCGCGGCGCTGAAGGCCTTACGGGTGACCGAGATCGACCCGCTCGAGGTGGCCGTGCCCACCCTGCTCAACGACCTTGAAGCGATGACCGGGCGGCACGCCCTCGTGCTCGACGACTACCACGTGCTCCGTGACCGGCGGATCCACGAGGCCGTCGAGTTCTTTCTCAGCTACCTGCCGCCCTCCCTTCGCCTGCTCGTCGCCTCCCGGCTGGACCCGGCGCTGCCGCTGGCCCGGCTCAGGGCCGGCGGAGAGCTGGCCGAGATCCGCGCGGCAGGGCTGCGCTTCACCGGCGACGAGGCCACCGGCCTGGTCAGCGGGGTGGCAGGCGACGCTCTCGACACCGATGGCGTCGCCGCCCTGGTCCACAGGACCGAAGGCTGGGCGGCCGGGATCAAGCTGATGGCGCTGGCGATCCGGGCCGCCCTGAGCCCTCCGGCCAACGCGGACCCGCTCGGCGGCGACGCGCGGCACGTCATCGACTATCTCACCAGCGAGGTGCTCGACGGCCTGCGCGCCGGCCAGCGCGACTTCCTGCTCCGCACATCCGTGCTCGATCAGCTGTGCGGGCCGCTGTGTGACACCGTTCTGGAACGTGCCGACTCCCAACTGGCGCTGGCCGAATTGGAACGGGCCGATCTGTTCCTCGTCGCGCTGGACTCCCAGCGGTTCTGGTACCGCTATCACCGGCTGTTCCGCGAAGCTCTCCGGCGCGAGCTGGCCACAGTGACTCCCGAGGCCGGGCCGCAGCTCCTGAGCCGGGCCGCCCGGTGGCATGCCGACGCCGGAGACCGGGAGCAGGCGATCCGCTACCTGATCGCGGCCGGTGACCAGCACGGCGCGGCGGAGCTGCTGGCCGCCGCCGACGACGACTTCCTTGCCCGCGGCGCGATCGGCGCCTACCTGCGGCTCGGTGACAGCCTCGACGCACAGGCCGTACGGGCCAATCCGAGGCTGGGCATCTCGCTCGCGTCGGCCGCGGGCTTGACCGGCCGCCTCCACCGCGTGGCCCCGCTGCTCGACACCGCCGAGGCTGCCATGACCGCCGGCACCGCCCCTCCAGCCGGATGGCGGTCGGGGCAGGCGGCGGCGATGACGCTGCGAGCCGTGTACGCCCAGGACGGCTGGACTCCAGAGGAACTGCTCGCCATGGCCCGCCGTTCCGTCGACCTGGAGGTGGACCCCGGGATCCCCGGGTGGGTGATCTCTCGGATCGCTCTCGGAAGCGTGCTGTCCGGCACAGGGCACCACGATGACGCGGCGCGGGTGCTGGCGCAGGCGGTGGAACGGGCCGCGGTGGCCGGCCTGCCCGCGTTCATCCGGCTCCAGGCCACCGGCCTGCTCGCCATCGCCTTGTCGAACGGAGGCGATACCGAGCACGTACGCGTGCTGTTGCGAGGCGTGCTTCCCGAGGTCGCGGCGATCGAGGCCGAGCTCGGGGAGGCCGCCGCGCCGGCGGTGGTCTTCCTGCGGCTGGCCGAGGGCGTCGTCGCCCATCGCGACGGGCAGCTGATCCGGGCGCGGGAGCTGCTGCGCCACGCCGTGGACCTGGCCCAGATCACCGGTCACCCCACCCAGGTCGTACGGGCCCTGGTCACTCTGGCCGAGCTGGAACTGGCCTGCGGGGACCGCCGGGCGGCGTCGGCCGCTCTGTCCGAGGCCGACGAGGTGGCGCGGAGCGGGCCGGTGTTCCCCGCGGCGGCCGCCGCCCTCACCGAGACGCGCCTGCGGGTCGGGCGGAGCACAACGGCCATGACCAGCCGGGCCGGCAGGCCGGCGGAACCGCTCACCGACCGGGAGCACTCCATCCTGCGTGCTCTGTGCGGTCCGCTGAGCCAGCGGGAGATCGGCGCGGAGCCCTACCTGTCGATGAACACGGTGAAGGGCTACAGCAAGAGCGTCTGCGATTCTCTGTATTTACCTGAGGATTTCGGGCGGGCGTGGCCGTGGCGGGCCGTCTGCGTACTGTCCCAGGGGGAGTACGGGGGTGGCCGCGACGCGGTGGAAGCCGGTCCGGTGGTGAGGATCGCGTACAAGCCCTGCACGCCCCGCGGGTGAGCGGGTCATCTGGGGTGCTTGGCCCGCCGGACGCTGTCCATTCCCGATGGGGAGTGGGGCGGGCACCGTGCGCCGGTCGGGCACACGGCTGGAGGTCATCACATCGTTCGCCGCGTTCTTCGAGGTGCGGGTGGGTCGTTTGGGGGTGGGCCGGTTCTTTGATCTGTCCCGGGCGGCTGGTCGGGGGTGCAGGTCGGTTCGGGTGCGGCGGGCGCGGCGGGCGGCCCGGGTCGCCTTGCGGGGGCGGCGGGCGCGGGCCACGTTGCCCTCCACCACC
>NZ_JBQQBQ010000030.1:0-115830 GCF_052245915.1 Nonomuraea sp. 10N515B
GGCGGCCAGGCGACCCTGACCGGGCCGGCGTTCATCGACAAGACCAATGTCACCGCGGTGGAGCAGTTCGCCGCGGGCGGCACGAGGTGAGGTGACATGACTGCTGCGGCAACTGAGCCGGGCAGAGTGGAGGCGACCTGGACGACCGGGTCGCCACCCGTTCGCTCGCTCGGCCCGCTTCCGCACGGCCTGGACCGCCTTCGCCGCCACGGGCGACCCCGGCTGGCCCCCGTACGATCCCCAGACCCAGATCTTCGACGCCGACGCTGTCGTCACCGCCTACCCAGAGGAAACATCCCGGCTCCTCTGGCAGGACCACAGCTTCGCGGCACTGCCCCTTCTGACTGCCTAGCAGTTCGCTAAGCTCCCAGCGGACCAGCGGCTGGCTCCACTGCTCTGTGCCCATCAGAGCCACAGACCGACCTCACCGGCCACGTCACCCACGGTCAGCCCCATGTCACCTATCCCTCATGGGTAGCAAACTTCTACGATGCCTGACCAGGCGCGGGGCTGAGCCGCCGGGTCCTTCAAGGGCGCGATCGGACGTCGTGTTGTCCCTGGGAACGCTGCGTAATGTCGATACTTGCCCCCAGTGGTCGATGTGTCCGCCTTCGGAGCACCGCTCCGATACGTTGGGCATATGGCGACCGCCCACCTTCAAGCCCCCCAAACCGTGCAGGCGGCGCCTTCCAGGCTCGCGTGGCTGGATGCGCTGCGCGGCATCGGCGCGCTCGCAGTCGTCGGCGAACACCTGACGACCTGGGCCATGCCCTGGCTGCGGCCCACCGCGCTCAACCTGGGCGTGTACGGCGTGCTGGTGTTCTTCCTGGTCAGCGGATACATCATCCCGACCTCGCTGGAACGACACGGCGACGTGCGGGCCTTCTGGATCGGCCGCCTTTTCCGCCTCTACCCGCTCTACCTCACGGTCATCGGCCTGGTCCTGGCCCTGGCGTGGTGGATCCCGATCCGTCCGGAGGTGGCCCGCGACGCTTCTTCGGTGGCCGCGCACGCCACGATGCTGATGGACGCGGTAGGAGCGGCCGGTGTGCTGAACACCATGTGGACGCTGTCGTACGAGATGCTCTTCTATCTGCTGGTCGTCGCGCTGTTCGTGACCGGCTGGCGCGACAGACGTGGTGCGCTCCCGGTTCTGTTCGCCTTGATCGCTTTCATCGCAGGCCTCGTGCTATCCGGGCCGCCGCTGTCGGGCACCTGGCTGGCCTGGCTGTCGCTGGCCGCGTTTGTCATTGGCCTGACCTGTGTGATCTCCGGGCGCGCGGGTACGGCCGGAGCCTGCGTCCTGGGCGTCATGGCATTGTCGCTGATCGGGAGCAGCCGCGTGCCATGGTTCGCCGCGGCGATGCTCGCCATCATGTTCACCGGCACCGCGATCCGCCGGTGGGAGCATGGCGAGGGCCGGCTGTGGCCGGTGGCCATCGCCGCCTTACTCGTAACGTCGACGCCTGTCTGGGCGACCAACGCCGGCTGGTGGTGGGTCCAGCCGGACGTGTGGGGCCTGACCATCGTCCTGGCCGGCACCACCTTCGCCGGCGCGATGGCCTGGCGGGGCCGCCGCGTTCCTGCCTTCCTCGCCTGGCTCGGCACTATCAGCTACTCCCTCTACCTGGTACACCTGCCGATCCTCCTCATCGTCATGCGACTGACGGGAGAGATGCGCTGGGCACCTATGCCCCTGCAGATCGGCATCAGCGTCGCCTTCCTCAGCGTGCTGCTGCCGAGCAGTTGGCTGACCCATCGATTGGTCGAGCAGCCCTTGCAGCGCGTCGGCCGCCGCCTGGCCGACCGGCACGCCGGCGCCGCACGCGCGACGGCATGACAAAGGTGGATAACCGCTTCAGTCCTGTTCGGCCTTGCCCCAACGGAAGCTGGGGCGGGCAGGGCGGTCAGGGGCTGTGCTTTACGCGCCGATGGGACGCAGTCTGAGTTCTTGGTCGGCGGCGAGTGCGAGGAGTTCGTCGTCGTGGCTGATGAGGAGGACGACCGCGCCGTTGTCGGCGAGATCGCGCATGACCTGGGTGATGGAGTGGAGGTGGCGGCGGTCGACGCCGGAGCTGGGCTCATCGAACACGACGATCCGGCGGGCGCTGAGCCGGGCCGCGGCGACGACGAGGCGCTGCTGCTGGCCGCCGGAGAGGGAGAGCGGGTGGCGGTCCGTCAAGGCGGCGAGGTCGAGGTCGTGCAGGAGCGCGCCGGAGCGCTCATCGGCGGGGGACACGCCGAGCCGGAGTTCGGCGTCGACGCTGTCGGTGAACAGCTGTCGTTGCACGTCCTGCATGACGATCGCGCTGGCCCGCTGGCGTTGTGCCCGGCTGAGCCGACGCCCGTCGAGGAGCACCTCGCCTTCGTGACGTTGCAGGCCGGTGAGGATGCAGGCGAGCGTGCTCTTGCCGGCGCCGTTCGGGCCGGTGACGGCGGTGATCGCTCCGGCAGGGAGACGGGCCTCGTCGATGTCGAGCACACGGCGGCCATGGAAGGCGCAGCGGATGTTGCGTAGGTTCACGCCGGTCGTGGTGCTCGTGAGGACGGCGTCGCGGTCGATGCTGGGCCCGTACGCCTGGACCTGGAGGGTTGTTGGGCGTGGGGGCGGGCTGAGGCTGCGGAGTCCTTTCGCGCGGAGGGTGTCGTCGTCGAGGGCGGCGAACTCCTCGTGCGGCCATTCGGCGTCGATACGGCCGTCGCGCATGACGACGACCCGGTCGGCGATGCCGCGCAGGTAGTGCAGGCGGTGCTCGGCAATGACGATGGTCGCTCCACCGGCCCGGAGCCGGGCGAGCGTGGCGGTGAAACGTTCGATCGCGGCGGCGGAGAGGTTCGAGGTGGGCTCGTCGAACAGCAGCAGTGACGGGTGGTGGGCGGTCGCGGCGGCGCAGGCGACCTGTTGCTGCTGGCCGCCGGAGAGGTCCTGCAGTCGCCGGTCGGTGAGGTCGCGTAGCCCGTGTTCGTCGATCCCGGTGGCGACACGGTCCCGGATGCGTGCGGCCGGTTCGCCGAAGTTCTCCAGCGCGAAGGCGAGTTCGGTCTCGGTCGTGTCGGTGAAGAACTGGCGGCGGGGATGTTGCAGGACGGTCCCTGTGCGGCGGCCGAGCCGGTCGAGTGACAGGTCGGCGACGACCTGCCCGTCGAGGAGGACGGAGCCTTCCAGCTGCCCCTCGTGGAAGTGGGGGATGAGGCCGTTCATGAGCCGGAGCGCGGTGCTCTTGCCGGAGCCGCTCGGGCCGCACAGCACGATCGTCTCTCCGCGCGGCACGTGCAAAGTGAACCCGTCGAGAGTGGGGGTGTCCGCGCCGGAGTAGGTCCAGCGCACCCCCTTGGCGCGGATCACCACAGCACCGTGGCCGCGGCAAGGGCCGCCGCGACGAGCGCGGCGGCGAGGTCGGCGCCGCCGAGGCGCGGCGGGTGCATGGCGGTGGGACGCGACGTCGAGCCGAGCCCACGGAGCAGGGCCGCGGCGGAGAGGTCTTCGGCGACGCGCAGGCTGGAGGCGATGAGCGGGACCGTGAAGCGCTCGATGCTCAGCACAGGGTGGCGGAGCAGGCCACCCCAACCGCCGATCCCGCGCAGCCGCATGGCGTCGTGCACGGCGCGGGCCTCGGCGATGATCGTCGGAAGGAAACGCAGCATCACGGCCGCGGAGACGGTGATGGCGCGGGGGACGCGGGCGGCACGCAGCGCGGCGGTGAGCTCGGTGGGCGAGGTGGTGCTCATCAGATGCAGGGCGATGCCGCCGATGGCGACGAAGCGGACCAGGTACGCGGCCATGGTGGCGACGACGCCGACGGCGGGATGCGGCATGGCCGCCGGCAGCAGATAGGCGACGGCCGCGATGGCGGCGGCGCCGACCGGCAGGGCGACGGCGCGGGCCCAGGCGCCTTCGTTGAGTGCGAGCAGCACTCCGAGGACGAGAGCCGCGGGGATGAACGACGCTCCGTCCGGCGCCATGACGACCAGGCTCGTCGCGAGCACGAGCAGCGCCTTCGTCCGCGGGTCCAGCCGGAGCACCGGGCGGGAGCGGGCCGCCGCGGGGGCCCGCTCCCCGACCGCCACCGGGGTTGCGGTCACGCCAGCCCGGCCTTCTCGAAGTGCTTGTGCATCAGCCGCAGGCCGAGAAGCCCGCCGAGCAGGCCGAAGACGATCGTGGAGAGGTCGAACGCGACGAGCACCCCAGGGGAGAGCAGGGCCTGCATCTGGCTGACGTAGTCGGCGCCCATCAGCTGCATCGAGGGGCCGGAGAAGTAGGCCTCACGGTCAAAGAAGATCGGCATCATCGGCCCGACGTACCAGGCGGAGTAGACGCCGTAGGCGAGCACGCCCAAGCGGCGGGAACGGTACCGGCCCGCCCAGATGATCGCCTCAGCGACCAGCGCGCAGCCGACGCTGATCAAGAAGCTGATCAGCGGGTGCCCACTGAGCATGAGGAGCCCCGCGGTGACGATCGCGAAGATCGTGACCATGCCCGCGTGCCGCACCCGGGTGAGGAACAGCATGAACGGGATCCCTCCCGCGACGATGCTCGCGACGAGGGCGACCAGCATGACGGCCGGGTTGATGAAGCCGAGCATGTTGATCCCGAACACGACGACGAGGTAGAGGGCGCCGAAGACGCCGATGTTGATGAGGTCCTTCGGGCTCATGCGCACGTCGAGACGGCGCTCGGCCGGGGTGATGGCGGTCACGGGGTTCCTTTCGAGGCGAGTTGCCAGCCGCGGGCGCGGAGGCGCTCGTTCCAGAAGCGCGCGTACGTGCCCCCGGCGGTGAGCAGGGCGTCATGATCGCCGTGCTCGGTGATCCGTCCCCGGTCGAGGACGAAAATGCGCTCCGCGGCCACCACGGTGGACAGGCGGTGGGCGACGACGATGACGGTGCGGTCGCGGGCGAGTTCGGCGATCGCGTCGGCGACGGCCGCCTCGTTTGCCGGGTCCAGCGCGGCCGTGGCCTCATCCGGCAGCACGATGGGGGCGTCCTTGAGCAGGGCACGCGCGATCGAGACCCGCTGCTTCTCCCCGCCGGACAGGGTGGATCCCGCCTCGCCGACCCGAGTGTGCCAGCCGTCCGGCAGGCGTTCGACGACCTCGTCGAGCCGGGCGATGCGAGCCACCCGGTCGAGGTCGGCGTCGCTCGCGTCCGGGGCGGCCATGCGGAGGTTGTCGGCGATCGTGCCCTCGAACAGGTAGACGTCCTGGAACACCTGCGCCGTCAGCCGGGAGACCCCGGCGCTGCCGAGCTCGCGGACGTCGCGGCCGCCGATGAGGATCGCGCCCTCGTCCACGTCGAAGAAGCGGCCGATGAGCTTGAGCAGGGTGCTCTTGCCCGAGCCCGACGGGCCCACAATGGCCGTGAAGCTGCCGGAGGCGATCTTCACCTCGACCCCGTCGATGACCGCAGGGCCGTCGTCGTAGCCGAAGCGCACCCCGCGCAGCTCGAGGTCGGCACCCGCGGGTTCGGTGGGATGTTCCGGTTCGGGCAGCGGCGGCAGCGCGAGCAGCGCTCGCACCCGGCCGATGGCGTCGGCGTTGATCTGTACGTGACCGGCGAGCTCGCCGAGTTGGGAGATCGGGTCGAGCATGCGGAGGGTGACGATCAGCACGCCGATCATGACCGGGACCGTGATGGAGCTCTGCAGCGTGAGGGCGGCCGTGAGTGCGATGACGGACGTGACGACCAGTTGCAGGGTGCCGAAGAACGCGATCATTCCCCAGGCTCCGCGGATCGTGAGCCGCGACTGGGATCCGTGCTGGCGGACCAGGGACTCCTCCAGCGTGCTGAGCTCCGGCCGGTCGAGCACGCCGTAGGCGCGCAGCGTCGGCTGCTGGCGGGCGTACTCGACGATGCGGGATGCGGTCACGCCGATGTCGTGCTCGTAGTCGTCGTCGTTGCGGCGCACGATCACCATGAGTAGCCGCAGCGCCAGCGCGCACAGCACCGCCCCGGCGGTGAAGGCGACGCCGATCCGCCAGTCGAGCAGGAAGCTGCCGACGATCATGGTGGCCGGTGCGGCCAGGCCGACGATGACGTGACGCAGGAGATGCGCGGGGATGTTGGCCACATCCATCGTGCCCTTGCCGAGCATCCGCCCGATCGGCCCGGTCCGGTCGCCGCGGAACCAGCCGATCGGCAGCGTGGCGAGGTGGTTGCCGATCCGCTCATGGAAGCTGGTGAGTACGTCCGTACCGACGAGGTAGCCCAGCGACGTGCTCCAGGCCAGCAGCACGTGATGGGCGGCGACCGCGGCGACGATCGCCCCCAGCCAGAGCCAGAACCGGCCCCAGTCCACCGGCGGGCTCGTCAGGGTGGCGATGAGCGGGGCCACGAACAGGAATCCGAGACCCTGCAGGACTCCCTGCGCCGCCTGCACCACGAGCATGACGCGCAGATGCCGGCGGCCGCGCTCGTCGAGGAGCTCGAACAGGTATCGGATCATGGCGATCATCAGCGTGTCTCCATCCCGGTCACGGCGTCCTCGCGGGTCCGCTGGTCGTGCTCCCACAGCCGCGCGTAGAGGCCGTCGCGGGCGAGTAGCTCCTCGTGCCGGCCTTGCTCGACCACGCGGCCGGCGTCCAGCACGACGATCCGGTCCACGCCCCGGATGGTGCTCAACCGGTGCGCGATGACCAGCACGGTGCGATCGCGTGTGACCTCGCTCAGCGCGTCCTGAATGTGCGCCTCGTTCTCCGGGTCGGCGTTCGCGGTCGCCTCATCCAGCACGAGCACCGGCCGGTCGGCGAGGATCGCCCGGGCGATGCACACCCGCTGCCGCTCGCCCCCGGACAACTCGGCGTCCTCGCCGGCCACGGAGTCCAGTCCGCGCGGGAGCTCCTCGAGCCGGTCGAGGATCCGCGCTTTGGCGGCCGCCGCGCGGACGGTCGCATCGTCGGCGTCCGGGCGCGCGAGGCGGATGTTGTCCCGGATGCTCATGCGCAGCAGCGCTGAGTCCTGGAACACGAAGGCCACATGCCGGTACAGCTCGGCGGGGTCGATGTCGCGCAGGTCGACCCTGTACAGCTCGACCGAGCCCCGTTCGGGGTCATCGAACCGGGGCAGCAGCTTGGCCAGCGTGGACTTGCCGGACCCGGACGGGCCGACCAGCGCGGTGACCGTGCCGCGTTCGAGGTCGAGGTCGATGTCGTCCAGCGCGACGGTGTCACCGTAGACGAAGCGGACCCCGCGCATCCTGACCACCGGACCCGGCGCGTCCGCGTCGGGCACGACGGGCTCGGCCGGGACGGGCAACTCCGGGCTGGAGAGCACCTCACGGATGCCGCGCGCCACGCCCAGCGCCGTGACCAGCGGGTGCACCGACATCATGACCGTCATGAAGCCCGCCGTCGTGACCGTACCGAGCACGAGGAACGCGATGAGGCTCGCCACTGGCAGCGCGCCCGTCGCGGTGAGCACGCCTCCGGCGGCCGCCATGACGACGAGCACGCTCGGCGGCGAGAGGAGGATCTCCGCGATGACGCTCGCCGCGGTCGTCGCCCTGGCCCAGTCCAGGAAGAAACGTGCGAAGCTGCGCGACACCTCCTGGAAGCGGCGGCTCGCCACCCCCGGGGTCCCGAACGCCTTGACGACCCCGATCCCATTGACGAACTCGACCGCGGCGCCGCTCAACCGGGTGAGCCACTCCATGAACTCCGGGTATTTCGTGTTCGCCCCCGCCATCGCCCGCTGGTACACGATCAGGCCGACGGCCAGCGGAAGCAGGCTTATCAGCGCCATCCGCCAGTCGACGGCGAAGAGGTAGGCGATCGCGACCAGCGGCGGGACCGCGGCGGCCGTGACCTCCACCACGGAATGAGCGATGAGCTGGTGCAACGCCGCGACGTCGTCCTCGACCGTCTTCTTCACGGTGCCGGAGTTGCGGTCGGTGAACCAGCCGAGGGGAAGCCTGCGCAACTTGGCCAGCAGGTCGCGGCGGATGCCGAACGACACCCGGATGTCGGCCAGGTGCGTCAGCACGCCCGCGCCGAACGTACCGAGCTGTTTGACCGCCAGGGCCACGAGCGCGACGACGATGATCGGCCACACGTCCGTGTCTCCGTGCAACAGCCGCCGGCTGATCTCCACGACGGCGACCAGCGGCGCCATGCCGGCCAGCGCGCTGACGGCGGTCAGGACGGCGCAGCCGATCAGGGTGGCACGCGCAGGAGCCAGCACGGAAGGCGCTCCCTGCGTCGATAAGACCGTGGAAGTGGACATACGGCACCCTTCGCGACAGAACCGGATCAAACTAAGCGACCTTGAGGAAATAGTAACGATAATCGTTTCCTACAGCCACCACGCGAACGCCTGCCGGCCCGGCCTCATGGTCCGCACTGCGAACGAATGAGCCCAACAGTCGCACTGGCCTCTTCTGAAGCGGGCGGGACGATTTGAATATCGTTATCGTTTCGTCCAGGATGATCCGTGCTGTCCGTGGTGGGGGATTTGGGCGGCTTCGCAATCATCCATGGAGAGGAACACCGTGAAGCCAGTCGCGAGAGCGGCTCACTTAGTGCTGGCAGGTACCATCCTCGCCGCAATACTCGTCAGCCCCGCGGCCGCCGAGGACCCGGCCGCTCCCGTGAGCAGTCAGGCCGCACCGCCCTCGACGCGCACGATCACCCTGGTCACGGGTGACGTGGTGCGGTTGACGACTTTCGCCGACGGCCGGCAGGGCGCGGTGGTCGACAATGACACCGACAGCTGGCAGATCACCGAGCAGGACGGCGCGGTCTACGCGATTCCGGCCAAGGCCGAGCCGTACCTGGCGGCCGGGGTGCTGGACGAGGGGTTGTTCAACCTCACCGAGCTCGCCGCATCCCGCTACGACGACGCCTCCCGGCCGAGCCTGCCGGTCCTGGTGACGTACGGCAGGAGCGTCAAGGCCGCCTCGGCGGACGAGCCCGCGGGTGCGGTCAAGGAGCAGAGTCTGCCCAGCGTCAACGGCGCGGCCCTGGAGGTGGCCAAGAACAAGGCCGATGATTTCTGGGACTCGATCGTGCGTGAGGGCAGCGCCAAGCTGGATCGCGGCCTGTCGGGGATCTGGCTGGACGGCAAGGTCAGCGCGGTCCTGGACCAGAGCGTGCCGCAGATCGGGGCGCCGCAGGTCTGGGCCTCCGGCTTCAACGGGACGGGTGTGCAGGTCGCGGTCCTGGACACCGGCATCGACGACACTCATCCGGATCTGGCCGGACGGGTGAAGAAGAGCAAGAACTTCACCGAGGATCCGGACGTCTACGACGATCACTCCCACGGCACGCACGTCGCCTCGACGATCGCCGGGAACGGCGACAGGCACAAGGGCGTGGCGCCGGGAGCGGAGCTGTTCATCGGCAAGGTGCTCAACCACGACGGAGACGGCACCGAGTCGGACATCATCGCCGGCATGGAGTGGGCGGTCGCCGAGGGCGCCGACATCGTGAACATGAGCCTCGGCGGCGACCCGACCGACGGGACCGACCCCTTGGCACAGGCCGTGAACCGGCTGTCGGCCTCCGGCACGCTGTTCGTCATCGCGGCGGGCAACAACGGCAGGAGCCAGACCGTCACCTCACCCGCCTCCGCCTCGGCCGCGCTCAGCGTGAGCGCCGTCGACGGTGCCGACGCGCTGGCCTCCTTCTCCAGCCGCGGCCCCCGCCTGGGTGACTACGCGATCAAGCCCGAGATCACGGCACCGGGCGTGGACATCGACGCGGCCAACCCGCGTCCCCGCGACCCGAGCCTGCCGTGGAACCCCTACCGCAGGTCCAGGGGGACCTCGATGGCCAGCCCGCATGTCGCCGGTGCCGCGGCGCTGCTGAAACAGCAGCACCCGGACTGGAGCGGCGAGCGCCTCAAGGCCGCCCTGGTGAGCACCGCCCAGCCCAACGCCGCGAACTCGGTCTACGAGCAGGGCGCCGGCCGCCTCGATGCGGAGCGGGCGCACCGGCAGAGCGTGCAGGTTTCACATGGGGTGGTGGACTTCGGATTCCTGCCCTGGCCGTACGACCCGGCGCAGCAGCCCGTCGAGAAGACGCTCACGTACACCAACACCGGCGCCCAGCCCGTGACGCTCACGCTGGCGTTGGACAAGGTCACCGGGCACTTCGCCCTGTCGGCGTCGTCTCTTGAGGTGCCGGCGCAGGGATCGGTGGAGGTGACGGTCACCTACACCCCGGCGGGCAGTGGCCCGGGCACCCTCGGCGGATGGGTGAGGGCCACCGCGGGCGACGGCACCGAGTTGCGCACCGCCATCGGCGCCGCCAAGGAGCAGGAGATGTACGACCTGCGCGTGCCCGTGCTCGGCAGGGACGGCAAGCCGGCCGTCTCGGGGTCGGTGACGCTGTGGGGCGTCGACGCCCGCTTCTCCAGGGAGGTACGGCTGGCCGACGACCCCGAGCCGGTCTTCCGCGTCCCGCCGGGCCGCTACAGCCTGATGGCGATGGTCTCGACACTGGACTCCTCAGGTAAGTGGGATCTCGAGGTGTCCGCATTGGGCAACCCGGAGCTCGGCGTCACCGGCGACGCCACCGTGACGCTGGATGGCCGCCAGGCCAAGGAGATCAGGATCTCCACGCCGCGGGAGAGCACGGTGCAGGATTCCGTGCTGGGTTACCGGCGTGAGGCAGGTGGTCGGACGCTGACCCGCCTGGCCGCGCCCCTCGGCTCCACCGAGCGGGTTTACGCCACCCCGACGCCCCAGGTCACCGAGGGTTTCTTCGAGTTCTTCACCCAGATCGACCTGCTGGCCCCGAGGATTCGGGCCACCGACGCAGGCCGTGCGATTCCGATGTGGGTCATGGGCCTGGGCGAGCACGCCGGGTTCGATGGGCGGCATCTGCTGAGGGTCGTGGACGCCGGATCGGGCCGGCCCCAGGACTTCCCCAGCAGGAAGATCAAGGCCGCCATCGCGCTGATCAAACGCACCGACGGCGTGGAGTACGCCGACCAGATCGCGGGCGCCAAGAAGGCCGGGGCGGCGGTCGCGCTGGTCTACGACGACCGCGCCGGGCGGCTGGTGCAGACAGTTGAGGACGCCGCGCTGCCGGCCTTCTATACCAGCCAGGAGGAAGGAGAACGCCTGCTCGAACGCGCCAGGACCGGGGAACTGCGGCTGGAGCTGCGGGGCACGACGTACAGTCCGTACTCCTACGACGTGATCACCCCGATGCAGGGCGGCATCCCCGAAAACCTCGACTTCACCGTCGACCGCACCAACGCGGCCAGGACGATCAGCCGCTACACCGCGTCCGGCACGGGCAACGACACCTACACCTCCACCCGCTTCTTCTTCCGCCCGTGGGACTTCCCGTTGTCCGTGGACACCGCCGATCAGTTCCCGGCGCCCTTCGTCAGGGAGGAGTGGGTCTCCGCCGGCGACACCCGCTGGCAGCACGACGCCGTCGAAGGCGGCGACCTGATCGACTTCTCTCCGATGTACGAGGTCGACCGCGTCTACCAGCCAGGCCAGGAGCTCAGCCAGACCTTCTTCGGCGCCGTTCTGCACCCCGGCACGACCCGCGGCAGCGGCCATTCCTTCTGCAACTGCACCGGCGCGTACTGGGACGGCGACGGTCTGTTCTTCACCATCGCCCCCGCGCTCGACGGAGACGCCGACCACTCCACGAACTATCTGGATCACAGCTTGGGGGTGGACGAAAGCGAAGTGAAGGCACGCCTCTACCGCAACGGCCAACTGATCGCCGAGGAGTCCGGCCTGAACGGGACGTACGTCCCGGCGCAGCCGGAACGGGCCACCTACCGGGCGGAGATGACACAGGCCCGCGACCCCGCCTCGTGGGCGTTGTCGACGAAGACCAGCACCGCGTGGACGTTCACGACCGAGAAGCCCGCCTCGGACGAGCAGCGCATGCTCCCGCTCGTCATGGTGGACTACGCCCTCGACCTCGACCTGTACAACCGGGCCCCGCGTGGCCGGCCGTACTCGTTCGGGATCTCCCTGCGCCAGACCGACCCGCAGGGCCCACGGATCACGCAGGCCAAGGTGTGGACCTCCATGGACGACGGGACCACCTGGAAACCGGCCGACGTCTCCGGTGCGAACGGCTCCTACACCGTGCGGCCCCACCACCCGAGCCGGGGCGGGACCGGGTTCGTCTCGCTCCGCGTTCAGGGGAGTGACGCGGCAGGCAACACCGTGGAGCAGACCATCATCCGCGCCTATGGCTTGACCGGACGATGATGAGGTCCGCGGGGTGGGCGCCGGTGGTGCCCACCCCTCGGTGCCGGTCAACGGGGATCGTGGCGGGTCCCCGTTCCGATGAGTGAGGTGGCGTCCAGTTCACTCATCTTGCGCTCGTCGAGAAGGCGCCCGAGGGTCGTGCGCACCCGTTCGACGGCGGATTCCTCCAGGTCGGCGAGCATGCCGCGAAAGCCGCTGCCGAGCACGAACCGCCAGGCGAGTGGTGGGTCCAGGGGGATGCACAGGGGTGAGCGGGTCACGGTGACCTCTGTCAGGCCGCGAGCGGTCAGCCAGGCGGTCAGTTCCGGCTCGGTGTCGATCCTCGACGCCGCCTGCCTGCTGGAGGGCGATTCTGCCGGGATTCCCCGGACGTGCTCGACCGCGGCGGCGAACACCCGGCCGAACCCCTCCATCGCGCCCGAGGCCCATGTGGTGATGACGAGCCGTCCGCCGGGCCGGAGCAACCTGGCCAGGCGGGAGACCAACGCATCCATGTCGGGCAGGAAGAAGACGCCGTGGACGCATTGCACCACGTCATACGGGCGTCCTTCGGGAGGCTCCCAAGTGGTGGCGTCGGCCTGGATGAAGTGTGCGTTCTCCAGCCCTTCGAGCGCCGCGCGGCGGCGGGCGTGGGTCAGTAGCCCTGGGGCGAGGTCGATGGCGTCGACGTGGCCCTGCGGCCCGGTCGCTTTCGCCGCCGGTACGGCCGAGGCGCCCGCGCCGCAGCAGACGTCCAGTACGCGTTCGCCCGGCTGGATCCGGGCCGCCGTGACCGTCGCCTCGCCGATGCGATCCCACAGCACCGGTGAGACCTCGGCGTACTCGGCGGCGGCACGGTCGAAGACGGCGCCTATGCCGGCCTGTGTCATAGAGGTTCTCCCGTTGGTGAAGTATGTCCCTTCTGTAGAGAAATGATTATCATCTCGTTGGTAGCCGCGGGCGGTTGTTCCGCCGCGGCCGCGGTCAGATCATTGGACGGTTGTCTTGTCCACTCCGACGGTGATCCCACGGACCTGCGGTGTCGAGGTGGCCGTCGTCACCTTGCCGCTCGTCCTGCGGGCGGCGGCGACGAGGTCTCACCATGTGTCCGTGGTACTGCCGATCAGGCACCGCTGCCGTCGAGCGGTCAAAGGGGCGAGTCGAGCAGGCAGTCGCGGACCAGCGGCTGCTCAAGGCGCTGATGCTGCTCGGCCGCGGGGTCGCGTACTGTCATGCGATGTCCCCTCAGCCAGCAGCGCGACGTGCCTGGCCGCCCTCGCAGGCCGCACATACGCCGTACACCTCTTCGGCTCTGAAGCCGTCGACGACGTTCTCCTCTTGCCGTTCAGCCACGAGCCCGCAGACGCGGCAGACGAGATGGTGGTGTCCAGCGGTTCCGCAGAGCCGGTAGACGGCCTCGCCCGCGTGTGTGAAGACGTGCACGATCCCCGCCTCGGTCATCGAGGAGAGCGCGCGGTAGACGGTGGTGAGGCCGATGTTCTCGCCGCGGTCGTGCAGTTCGGCGTGCACCTGCTGGGCCGAGACGGGCAGTCGGTGGGCCGCCAGGACGTCGAGGACGAGAAACCGTTGGCTGGTCGCCCGGATGCCGGCGGCTGCCAGCATCGGACTCCACCGAGCTCTCTCCACCTTGCCTCCCCTCGCCGAAGAGCGGCGGCCGGGCCGTCCCGCGTTCAGACCGCTCTGGTGATGAGCCATAGTCCGCGGTCGGCGGGGCCGGTGGACGCTGCCTGCAGTCCGTGCTCGGTGACCTCGGTCGTGCCGTGCCCGCCTCCTGCTCCGACATCCACGACCTTCCCAGGGGCTCCGCGAAGCGCCTCGGAGAGCGCCGGACCCAGGGCCGTCCAGTGGGGCGCGAGCATCGCGTCCACGAACTCGGCGGACCGCTCGTACTGATCCGTCATGCGATCACCTGGCCTCGCGGGAGGAATAGGGCAGCAGGGCCATCTCCCGGGCGTTCTTGATGGCGCGGGCGATCTGCCGCTGCTGCTGCACGGTCACGCCGGTCACCCGGCGGCTGCGGATCTTGCCGCGGTCGGAGATGAACTTCCGCAGCAGGCCGGTGTCCTTGTAGTCGATGTAGCCGATCCCGATCAGCGGGTTGGTCTTCTTCCTGGGTGTACGGCGGGGTTTCACGCACTCTCCTTCAGATCCAGCATCGGGGCGAACGGGTCATCGTGCCCGGCCCACTCCGCGGCGCCGGGCAGGGCATCGTCGTGGTCGATCAGGCACGAGTCGAGCAGCGAGATAATGCGGTCGCGGTCCAGGTCGGGGCCGGTGAAGACGAGATGCTGGACGCGGTCGCCGACGATCGGGTTCCAGTCCAAAGCGGCGGCGGCACGCCGGGCCGGGGCGACCAGATCCCAGGCCGCCTCGGGCAGCGCCGCCAGCCATGGCCCGGCGTCCTCCACGGAGACCGCCCCGGCCACCGCATCCCAGGCCAGCATGCGCTCGTGCCGGTTGGCCAGCCAGAACCGGCCGCGGGAGCGGACCGTCGTGGTGACCAGCTCGTCCATGGCCTCGAACAACCGGCTCGGGTGCAGCGGGCGCAGGCGGTGCCAGACGAGTGTGGTGATCTCGCCCGTCTGGGCGTCGGCGGGGAGCTGGGCGGTGGCCGGGTCGACGCGCTCGGCCAGCTCGTGCACGCACAGCGCGGCGCCGGCGATCTCCGGTCTGGTGACGATCGGCGTGTACGGCGCCAGATGGCCCAGCACGGCAGTCGACAGCTCGGTGTCCTCGTCGTCGCCGCCGTGCAGGGACAGAGTGGCGGCGTACTCGACCTGCCGGGCCAGCACCTCGGCCAGATAGCGCTGGTCGCCGCCTGTCGCCTGGCCAGTCTCGCTCAGACGGTCACCCCGGCAGATGTCCACGGGCATGTGCTCGGCGTCCAGCGCGGTATGCACGCACACCAGCCGGACCGTCTCCGCAGCGGCCAAGGCCTCGGCCACCGGGCGCGGCTCGACCGAGTCCCACAGGTCGACGATCAGCAGGGACGCCGTGCCGGCGCGGCGCAGCAACTCGGGAAGGAGGTCCTCGCGGACAGTGCAGGTCACGCAGCCGTGCGCCAGGCGTACCTCGGCAACGTCCAGGACGCCGGAGACGTCACGGACCACGCGCTCGACCCGGCCCGCGCCGATGGTGCGCAGGTCGTGATGGATCGCGACGGCTCCCGCATGACGGCGCAGCAGCCGATCGACGGCGGCGGCACGGGCACTGCGGTGCAGACCCGCGATCAGGGCGACAGGGATGGGCACAGGGCCTCCTAAAGCATGAAATGAAAATCATTGTCGAGATCATCGTATGCTGCGTCAACTCCGACAGTGGGAAAGCGCACTCAGAGTCGGAGTCCGGGCTCCGGTTCACGTGGTCCGATGGCATGACCCGGCTGGCGTGCCGGCGAGGTCGCGCAGGTCGTCACTGTGCCGCGATCGAGTACGAACCTGTCCCATACCATGCTTCCGGCGTAGCCTAAAAGAGAGGCAGAAAACCCTATGAGGGATCTTCGGTGACGAACCGATAGGGGAGTTTGGACATGTCAGTGACTGCCGAACACCGCCGGCACGTCGAGCACACTCACGAGCACGGACTCGGCTGCGGCCATGTGGCCGTCCCGCATGGCCAGCATGTCGACTATGTCCACGACGGTTGCCTGCACCGCGTCCATGAGGATCATGTGGACGAGTGTGAGCCGAAGTCGCACGTCGCGCACGATGCGCATGACCACCAGCACGGGCCCGAGTGCGGGCACGTGGCCGTGCCGCACGGCGATCACGTCGACTACGTTCACGACGGACACCGTCACGCCTCGCACGAAGGACATTGGGACGACCACTGAAAGTTGCGGGGCGCGCACTCGACCTGGTCCTAAACGGCGATGTGCGAGGCGATGGACCGCGTCGAGACGGTCGGCAGTGCCCCGTGTGCCCGACGCCGTCGCTGAGCTTGCCGCGCGGTGCGACCTGGACGAGAGCGCCCTGCGTGCCGTTCTCGCTCAGCTCGCGGCATGGTGTCATACAGGTGGCCCTCCGCGGCGTCCACGTACCCGCGCGGCCCGGTCTCTTGGCGGCCGGTATGGCCGAAGCGCCCGCCGCAGCAGACGTCCTGCACGCGTTCGCCCGGCTGGATGCGGGCGGCTGCGACCGTCGCCTCTCCGATGCGGTCCCACAGGACACGGCCCTCCTCTGCCACCTCAGCACATGGTGATGCGGCGCCGTTTCGGCTGCCTCCGCCTTCGCGGATGGAGGCGATGACCAGAGTTCCGAGGACCCCGACCGGTACCCCGAGCCCCTGATTCCCCTCGCGAGGCGGGTCGGCTTCGAAGACGAAGCAGAGCTGCGCCGCCAAACCATCCCTTCCTTGACGGCGAGGGTGATCGCCACCATCTAGTTGCACCGTACAACGAGATGGTTGTACGGTCGAACCATGGCGGAAGAGCGTGAACTTCAGGAAGCCGTGGGCCGGTTCGTCCGCGCCTTCGGCCTGCATCAGCCCGACCAGACCCCCTGCGGGCGGCCCATCCCGGTGTCGGAGGCGCACGCGCTGGGCGAGCTGGCCAGGGACGGCGCGCTGCGGCAGAGCGAGCTGACGCACCGGCTGCGCCTGGAGAAGAGCACCACCAGCCGCCTGGTCACCCAGCTCATCAACCGGGGCTGGGCCGAGCGCATCCCGGCCCCGGACGACGGGCGCGGTGTGCTGGTCCAGCTCACCCCCGCCGGAAGGAACGCCGCCGAGCAACTGGCCAAGGCCAGAGCGGCGCGCTTTTCCTCGATCTTGGACCGTGTGCCGGAGAACGAACGCGCCGGCGTCCTGCATGCCCTGGAAATCCTCACGGAGGCCATAGATGATCCTTAAGAAGCGACGCATCCCGCTGCTGCTGGCCGGCCTGGCGGCGATCGCCGCCGCGTCGGCCGGGTACGCGCTGGGCGGCCAGAACGGTCGGAACGAGGCTCAGGCGCTGGCCGCCCGCCAGGCGGAGGTCGCGGCCAAGAGCCGGCAGGTGATGCCGTTCGACCTGGAGCGCACCACGCACCGCTTCAGCAAATCGGCCACCGGCGGTCTGCAGACCGTCACCGCAGACGACCCCGCCGACGCCCAGCAGATCACCCTCATCCGCGAGCACCTGACCGAGGAGGCCGTGGGCTTCAGCAAGGGCGACTATGGCGACCCCGCGTCCATCCACGGCGGCGGGATGCCCGGCCTGCAGGAGCTCGAGGCGGGCCATGACCGGATCGGCATTCGCTACGCGGAGGCTCCCGCCGGGGCCCAGATCACCTACACCACCTCCGACCCGGCTCTCATCAAGGCGCTGCACGCCTGGTTCGACGCCCAGGTCACCGACCACGGGCAGCACGCCGAACACGGATGACTCGCCCCACCCCCGAACGCCCGGCCACCTGAACCCGTCGCGCGGGTCACCGTCCGGCCCTCCCTTCCAAAATCCGCGGACCGTCCTGAGCGGACGTACACGACCGCAGTGCCGGCCGCCTCATCTGATGCGTAGTGCGTCCAAGAGCTGAGCCAGGGCGGCCTGCGTGGCCGGCAAATCGGCGGGGTCATCCGACTCGGCGAGCCACAGCGCTGCCTCGTTCATCGCGCCCGACAGCAGGTGGGTCAGTGGTGCGACCGGCTGAGGCGCGATCGTCCCCTGTTCGATCAGGACGGTGAGCACGTCGGCCAGGTGGCGGGCCGAGGCGGCCTCGTCCATCGCGCGCCATTCGTTCCAGCCGAGTACGGCGGGGCCGTCGATGAGCATGATCCGCTGAATGCCGGGGGCGGTACTGGCGGACAGGAACGCCTGGCAGCCGGCGGTCAGACGTGCCCAGAGGTCGTCGTGGACGTCGGCGGTCTGCGCCACCGTCTGGGCCACCTCTTGCTGCACCTGCTCCAGGACGGCACGGAACAACGCGGCCTTGCTGTCGAAGAGATGGTAGAGCGCGCCCTTGGTCACCCCGGCCTCGGCGACGATCTCTGACAGGCTCACCGCGCCATACCCGCGGGCTGCGAACAGGCGCCTGCTCTCCCGCAGGAGGGCCTGCCTGGTCTGCTCCCGCTGCTGTGCTCTGACACCGCGTGTCTCCATGCTTCCCTCCCTTGACATACCGATGGTACGTCAAATACATATTGGCGTACCGATGGTACGCGAAAGGGGTTCATGTGGAACTGACCAGCTTCTATCCGGTGATCTGCACCACCCGGCTTGAGGAGTCCCGCGACTTCTACACCGGGCTGCTGGGGTTCGAGACGACGTTCGAAGCCGACTGGTACGTCAGCTTGCGGCGTCCCGGGACACCGCCCTATGAGCTCGCGCTGCTCGACCACGCCCACGCGACGCTGCCCGAGGCGTATCGCCTCCCTGTGCGCGGGCTGCTGCTGAACTTCGAGGTGGAGGATGTGGACGCCGAATGGGAGCGGCTCGTCGTCGGCGCGGGACTGACCGCCGAACTCGAACTCCGCAGCGAGGACTTCGGGCAGCGGCACTTCATCGTGGCCGATCCCAACGGGGTCCTGATCGACGTCATCACCCCCATCGCACCGTCGGCGGAGTACGCCGACCAGTACGTCGATTCCCGTCGATGAATCGTGCTCTCCTGACTGACTTTGACCCATCCGGCTCGAAGGAGCTCTGCCCCGGCGCCTCACGCGCCGGGCTTACCCGTGCTCGCTCGTCTTTGGGGTGGCGTAGACCTGGCGCCAGTGCTCGGCCGAGCGGACCAGGTCCTCGCCCACGCTGGTGAGGAACTGGCTCATGTTCTCCAGCCGGACGCCGGCGGGGGTGGTCGGGCCGAGGGTGCGGGCGCTTTGCCGGGCGGTGTCGGCGAGCAGAGCATTGGCGCGGGCACTGGCCAACATGGCCTGGTACCAGACGTCGTCGTCGATGACGTACCGCTCGGCCCGGCTGCGGGAGTCGCGTTCGCGGCGGATGAGCTCCTGTGCTTCGAGGTAGCCGACGGCTTTGGAGATCGAGGCGGGGCTGACCTGCAGGCGCTGGACGAGTTCGGCGGAGGTGAGGCTGCCGCTGTCGATGGTGTACAAGGCCCCCAGTACTTTGGCCATCATCTGCGGGATCCCTCCCTGCACCAGCAGGTCGGTGAGCTGGTCGGCCACCTCGCGCACGGTTTGCAGGTCGCGCTCGCCTGCGTTGGCATCGCCGCGTGCGGCCGCGGGGGTGGTGGTCCTGCGGCGGTGGACGCGCCGGTCGGCGGCGCGCTGGGCTTGGTCGGGGCGGTAGGCGCCGGGGCCGCCGTTGCGCATCACCTCGCGCGTGACGGTCGAGGTGGGCCGTTTGAGGCGGCGGGCGATCTCGGCGTAGGTGAGACCGCCGGCCAGCCCGTCGGCGATCTGACGGCGGTCCTGCTGGGTGAGCCTGTCTCCGGGCACGGCGTCCGCCTCCTGCTCGCTCGACCGCCCGCGCGCGGCCGAGGGGATCTCGGTTGACGCACAGTGTGCATCCGACGGGCGACGGCATGCAACTCGCGATGACCCGTATTGCATTAATCGGCAACCATCATGCAACGAATACTGGCAGTTGAGCTGCTAATTCTCTGTTGCTTCGCGTATTCGTGATTGACGATCCCACGTATGCAACGTAGTTTTTCGTTAGTCGCGAAGATCGACGACGGAACGGGGGCCCCGATCAGCCCCCAGAAGCCCGAAGGAGACCCCATGAACAGCCAGGCCACCACCCCCGCGAACCGGATCGTCCCCGGCCAGGCCGAGATTGAGCGCCTGCTGGACGCCGCCGTGACCGAGCAGGGCTACCCCGGCATGATCACTGAGATCCGCAATGGCGCACAGCAGTGGTTCGGTTCAGCGGGCGTGGCCGACACCGCCACCGGCCGCCCGCGCACGCCGCAGGAGCAGTTCCGCGTCGGCAGCATCACGAAGACCTTCACCGCCACCCTGGTCCTGCAACTGGCCGCCGAATACCGGCTGAGCCTGGACGACACCGTGGAGAAGTGGCTGCCCGGCCTCGTTCAGGGCAACGGCCACGACGGTAGCAAGATCACCATCCGGCAGCTGCTCAACCACACCAGCGGCATCTTCGCCTACACCCTGGATGAGGGCATGCTCGAGCGCTACTGGACGCCCAAGCTGCTGGAGCACCGCTTCGACAAGCTGACCCCCGAGGACCTGGTGAAGATCGCCGTCTCCCACCCGGCCGACTTCCAGCCGGGCCAGGACTGGGGCTACTCCAACACCAACTTCGTCCTCGCCGCCATGATCGTCGAAAAAGCGGCCGGCATGTCGTACGCCGACGCCGTCGCCTACCGCATCGCCCGCCCGCTCAAGCTGACCGGCACCTACGCTCCCGGCGGCGAGTCCGGCTTCCGCGGCCCGCACACCAGCAGCTACTCCAAGCTCATGCTGCCTGAGGCCGACGCGCCGGCCCACGACGTCACCGAACTGAGCCCGTCGTACGCCTTCGGGGTCGGCGAGATCGTCTCCACCGCCGCCGACCTGGGCACCTTCCTGGGCGCGCTCCTGAAGGGTTGGCTCCTCCCGCCCGTCCAGCAGACCGAGATGTTCACCATGACCCCGGTTCCCGACGGCAAATGGCTGGACGGCTACAGCTACGGCCTGGGCATCTCCTCGGTCACGCTGCCCTGCGGCACCACCGTGTACGGTCACGGCGGCATGATCACCGGAACCTGGTCATACCTGTACGGCACGCGCGACGGCAAGCGCGTCGTCACCCAGAACGTCAACGGCGACTGGGGCATGCCGCCCATGGACCTGTTCATCGAGATCCTCGAAGCCGCCTTCCGCCCCGACGCCTGACCCTCCCTTGACACCCCTTTCGATCAGCGGGAGTTTCCTATGCCCTCTTTGTCGCCGGCCTCACCATGGCGGTCGAGGCCGAGTTCTGCCCGCCCATCCCGCTGACACCACACAACGCCGCAACCGCAGCTACCGATATGACAGCGAGCCCCGGTGCTCCTGCGAACGAAAAACGTTGCCTGCCTCGCCCTCACACCGGCAAGCGACGATCACCGTTTCGCCGGACTCGATAGTGAAAACGCAGGTGCAAACGGGTAATGCCGTCGCTGCCGTCGAGACTGATCTCGTCACACAACTGGCGCATCAGCCAGAACGCCACTCCCCGGCCGGCGAGCGGATCCGGATCGGGATCGACGGTCAGATACGCCATGGTCAACACGCCGGTCGCGTCCACGATCTCCAAGCTCACCCCGCCCGGGTCACTCCAGGCGATCAAAAAGCCATGTCCGCCGTGTTCCAGCACCTTGGCGGCGGCCTCACTCGCCGCGATCACCAGATCCGTCAGCCGCCGGTCGGCCAGACCGGCACCAGTGCCGAACGCCCGCACAGCCGCTCGCAACGTGATGAGGTCCTCCGTGATCGGCCATTCCAACCGGAACCCCGAGGCCACGTCGATCGCCACCTTTCGCCGCAAGCGCGCCGTCGTTGGGAATAGCCCTGCCCCGCTGGCGAACCTGGTACACATGCGCAGCACGTGACCTATGGCATAAGCCGCAATCTACTCGAATCAAACAACCCCCTCAGATACCGTCGAGCAGCAGGTCCACATAGACCAGGTTGGTCACCACATGAATCAGGATGGGAATCCAGATGTTGCGGTAGCGGGCCCAGAGGTAGCCGGTCATGAGGCCGAACACGCCTTGGACGGCGACGATCGAGGCGAGCCCGGGAACGGGATCGGTGAGGTCGACCCGGCCGGCGTGCATGACGGCGAACAACAACGCCGCGAAGGTTATCGCCGGCCACCGGCCGTAGAGGACTTCCAGCCGGGTCTGGAGCCAGCCGCGGTAGAAGATCTCCTCGAGGACGCTCGCCGTCAGCAGGGTAACCAGGGAGGTGATGGCGAGGGTCACCGCATCAGGCAGGGCCTGGGTCACCGGCGGGTCGAACGGCCCGATCTCGGTGAGCACGAACCACGCTGCCACGGCGGGCAGCGGAGCCAGCCAGACGACCGGCCGCGGGATCGCACGCGCCCGAAGGCCGCCGCCGCGCGACAGGCGGAACATCACGAGCGGGAAGGCGAGCAGCAGCAGGACCTTGAGCAGCGGGTACCAGTCGCCGCGCGCCCGCCCGGCGACGAGCAGCGCGAACACGACCGCCGCCGCGACCAGCAGCCATGTCTCACGCCGGAGCCGAGGCCGAGGCAGACCGGTCAGGGGTGGGGACGGCGCGGTCGCGGACGGGATCAGGCGGGTGAGCGCCATCACCGCCAGGGCCGGCAACAGGGCCGCCCATAAGCTCTCGCCGGGCGCGCCGGGGTCGGCTGAGGACCTGATCTCCGTGGTACCCGTGACCAGAAACCATCCGTACGCCAAGACGAAGACCGCGAGACCTACCCCGGTCACGATCATGCGGCCGCGTGAGCGGGTGTCCGTTGTCACCATGGGTTCGATCTTGCCCGTCTCCGGTATCTTCGGCATCGGACCGGAGGAGGGGCCAATCCGTAAACACTTCGATGTAGGCTCCGGCGGTACCTGACCGCCGCCCTGGGCGTGTTCCCAACGACGTGCCGCCAGACCTTCCGGGTCAACGTCCGCGCCACACGACTGTTCCGGCATCCTGGAACTGATCACCTGGCCGTATCTCGTCGCCGCAGTATTGGGAGTGACCGCCGAGGTCGTTTCCCGGCTTCGGGAGTCACGCAAGAGCGGCCCATGAACGTATCAGTGACCTGGGGAAATGCCCTCAAGGCCATCCCTCGTATGTCCCCAGATCATGGTCCTGCACCAGCATATGGCCGACCGGCCCGGTCGGCGAGGAGACGGATCGGGGGCCGGCAGGGGCGGGCCTGGAACCGGGATGTGACCCGCTTTGATCTGAGTGCAGCGGGGTCGCGGTCAGTCGAGGGGGACGCCTGTGTGGCTCTCCAAGACGTGAATGAGGCGGGCCTGGAAGTCTTCGTCTTGCGATGCGGGGTGCGGTGTCTGCACCTGCTGGTGGTACCAGTAGCCGCCGGTGCTCGGGGTCACGTCATGGTGGGTGGCGAGCCACACTTGTGTCTGGTGCCCGGCGGTCAGGTCGTCCGGTGCGCCAGGACCGCCCATCCGTGTGGGGACCCATCCGGGGTCGACCGCATGGCTGGAGGTTCCTTCCCACCGGGACGCGACGGCAAGCGCGAGGGTGGTGACCCACAGTTTGCTGTCGCTGTAGGAGGCGGTGCCGGCGGTCAGCCGCCGCAGGTCGGTGGAGCCGGATCGGTGCATGGAACTGCTGAGATAGACGAGCCTGGCCGGCTTGTCCATCAGGGCCGTCAGTACGTACGGCGCGACGATGTTGACGTTGATCACGTCGGGAGAGTGCAGGACGCCGGCGTTGTGGATGACGGCGTCGAAGCGGCCGAACCTGGAGGCTTGCCGGGCAGCACCGCGGATCTCGTCCAGCTCGGCGAGATCCCCGATGACGACGCCCTTCCACCGGGAGGTGTCGTCCGCGTCGGTGAGACGGGCCTGGTTGCGGACGTGGATGACCACGTCGTGCCCGTCGTCGGCCAACGCGTTCGCCGTGTTGTGCCCGAGCCCGCTGGATGCCCCGGTCACCAGAATCAGTGCCATCTCAGTCATTCCCGTCTGTGTGTGATGGGTGCGGCGAACTGGTCGGGAGATGGCCTCACTGAACCGCGCCCCCATCGCCCGACCTGCCCCTGGTCGCCGGGAATCCGTCGTGGTCGATGTGTGTTCTACTGCCCGCCTTGTCTGCCCACGACTGAGGGGGCGCACCGCGCTTCATCTGGCCAGTGTGACGGTGACGTCGCCTTTCTCGAGCTGCTGCAGTTGTTCGGCCGTGGCGTTGTAGGTGCCGATATGGATCACCTGGTCTGAGTAGCCGATGCCGGCGGTGTTGTAATAGAAGCCGAGGTTGCCCCAGGGGACGAAGTAGATGAGGTCGCCGTCTTCAGGGTCTGAACCCGGTGAGCCGGTGATGTTCAGCTTCCGGGGGAGATAGGAGATCTTCTCGCGGCCGCTGAACTCCTCGAAGGAAAGGGTGAGCGGGAGCATCGCGAGAAAGTCCCGAGCCGTGGCGTTGTCAGCGCCGATGACGACGTCGACAGAGGTATCGCCGGCAGTGAAGCGCACGATGCTGCCTTCTACCTGACGCGCTGTGGAGGGGACCTGTGTGGGCGTGGTGTTCGAGGTGCTCGCCGAGGTGGGTACCGGCGGCGTGGATGCTGAGGGAGCCGAGATGTCCGGCTCGGACGCGGCCGGGCTCGCGGGCGTCGTGGCGCAGCCCGTGAGGGCAAGAAGCGCGGCGAGCGCACCGATGAGCAAGGCGTTCCGTTGCACGAGCATGTCCTTCAGGTGTTGTCGATATACGCGATCGGGTCCGCGACGTCCCCGGTGACCAGCGTTTCCTCAGCTGCGCGGCCGGCTGCGTGACTTCGCTGTTCTTGCGGGGCTGTCCGCCCGCCCTGCGGCTGGACGACGCGATCCTTGCGGTCAACGAGGCCGTTTCTCCTGGACATGGTCGTGGCCTTGATCCTCCTGCGTGAGGCAGGGCGTGGCGTCGAGGGTGGCGGCCCAGCTTGCGAGCAGGCGGAGGGCGTCGTGGGAGGGCGTGTCGGGGGCGGCGGTATAGACGGTCAGGTTCAGGCCGGGGTCGGCGTGCAGATCCATGGACTCGTAGTCGAGGGTGAGGTCGCCGATGGCGGGGTGGTGGAAGGTCTTGGTGCCGGTGTGGTGGAGGCGGACGTTGTGCTCGGCCCAGCGGGTGCGGAAGTCGGCGCTGCGGGTGGACAGCTCGCCGATCAGGTGGGTGAGGTCGTTGTTGTAGGGGTCGCGGCCGGCTTCGGTACGTAGGAGGGCGACGGTGACGTCGGCTGCGGTGTCCCAGTCGGGGTAGAAGTCGGGTCCGGCCGGGTCGAGGAACTGGAAGCGTGCGATGTTGGCCGGCTGGCTTGGTTTGGTGCGCGGGTGTGGGCTCCGGCCGGGGGCGGAGTGTTGGAAGACCGGCCAGTACATGGCGCGGCCGAGGCGGTTGGCGGCCAGGATGTCCATACGGCCGTTGCGGATGATGGCCGGGGCGTCGGTCATGGCGTCCAGCATCCGCTGCAGCCCGGGACGGACCTTGTGAGCGGAACGGCGGGTGCGGGGGCCGGGGCCTGCGGCGCGGGCCAGGTCGAACAGGTGAGCGCGTTCGGCGTCATCGAGCTGGAGGGCTCGGGCGACGGCGTTCAGGACGTCCTCGGAGACACCGCTGATGTGGCCCTTTTCGAGACGGGTGTACCACTCGGTGCTCACGCCGGCCAGCACGGCGACCTCTTCGCGGCGCAGGCCGGGCACCCGGCGGCGCCCGCCGGGTGCCAGCCCGGCCTGCTGCGGGGTGATCCTGGCACGCCGGCTGGCGAGGAAGTCGCGGATCTCGTCTCGGTTGTCGCGCACATCTTCACTGTATGAAGCGGCCGGGGCGGTATGGGGGGTGGAGGTTGTCCCCCCGATAAACGCGACCTCCCGCCCACGCGATGGAGCCGGTTTTCTAGGTGTTGTCATACGGCGTGACGGCCTGTCGTCAACGAAAGCTGTCTACCAGTGCCGCTCGATCAAGAAGCTACTCACTCTCACCTCTGAGGGCCAATCGCTTCCGATCAGGAAACCGCTGAATTCCCGTGCCGCCGAAGCTTTCGGCGCGGACCGCAAGGAGCATCAACGATGAACACGAAGTCTGATACCGCCGGACAGACGATGACAACGGCATCCGCAGGGCGGAACCGCACACGCCGTGGCCTGATCAAGCGGGCCGGCGCCGGCGCCGCCGTACTCGGTGTACTTTTCGCAACAGGTTTCACTTCGACCGCTCAGGCCGCCACGCCCTCGGCATCGGTGGCCCCTTCAACGCCGAACCTGCCACCTGGGGACACGTCCAACGGTGCGGACAACTTCTACACCAGCGACAGCGTAACGGTCCAGAAGGTTTCCTTTAGGAACCAGTACCGGATGAACGTCGCGGGGAACCTGTTCGTCCCCAAGAACCTGAATCGCCGCGCGAAGAATCCGGCGATGGTGGTCGGGCATCCCATGGGTGCGGTCAAAGAGCAGAGCGCAAACCTGTACGCCACGAAGATGGCAGAGCGGGGATTCGTCACCATGTCCCTTGACCTGTCGTTCTGGGGCAAGAGTGACGGCCGGCCTCGCAACGCTGTCTCGCCGGACATCTATGCCGAGGACTTCAGTGCCGCGGTGGATTTCCTGCGCACCCGGCCCTTCGTCGACAAGGAGCGGATCGGTGCGATCGGGATTTGCGGCAGCGGGAGCTTCGTCATCAGTGCAGCCAAGATCGATCCGCGTATCAAGGCCGTCGCGACAGTCAGCATGTACGACATGGGCGCCGCCAACCGCAACGGGCTCAGGAAGTCCGTCACCCTCGAGCAGCGGAAGGACATCCTCAAGCAGGCAGCGCAACAGCGCGATGTCGAGTTCGCGGGTGGTCGAACCGAATACACCAGCGGAACGCCTGAACAGCTGAATGACAACTCGACTCCGGTCGAGCGCGAATTCTATGACTTCTACCGCACCGCCAGGGGCTACAGCCCGAACACCACGACGCATCCAACGCTCACCAGCAACGTCAAGTTCATGAATTTCTACCCGTTCGCCGACATCGAGACGATCTCTCCCCGCCCGATGCTCTTCATCACGGGCGAGAAGGCTCATTCCAGGGAATTCAGCGAAGAGGCCTACCGGCTTGCCGGTGAAGCCAAGGAACTGGTGGTTGTTCCCGGCGCCGGTCACGTGGATCTCTACGATCGCGTCAACCTCATCCCCTTCGACAAGCTGACCACGTTCTTCCGGAACAATCTGAAGTGACCCAAGCGTGGCCGCGGAGAGAACGCGCAGCAGCAGCGGTCACGGCGGTCCCGCGCCGGTGCGCCAGGACCTGACCCGGCATCCGTACACGGCGGTGCCCGCCCTCCGGCGCTCACGAAAGCGACACCCGCGTTCCCTCGTCCGGTGAACGGCGGAGTCGAGTCGGGCATGGAACAGCTCAACCATCTCGAACGAAGCCAGGTCACCGTCGAGGTGGCCAAGTAGCAGCAGGCTCCGACCGCTACGGCCGCTACGACTGGGTGACCAGCATCCGAACGAAAGCTCACACCCGCCAGGAGAGAACACGATATGAACCCCACCTACGACTTCACCGGCCAGGTCGCCCTCGTCACCGGAGCCGGCTCCGGGATGGGACTGGCCACCGCCCGCGCCTTCGCTGAGTCCGGGGCCGCCGTCACCCTCACCGACATCAACGCAGAGGCCCTGAACACAGCTGCCAAGGACCTCACCGAGGCAGGCCACCGCGTCCTCGCCCTCACGTGCGACGTCAGCGACGAGGACCAGGTCGCCGCCGCCGTCGACCGCACCGTCGAGACCTTCGGCCGCCTCGACATGGCTTACAACAACGCGGGCATCCAGATCCCGCCCAGCGACGCCGCCGACGAACCCGCCGAAAGGTTCGACCGCGTCAACGCCATCAACCTGCGCGGCGTCTGGGCGTGCATGAAGCACGAACTGCGGCACATGCGCGCACAAGGCAGCGGCGCCATCGTCAACTGCTCCTCCCTCGGCGGCCTTGTCGGCCTCCCCGGCCGTGCCTCCTATCACGCTTCCAAACACGGAGTCATCGGCCTGACCACCAGCGCCGCTCTCGAATACGCCCCGCGCGGCATCCGCATCAACGCCGTCTGCCCTGGCGCCATCGACACCCCCATGGTCAGCGACATGATCGCCAAGGGCGAGCTCAACCGCGCCGAGGCCGAAGCCAACCAGCCCATCAACCGGCTCGGGACCGCCGAGGAGATCGCCCAAGCCGTCCTGTGGCTGTGCAGCCCCGGAGCCGGCTTCGTCATCGGCGTCGCACTTCCCGTCGATGGCGGCTACGTCGCCCGATGAATTCCTCAACGCTGGGGGAGGGGCGACACGGCAGTCACGCTGAGCAAAGCGGCGATCTCACTGTTGGTGCGGCCACGGGCTACAGGCGGACGCCAAGGTTCGCGAGCGCTTCCCTCCCGGGTCAGACCCGGGCGGCGCCGAGTTCTGTGAGCAGGGCGTCGAGTACGTGCATGGCGCGCCATGCCTTGGTCATGCCGAACTGCGCGGAGAACCGTACGACGGCACGGGCCTCCTCCGGCGTGGCACCGGTGCTGAGGGCACGCGTCAGGTGGGCGCGGAAGCTCTCCTGCAGGGTCTGGAAGAGCACGTCGACGGTCATCGTGATGAACGCGCGCTCACGGACCGACAGCAGTCGCATGTCGGCGCGCATCCGGGACTGCAGGTCCATGTAGATGCCGAACGGTGCGTCGAGGGCTGCCACGGTCTGCCGCATCGGCTCGGGGATCGGACTGCCTGTGCCGTTGGCGTTCACCTCGTGGCCCTGGCCGGTGGGAGCGGGGAGGGAGTGTTCCCGTTCCAGGCCGGTCAGGCGGGCGAGCGCCGCCAGAGCGGCGGGGTAGCCGCTGTCGTAGGCGACGAAGCGGAGCAGCTCGCGCAGGTCGTCGGCCGACAAGCCGCAGTCGGCCGCCATCGTCACGTGCTGTTGGAAGGGCAGGCCGAGGGTCTGCTGGCAGACGTCGGCGGTGAGGCACAGCAGGACCTTCTCGCGCGTGGTGAGCTCCGGAACCTCGTCCCAGAGCAGGCGGTCGGTGGCGGTGCTCATCTCGGCGAACACCGAGTCCAGCGCCTTCACCTGGTTCTCCATGGGAACTCCTCTTTATATGAACGGCTGTAGCGCTACGACTGTAGTGCAACGGTCGTTCGCCTACAATAGGCCACCATGGACAAGACCTCCTCCGCCCCGGCCGGCCCTCGTGGCGACAGGCGGGGCCGCAACCCGCGCGGCCAGGGCGAGCGGCTACGCGAGGACATCGTGGACACCGCCCTGCGGCTGCTGGACGAACTCGGCGACGACCAGACCCTGTCCATGCGCGCGGTGGCCCGGGAGGTCGGCGTCGCGGCGACCTCGATGTACATCCACTTCGCCGACCGGGACGCGCTCGTACTGGCCGCCCTGGAGAGGTTCCATCGCGAACTTGTGGAGGCCGTCGATCAGGCCGAGACCGGTGCCGCCGATCCGGCGGGGAAGCTGCGTGCCCGCGTCCTGCTCCTGGGCAGATGGGTCCAAGAGCATCCCGGCCTGTACAAAGTCCTGCACGAGAGCACGCTCAACCAGCGGGTGGCCATGTCGTTCAAGCAGGAGCTGGCCGAGCGCACCACTACCGCGGTGCAACGGTGCATCGACGCCGGGCTCGCCCCGGCCGACGACGCCGCAAAGGTCTCACTGGATCTGAGGGCGGCGGTTCACGGGGCCGTGTCGATGCGGATCAATCAGCCCGACTTGCCATGGCCGCCACTGGAGGAGCAGGTCGATCGGTTCCTGACCAAGCTCGTCGGCCTCACGCCTGCCGTCGGCCGCTGACCGAAATGACCACGACCGAACCTGGAACGTCGAGCAGGGGCTGGTCGGCGGGCGTTTGCCGCCGGCGCTGCTCGTGTTGGTGGGCGAGCAGGGCGTGGCCGACGGTGAAGCCGTACTCCTCTGCCTCCGCGTGAAGATCGCTTCGTAGGACAGCCGAACGAACAGGTCAAAGACCGGCCAGTGCCCACAAGATGCCGTGCATGCCCATCCAAAAGGACTCGCGTGACAGGAGGCTCGGTGGTAGCAAGAGAACAATGAAGGTGTGGCGAGCCAGCGATCAGCCTCAAGCCGCCCGGCTGGAGTACTTCCGGCACGCACTCGCCGACTCGATCGTGCCAGTCGATCTGCTCCCTGAGGACAAAACCCGCTTCTGGTGGGAGATCCGCACAGCGGAGCTGGGCGCGCTGCGGGTTGTCGACTTCACCGCCCCGACGGGCCAGGTGGTGCGCGGGACGAAGTTGATTCGCCAGTCGGATCCGGAGCTTTGCGTCATCCGGCTGCAGCTGAGCGGGCACCCGGTGGTCGAGCAGAACGACCGTCAGGTCCTGGCGCGCCCCGGCGAACTCGTCCTAGTCGACCTGTCGCAGCCCGTCCGCGTCGCCGGGGCGGCCCACCATCAGGTCTCCGTGGCGGTCCCGCGTGCGCTGCTGCCGCCGGCCCGCCGGGATATCCGGGATCTGGCCGCGGTTTCCCTGGCCGGGCGGCACGGCGCGCTTGTGGCCGGGCTGGTCCGTCAGATAGCCGCCGACCTCGACGGATACGCCGGGGTGGGCGCGTCTCGCATCGGCGACGCCATCCTGGACCTGACCGCCGCCGCCCTGGCCGACCGGGCGGGCCGCGAGGCGTTGACATCCGAGCAACGCGAGCGCGTTCTCATGCTGCGGGTCGAGTCCTTCGTCGAGCAGCGGCTCGGCGACCCCGATCTGACGCCCGCCGCCGTCGCCGCGGCTCACCACATGTCGCTGCGGACGCTGTACAAGCTCTTCGAGTCGCACGAGAGGTCGGTGGCGGGCTTGATCCGGGCGCGGCGGGTGGAACGCTGCCGCCGAGACCTCACCGATCCCGCCCAGGCCGGCATTCCGGTCAGCGCCATCGGCGCCCGCTGGGGCTTCCACGATCCCACTCGCTTCAGCCGCGTCTTCCGGGCCGCGTACGGCATGCCACCCGGCGAGTACCGCGCTCAGGCCTCCAGTCGATGGCGCACCGCCTCGGCCACGACTGCGGCGTCGCCCGGCATGCTGTACAGCAGACCGGACCCCCTGCGGATCAGCCAGGACAGGCCCAGGTAGAACAGGCCGGGAAGCGGCCCGGCGGCACCCTGATGGCAGGGCCGCCCGGCGGCGTCCAGCAGCCTGGGATCCAGCCAGGAGAAGTCGCCGGTGAAGCCGGTGCACCACACCACCGAGGAGACACCGCGTGCACGCAGGTCGATCTCCGGCGGAGGATCGAGATCGATCGGCGCGCCGGCCGGGTCGGCCTCGGCGGGGGGCGCGGGCTGGTTCCTGCGCCGGATCAACTCGTCGATCATCGCGCGTACGCGCCGGGCCGCGGCGTCGCCCGCGGCCATGTTGGCCGCCGTGCTGTCGTCGAAATGCACGTGCTCGCCGGCGACCCGCGTCATACGCCCGGTCAGCATCGCCCCGGATCTGGCCAGCGCCTGCAGGCTCAGACTGCGGCCTCCGGGGGCGATGATCGGCTGCGGCTCATCGATAACCGAGCGGTCGGGCAGCTTCTCCGGCCTCTGGTCCAGGAATCCGGCCTCGACCAGCCACTCGGTGCAGTCGCGGCCCCGGTACGGAGTCGGCACCCGCCCGGCCCGGCTCGTTGACAGCACCACCCGCCGGCCCGCCGCCAGCAGGTCCTCGGCGATCTGGCAGCCCGACTGCCCGCTTCCCACCACCAACACCGCCCCGTCCGGCAGCGCATCCGGGTCGCGGTAATCCGCCGCGTGGCACTGCACGATCCGCCTCGGCATCCGACGGGCTGGCGCGGGCAGTCTTGGCACGTTCTGGTCACCGGTGGCGACCACGACGCTTCGCGCACGTATCTCGCCGTCAGCGCCACGCAGGGCGAACCCGTCGCCTGCCGATGCCAGCCCGGTCACCGCCACGCCCTCGCGTACCGGAGCCTGCTTGCCGAGCTCGTCCAACAGCGCGGTGACCTGCGCGCCGGTCGCATAACCGCAGTCCGCCCGCGCATGCCGCGGGCCCAGGACCGGATTCATCCACCCCGGCGTGTTGAGCCGGAAGGAGGCCCACCGCTGGGACCGCCAGCTCTGACCCACCCGGTGCCGCTCCACCACCAAGTGCTCGACTCCTTGGATCGTCAACGCCGCGCTGGCCGCCAACCCGGCCGGCCCAGCGCCGACGACCATGCAATCGACCGTTTCCATCATCATCGCCCGCTCTCCGCGGCCCACGTCTGTCATGGCCACGTTAAGAAGCGGGCGATGTCCCCGTCATTGACCTCCTACGCCGCCACGTTGACGATGCATGCCTCATCACCATCGCCTCTTCCTGTGGGCGCGCCGCTCTGCGGCCCTTGTGAGGATCAACGGAATTCGACACGATCGCGATCGCCGAACGTGCTGCCGATCTCATTCGGGCAACGGCCGCCCCTCCACGATGCTGAAGGTGCCTCGGTCACCGTGGACGCCGGTCAGGTGCAGGCCCGCCCGCTCGAACAGCAGCGTGTACTCGCTCGCCGTACGCTGCCGTGCACCCCTGGCCATCACCAGCATCTCCAGGTCGATCAGCGTGGTGGGGGATGGCTCGCGGGGCGCGTCGGGGATGACGGATTCGCACAACAGCACCCGTCCGGTGTCCTTCATGGCGGCCCGGCAGTTGGCGAGGATGCGCACCGCGTCGTCGTCACCCCAGTCGTGAATGATGTTCGACAGCAGGTAGGCATCACCCCCGGACGGCACCGACTCGAAGAAGTCCCCGCCCACGAGCTCACACCGGTCCTTCACGCTGGCCATCGCCAGTGGCTCTCCGGCGCTCTGGATGACGTGGGGCAGGTCGAAGAGCACTCCCCTGCTCTTGGGGTGTTCGGACAGGACCGCCGCCAGGAGCGCGCCGTGTCCCCCGCCCACGTCCACGATTGTCCGGAATGGGCTGAAGTCGTAGGCCAACACCGAAGGAGCCACGAGGGCACCGGAGACCGCGGTCATGCCCTCGTTGAGTATCCGCCCGTCGTCCGGGTGGTCGCGGAAATGGTCGAAGCCGAAGCCGAACAGCCGCTCGAAGGCCGATTCTCCGGTGCGCACGCTCTCGACCAGGTCGGTCCACGCGCGGCGGTGGAAGGGCGCGCCGATCAGCTTGGCCATCCCGGCCAGGGAGCCGGGCTGGTCGGTACGCAGCAGCTCGCCCACCTCCGTCAGCGCGAACCGTTGATCGTCGAGCTCTTGGAAGAGGCCGAGATCGGTGAGTGCACGCAGCAGCCGGTACAGGGCATCGGCGTCCGCGCCCACCGCCTGGGCGAGCTCCTCCACCTGGTGGGGTCCCCGGGCCAGTTCGTCGGCCACCCCGAGCGTGGCCGCAACGCTGATCGCCTGCGAGACCCATGCGCCGGTGATGTACTGCATCATCTGAACGGTCGAATCTGGTCGCATGCCCGCATCCTGGCGAGAGGCCGGTGGCTGCGTCATTGGCGGCCAGAGCACGCCCATTGACTACCCGTGCACGAAGGGATCCATCGCCGGGGCTGCTTTTAGGGTCGAGGTATGAAGCGAGCGCTGATGCTGGGCGGGACGTGGTTCCTGGGTCGCCGGGTGGCCGAACGGCTTGCCGAGCGCGGCGATGAGGTCCTGCTGGTGCACCGCGGATCGGACCGGTCATCGCCCGAGGTGCCGGGCCTGCCCGCGTCACCGGCGTGGACTTCTCCCCGGTAGCGATCGCCCGGGCACGGGAGCTGGCCGAGCGCGCTGGTCTCACGGCCACCTTCGTCGAGGCCGACACCCAGCAGGACCTGGACACGATTCGCCGCGAGATGGACACCCACTTCTATGGCAGCCTCAACCTGATCCGCGCCTTTGCGCCCCAGTTGGACGACGGCGCGATTCTCAACGTTCTGTCCGCGATCTCGTGGCTCGCCTACGACGGCGCCGGCGCCTACCACGCGGCCAAGGCCGCCGAGTGGGCGCTCACCAACAACGTCCGTCTGGAGCTGGCCCACCAGCGCACCCTGGTGACGGGCCTGCACCTGGGCGCTGCGGACACCGACCTCCTGGAGCCGCCAGGTGAAGGCATGGCTGGCGGAGGACCCGAGCGTCATCTACCGGGAAGCGGCGGCCGCCCTCACCGCCTGACCTGCTGATCCTGAAAGGTCACGGCACCCGCGGCCGTGGCTTCAGGCCGCAGTTTCGCCAGTTGCAGCTCGCCGTGGATCAGGGCCTTGACACGCTGCTTGAACCACTCCGGCTTTGTTGGAGGCCCAGGTGACGCAGTTAACAGGTTCCCGCGCCGGGATCGCGCCGCGACCACCGTTCCTTCCCGCACCGGTTCGGGGCGGTTCAACGGGCCGCTCAGGGGAGGCGCCGTACGGAGTCGGTGACCTTGCCGTCCTTCATCTCGGCGGAGAGCTTGAACGAGCGGGACCTCACCTCGGCGGAGAACCAGCGGACGCCGCCCGGACCCACCGGACCGAGCGGAAGCTCTGCCGAGGTGCCATCCGAGTAGCTGATGCGCACCTTCCTCACCCCGGTCCCTGCGAAGCCGACGAGGACGTTGTCGCTGGGCAGACCGAGCTCCATCACGTCACGCATGATCATCAGCGGCACCCGGCCGTACTCCGGCTTCCACGGTTCGAAGCTCCCACCGCCACCGTCCACGATCTCGGCTCGGCGGGAGAGCACGCGGAAGTTCCACGTGAAGGTTCTTCCCTGCAGTCCGGCGCTCATGGCCCAGGCCCGTTCGGCGTTCCTGCCGTGCGTGACGACGCGCAAGGGACGGTTCTGATCGTCGGCGGGCGGGAACAGCAGGTCCGGAGGGTACTCCAGGATCTGGTCACGCGCCCGCTCGACGGCTTCGGGGCCGGCCGGGCGCAGATCTCGTACGAACGCGTCCACCACCTCGTCGGCCAGACCCAGCGCGGACACCTTGACGATCATGCCGTTCTCCCGCCAGAGCCGGACCTTGGGCATCATGAGGGCCGGATCGTCGTGCACCCAGTCCAAGCTGAGCGATCCGCTGGACAGGAGGTCGCCACCCGCCAGGCCGGTGGTGCCGCGGATCTCCCGAGGCTCTCCCATGACCGTGGCGCCGGTAAGAATCTCCATGCCGGCATCGCCGGGCAGCTGGCTGACGGAGAGCCTGGCTCGCGCCCGCCGGTTGGTCCAGACCTGCTCGGTTTCGCCGAGTTCCGCCTGCCAGTTGCCGATCGGCAGCGAACCGGTCTTGACGAGGTTCAGCCCCTGCGGCAGATACGCGGCGTCGATCCGGGGCCGCCGCAGATCCTCTGCCACTCCGTTGGCCGCCCTGATCAGCTCGGCCTCCGACAACCCGTGGCCCAGCACCGCGAACGACTCGAAGTCCTCGCTCGACCTTACCGGCCAGGTGATCCAGCGGTGCTGTCCCGATCCGCCCATGGTCGCCTCGTGCTTGTCCAGCTTGACCGGCTTTCCACCATACGGCTGCTCGCCGTCCTCCGACGCTGTCACGAGGACGGCCAGCGTCCTGCCGCCGAGGGTGGCGCCTTCCGCGTACGCCGTGACCGGATCCTGCTCGGCCTCCGATGTGACCAGTTGCTCCAGATGGAGATCTCCCGGCCGCTCCGGCAGAAGCAGCGCCGCGGAGGCCTGGCCCGGAGTGGGCGCATGATGACCCTGCCGAAGGCCGGCCACGTCACCGCCGCATCCGGCGCCGCAGACGATGAGGGCAGCCGCCACGAACACACGCAAGGAACTCATTCACGCTTTGACGCGATCTTCCGCGCGGGAGTTCTCCGTGCGGGGGGTTCTTTCCTGAGGACATGGTCCTCATCCAGCGGCTCCTGACCAAGGCGGGGCCTGTGGATTGTCTGCCGGCCCTGGCATTCTCGGTGCATGGAGACTGTGTATACGGCCGTGGGCGGCAGCAAGGGCCTGCTCCGCCTTGCCGAAGCGTGGCATGCTCGCGTGATGGCGGACGAGGTGGTCGGCCATGCCTTCGGCCATGGCTTTCACCCTCAGCACACCGAGCGGCTGGCCGCGTACTGGGCCGAGGCACTTGGTGGACCGACCCTCTACTCAGATCAGTATGGCGACGAGACGTCCGTCGTGCGCATGCACAGCGGCAACGGCCCGCACGAGGAGATGGATGGCCGCGCGATCGCCTGCTTCGACCGGGCTCTTGAGGACGTGGGGCTGACCACGGGGGAGCCGCTCCGGCAGGTGTTGCACGACTACTTCGCCTGGGCGACCACCACGGCCATGGCCCGCTATCCGGAGTCCGCGGACGACGTACCGGAGGGCCTGAGCATCCCCCGGTGGTCATGGGACGGCCTGCAACGCTGAGTCGCCTGCTTTCTCACAGGTACATCCGCCGGTTGGGCCGGGAGACCGCCCATCGCGGCGTGTCCTCACGGGCCCGCACTTACCGGGCCAGGGCCCAGGCGCACTCCTGCGGGCCGCGCCCGGCGGACAGGAGCAGGTGGTCGCTCACGACCGCCCCCGCTTACGGCGGTGCTCCCGGTGGTCTCTCTGGTCAGCCGTCTTGTACGTGACCAGCGGGATCGTGGTGGCCACGGGTGTGGCCAGGTCATGGTGGACGAGGTCGTCGATCACCTGCTCGATGCGCTTGTACGCCGACGGCGCCTCCTCGAACAGCAATTGCCGGTCGCCACACACCACCAGCGACCCCATGGGCGTGCGGCGCAGCTCTTCAACCGTGTGCTTGGCCTTCCCCCGGCGCAGCGCGTCCGCACGGGACATCTTGCGGCCCGCACCGTGGGCCACGGAATGGTTGGCGTTCGGCCCGGCGTGGCCTGCCACGAGGTAGGACGGGGTGCCTCGCGTACCGGCGATGAGCACGTCACGGCCGTCACCCGGCGCCGCCCCCTTGCGGTGCAGGTAGATGCCGTCGCGGACCTCGACCAGGTTGTGGCATTGGTCGACGATCGGCTCGGTGGGCTCGGCCCCCAGGGCATGAGCGACCCGGGCGGCCAGCAGTCGCCGGTTGAGCGACCCCCAGCGTACGGCGCCGTCATGCATCGCCAGGTATGCACCGGGATCAGGAGCGGGGCCCGCGCCGTGGACCTCGGTGTGCGCCCGCAGGATCCGCTCGCCCAGCCCTCGGGAACCGCTGTGGACGATGAGCACCAGGTCGCCGGCGTCGAGCCCGAGCCGGTTCGCGTGCTCCGGCTCGAAGACGCTCCCGATCCGCGCCAGCTCCACGAAGTGGTTGCCCCGGCCGACCGTCCCGAGCCCTTCGACGTGACCTGCGGGGATGTCGCCTTTCACCACGGTCCAGGCGGGATCGTCGGCATCTTCCTCAGGGTCGAGCGCGCGATCGAGGTCGGGGAACCGGGCGGCGAGCTTCTCGGGTACAGCGCGCTTGAGCTTGATGGGGAACACGGCGATGCCGCAACCGATGTCGGAGCCCACCAGGAACGGGTACAGGACGGTCGACGTCATGGCGGCGCCGATGGGGGCGCCCTTGCCGGGGTGCAGGTCGGGCATGGCGGCGACGTGCATCATGCCGTCGAGGGCGGCCACCTGACGGCACTGTGCGACGGCATCGGACTCGATCCAGCTCGTGGGGGAGGCGAACACGGTGACCGTGGCCGCAGCGGCCGGAGGCAGGGAGTGTTGCTGAGACAAAGACGCTCTCTTCGCTGAACAGGATGTGGGCATGCGGCATCACGGCGGCGAGTGAGCGCCGTGGCATCTCGAAATAGCGGTGCTGTCCGTCAGAGCCTCATGGACACCACATTCCCCGAGCCCACTACGCGAGGCAAACGATTTTTCGGCCGGACTCCGATCGCAGAGCCGAACCCTGACCGCGTGAATGGGCCGATCCCATGACCGTTGATCGTGCGCACGCCGTCGTGTCACAGGGGTTCGAAACGGACCCCTGTGACACGAGGCGGACATCCCATCAGGCGGCGTCGAGGGCTGCGGTGATCTTGCGGGCCATCTCGGCCATGGTGGGGCTGGGCTCGCTCTTCTGGCCGTGGCCGGCGGCCTCGATGGTGACGAGAACGGTGCGGCGGAAGTTGTCGGCCTCGGCGGCGTCCAGCTGCTGGAGCAGGGTCATGGACGCGGTCAGGGCGGGCAGCACCTGGTCGGCGAGGGCGGCGGTGGTCTTGCTGCTGTACAGGCCCTTGGGCGCCTTGGTGAGCACGTGCCCGACGACGCCGGTGGCGGAGGTCAGGGCGATGGAGGCCTGGGTGGCCGCCTTGTGCGGGGAGCCGGCGGCGCCGGCGGCGGTGATCAGGGAGACGGCGCCCCAGGCGGCGGTGCGGAGGGTGTGCTGGTCCTGCTCGGAGAGGGTGATGGCCATGATGGTGTGTTCCTTTGTGAGAGATGGGTTCTTGCTGGTGCCCGGTGGCCTCGGCCTGGTGGCCGTGACCGCCGCGCCGTTCATGGCCTTTACGATCGCCGACCCCTCTGATAGCGGGCCGTCGCCGTGCTGACGCGGCCGCTGACACGGCACGTATGGCCGGCGCTGGAAACCCACCGTGCCGACGTCAGACCTGGCCGCCTCCGTGGATTTCTGGACCCGCGGCCGGCCCCTCCAACGGTGAGCATCGAAGGAATCCCCGAAGAGGCTTAGGGCGCACAATCTGGGACGTTGTCCCGCAAACCCAGACGGCTCTCGTAGACGGCCACCTTGTGGGTGATCAGCTTGAGGCACTCCTTGAGTTCATGCATCTGGGCGAGCACCCGTTCCCGATGTTCGCGCAACACCTCCAGCCGTTCCACCTCGTTGCCTTGGCCTGCCCTGACGAGCTCGGTGTAGCGCCGGATGTCGGTCAGGGGCATGCCGGAGGCCCGCAGCCGGATACACACGCCCAGCCAGTCGACGTCACCCTCGCTGTAGACCCGGTGCCCTGCGGTTCCCCGCCGTACCGGCTGGGCCAGCAGCCCCTCCCGCTCGTAGAACCGGAGTGTGTGCACGCTGAGCCCGGTGCGCTCGGCGACCTGACCGATGCTCAAACCCGACATGCGGCCCAGTTTGACCTAGAGTCGGCTCTAGATTCTACGGTTCCGAAGTATGAGATATCGCATCCTCGGCGGCACTGGTATCGAGGTCAGCACCCACTGCCTCGGCACCATGATGTTCGGCTCGGCCGGCAACCCCGACCACGATGACAGCATCCGCATCATCCACACCGCCCTCGACCACGGGATCAACTTCGTCGACACCGCTGACATGTACTCGGCGGGCGAATCCGAGGAGATCGTGGGCAAAGCGCTGCAGGGCCGGCGAGACGAGGTGGTGCTGGCGACGAAGGTGCACTTCCAGATGGGGGAGGGGCCCAACCGCAGCGGCAACTCGCGGCGTTGGATCATGCGCGAGGTCGAGGCGAGTCTCAAGCGGCTGCGCACCGACTGGATCGACCTCTACCAGATCCACCGCCCCGACCACCGGACCGACATCGAGGAGACCCTCTCCGCACTGACCGATCTGGTACGGCAGGGCAAAATCCGGGCCTTCGGCAGCTCGGCCTTCCCGGCGCACGAGACGGTCGAGGCCTACCACGTGGCCCGGCAGCGCGGCTTGTACCGGTTCCGCACCGAGCAGCCGCCGTACAACATCCTGGCCCGCGGCATCGAGGCCGACGTCCTTCCCACGGCGCAGCGGCTCGGCATGGGCGTGCTCACCTACAGCCCGCTGGGCTGGGGGTTCCTGACCGGCCGTTACCGCAAGGGGCAGCAGGTCGACATGTCGCGGGGCCGCGCCGCGCTCGCGCCAGAACGGTTCAACCCGTCTATCCCGGTCAACGCAGCCAAACTGGAGATCGTCGAGGAGCTGGTGAAACTGGCGGACGAGCTCGGCTGCACCCTGCCGGCGCTGGCCATCGCCTTCGTCATGTCACATCCGGCGGTCACCTCGGTCATCCTCGGCCCGCGCACGATGGAGCAGCTGGAGGGCTTGCTGAAGGGCGCCTCGCTGGTGCTCGACGACACCGTGCTCGACCGGATCGACGAGCTCGTGCCGCCCGGCACCAACGTCTACCACCCTGTCGGCCTCTGGAGCCCCGCGCCCCTGACCGACCCCGCCTTGCGCCGCCGCCCGCTCGGCGACCGCGCCGCGAGCTGACCCAGAAGTCAACTACCACCGGCCGAAGCCGGTGGTTTGCTCTCACGGTCCCGTCTGGCTGAAGGGAGGCCGGTAGCGTGCGGCTGGTTTACAACAGCCCAGCCCGCATCACCGCGTACGGCGACGTTGCGGGCCGCGATGTGATCGGCGTGCCCAGCGAGGCCACAGCCGGTGCAGACGAACCGGCCCCGCGCGGGCCGGTTCGCTCTGGAGACGCACCCGCAGTGGGGACAGGCCTGCGAGGTGTAGGCGGGATCGACCGGCAGGAAGGCGACCCCGGCCTGCGTGGCCTTGTAGCGGGTGAAGTCGATCAGCTGGGCGAAGGCCCAGCCGTGCAGGGTGCGCCGCTGGAGCCGGTGAGCCCTTGCCGGCCGCGGATGCCCCGGAGGTCCTCCAGGGCGATGCCGCGGCCGGTGCGTTCGGCTTCGCGCACCACGTGTTTGCTGATTTGGTGGTTGATGTCGGTCATCATCCGGTGCTCACGCCCGGACAGGCGGCGCAGCACCCGCCGCGCCGCAGGAGTGCCCTTCTTCTGCAAACGCCGGCGCTGCCGATGCCTGCGCTCCCGCAGGCCGCGCACATGTCCGTTGCCGTGGATCGGCCCGGGCAGCGCCGGGCCGCTCAGGTCAGGCCCGCGCACCGCCGGATCATCGGGCAGGTGACGGAGGCCGACACTGCGGCAGCGGTCACAGGCGACGCAGGTGCCGCGCTCGGCCGCGTCGTCGAGACTGATCTCGCGCTGCCGATCCGGCCCGTCAAGCTGCGGCTCCTCGGGCAGGCGCTCGACGTGAGTGCGGCAGTCGCGGTCCGGCCCGCCCACGCCCGCACGATCGGCCAGGCCAGCGAGTCCGGCCTGGCGCATGCGGTCGGCCGCCGCAAGATCCGCCTCGTCGGGCGGAGCGTCGAAACCGATCAGGCCCGGCCGCTCAGGCAGCTCGGCCGCGACATCACCAGCGTGGACGGGCCGCGCCGCACGTGGAGCGCCACCCCGACGCGGCGGCAGTGGAGCGCTGACCCGCCTCACCGTACCTGGTCCGCCTCCCGCGCGTAAAAACATGGTTTTGGACGCTGAGTCGATCATTTTTTATCTTGCGGTCGCAGCCACTCCACCGGGACGTCGGCTGCCTACAGCGGCCTGTCGTGGTCGTGAGTGAGTGGAGTAGGTGGATCCACTAGCGGCTCCGGAGCGCGGAACTCAGCAGCTCTTCACTTTGTCCAGCCACCACCCGTTATAGTCGATGATCTTCCATCCGTAGGCGGGTACGGTCACGCATTTGTCCGGCCCCACCTTGATGACGAGCTTGACCCTGGCCGGACGTGAGCAGTAGATGTTGTCGAGGTGGATGTCCTTGAGTAGCCGATCGTCTCTTAGAGCCTGCTGACAAAGGCTTAAGAGCTTGTGGGCATGGGGCCGTAGAGGGCTGGTCCGATCTTGTTGATGTAACCCTGGTGGGACCATTGGGACAGTTGGACGCGGAAGCTGTTGATGTTCTCGATTCCGAGGATGGCGGCCAGTTCGACCCCTTTCCAGGCTCGCCAGGGCTCGGCGGCCAGGAGTTGCAGGACCTTGCCGCGCCGGTCGGGACTGGACAGGTTCGGAAGCGGGGGCGGGTCGCTCCAGCGGCCAGGGGGCGGTTGGCCTGCCAGTTCGCGGGTCAGGCGGCGGGTCATCTGGTGCACGGTGGCCCACCAGATCATGGCTTCGTGGTGTTCGGGTTTGCGTTCGTAGATCCGTACGAGCCGGCGGTAGCGGGTCAACCAGGCGAATGTTCGTTCTGCCACCCACCTGCGGGGCAGGGCGACGAAGCCGCGGATGTCGTCGGAGCGCTTGACGATGGTGACGGTCAGGTGGAGGACGTCGCGTGCCCAGGCGAGCAGGCGTCCGGCGTAGCCGCCGTCAGCCCATACCAGCGCGATGGTGGAGAACTTCTCCCGCAGCCGGGCCAGCAACGGGTGTGCGCCGTCCCGATCTTGAACCGACGCGGCGGTGACGATCGCGCACAGCAGCAGCCCGAGGGTGTCGACGGCGATATGCCGTTTCTGCCCCTTCAGCTTCTTGCCCCCGTCATAACCGCAGGCCGCGGCCTCGACAGTCTCGGCCGCCTTGACCGTCTGGGAGTCGATGCACCCGGCCGTCGGCAACTCGCCGCGTCCGGCCATGACCCGCAGACGGCCGCGTAACCGCCCGGCGAGCCGTTCGGGCAGGCCACGCCGGGACCAGCGCAGGAAGAACGCGTACACTGCCTCATGTGGCGGGAAGTCCACCGGCAGAGCCCGCCACTCGATCCCATACCGGGTTATATAGGTGACCGCGTCGAGCACCGCTCGCAAGTCATGCACCATCGGCCTGCCGGTGACTGCGACCAGCTCGGCCATCACCGCCCGCGCCTCACCTTCCAGCACCGCCCATTCGGCATCGGTCAGATCCGACGGATATGACGGTTTCCGGCCGCGACATCGGCACCCCGGCGAGGCGCAATCGCTGGCGTTCACGAGCGCGGCGGCCAGGCCGATCCGGTCCGTCGTCTGTACCCGGTCGAACCCTGGCCTGCGCAGCCGCAGCGCGGCTTCGAAGTGAGGGCTGGCGGGGTGGCCGAGGTGGGTGAGGTCGCGGGCGCTGACGGCCCTGGCACCGGCGTGTTCGGCGGAATCGAAGTAGGCGTCATGTGCAGGCCGAAGCCGCTGGGCGCGCCGAGACGAGTCTTCTCCGCCTGGCTGCCAGCCGGTAGGGATCCGCCCGCACCGGAGACTTCCTCGGTCATCGGGTGGTGAAGTTGGCCATCATGGCCCTGTCCTCGTGTTCCAGATTGTGGCAGTGGAAGACGTACTTGCCGGGATAACCGTCGAATCTGATCGCGATTGCTGCTTCTTCCGAAGCCCGCAGGTCGATGGTGTCCTTCCATCCGGCGTCGAATGCCCCGGGGCCGCCGATACCTCGGGAGAGCACCTGGAAGGGGCTGAGATGGAGGTGCACGGGGTGATGGAAGTCCGCGATGAGCCGCCAGACCTCGACGGTGCCGAGCTTCGGCGCGGCGGCGATGTCGTCGGGGCTGAATGGCCGCTCGTCGATGAGCCAGCCCTTGATGTGGTTGACGTCTCCCGATTGAAAGCGGAAGGTGCGGGTCGTGACGGCCTGGGCTGCGGTGAGCGATTCGACTGTGGAGAGTTTGTCGGGAACTGTGAACGGCTCGTCGGCTTTCTCACCGACGATGAAGCGCATGATCTGGGACATGTTCCCGTCACCGAAGTCGTTGAGCAGCGTCACCGCGGTTCCGGGTTTGTAGCTGGAGAAGTCGATGATGACGTCGAGACGTTGCGCGGGGGCGAGCTCGACATGCTCATGACGAATTGGTGCGGCAAGGAGCCCGCCGTCCGTGCCGATCTGTGTCAGGAGGCCATCGGGTTGCGGGTCGAGACGCAGGTCGAGGCGTCTGGCATTGCAGGCGTTGATGATGCGCAGGCGGTATGTGGCGCCGTCGACTCTCGCAACCGGCCAGGGGGTGCCGTTGACGAGCATGACGTCTCCAAGGACGCCGGCGACGAATGAGCCGGTGACGCCGGGTGTCCTCATCAGGCTCCCGTCGATGCTCGGGTAGGACAGAGAGCCGTCCGCGGCGAAGCTGCGATCGGTGATCATGACAGGGAGCTCGCGTGGGCCGGAGGGCAGGCCGAGAGCGTCTTCTTCGTCGTCTCGCACGAAGTGGAGGCCGGCGAGTCCGCGCCAGACGCTCGGGCCGGTGAAGTCCATCCGGTGGTCGTGGTACCAGAGCATCGCCGCGCGCTGGTCGAGTGGATAGGTGTAGGAGCGGTGGCCTTCGGTGGTGTCTCCGACCATCGAGCCGCCCATGTTCGTGTGGTCCATGTTCATGTGCTGGTTCATGTAGGACCTGTCGACGGGGTAGACGAAGTCGATCGGGTATCCGTCGCTGTCGGGCGGGGTACGGCCGCCGTGCAGGTGCACGATCGTGGGAACGGGAAGGTTGTTGGTGTGCGTCACCACGGTCGTGCGGGCACGTCGGCTGACGATGGTGGGGCCGGGGAAGATCCCGTTGTAGCCCCAGATCACCGTCTTCACCCCCGGCAGGATCGAGGCCGTCGCCGCGGTCTGAGTGATCTCGTAGTAGTCGGTATCGGCGTCGCTGCGCACCGGCTTCAGTACGGGCGGGGTCTGGAAGGGCATCGTGAACGGCTGCGGGAGTGGCAATCGGCTGCGGAGCAGATTGCCGGTCGAGGTGTGCCCGGCCGCGCCGAGGGAGAACGGGATCCCCACTCCCAGGCCGATGCCAGCGACAAGGCCGGCGCCGATGAACGCCCGGCGGCTCAACTTGATCCGGCGGTTCTCCTCGGTCATCGGCGTCTCCAGGCCCAGGCAGCGAGAGCGGCGGCGAGGAGGATGATCGCCACACCGAGCGGGATATGCAGGCTGATCGCTCGCGAGAAACCGAGAACGATCTGCAGCCCGATCAGGCCGAAGAGGCCGAGGCAGGCCAGGATGGGCCACCAGGGTCCGCGTCCGGGCCACCGCTGAAGTACGGCCGCGACGGCGGAGATGAGGACGGAGATGCCAGCGAAGGTCGCGTTCTCGCGGTGAACGTGCAGTGAGTCGTAGCTGCCGGAGAGGAACTGACCGGCGAAGACCGCCTGATCGAACAGCATGATCATCGCGACTGTGCTCGTGATGCGGAACACCCAGCACGGCCAGCGCGGCGTGAGCCCGCGTACCACGGCGGCATCCCCTGTTGATTGTGTCGTCGTCACACGCCGTCCTCGTCTCGTCCAATAGATTCATTTGAATCCGATCCATATGAATCTAACATAGGATAGAACCATGCCGAAGCCGCGGGGAGTCGACCTCCAACTCGGCCTGTTGCTGCGCCAGTCGCACCAACGAGCCGCCGGGACGCTGAACAACGCCCTCTCCTCGCTCGGCCTGACCGGCCGCCACTTCGGCGTGATGATGCTCCTGGGCCGCGACGGCGTCTCGACCCAGCGTGACCTGATCCGACAGACCGGCAGCGACAAGGCGGGCATGGTCCGCACCGTCGAAGACCTCGAAACCCTCGGATACCTCTCCCGGGCCCGGTCCACCACCGACAAACGGGTGGCCAATCTCAGCCTGACCGACAAGGGCATCGACGCTCTCGACACCGCCCAGCGCCTCGCGGCCAGCGCCGCGGAAGACCTGTTCGGATCATTCACCGACGCCGAGCTCGAAACCCTCCAAACCCTCCTGACCAGGTTCGTCGCCCCGACAGAACGCAACGCATGACCCGCCTGACACGGGCAAGCACGCGCCCGGGCTCGCCCACGGCGAACTGACCGCGTCCGCCTGGCCCAGCCACTGCGCCACGTGGCTCGCGGCCCAAGGCTTCGGCCCGCGTCCCCGATCGCCGACAGCCCGCAGGGGCAGCGGCCTTGTGGTCTTCCTTGGGCCCCGGCCGCGGGCGTATCACTCGAAGATGGCCTCGACCAAGGCATGCCTCGTCCCCGCCTCAGCGACCAAACCCTTTGTCAGCAGGCTCTTATATATAGGCATCCGTAGTAGCCTCCGTCCTCCCATCCCGCCTGCCGCGTGGGCCCGAGGCTGTTGGCCCCGCTGCGGTCGGCTTGAGCCGACGCCGTCGTCATGCACAGGAGGGTGGCGGTCGCGGCGACAGTCGCGGTGCCCGCCCGCACCAAGCCGCGCATGCGATGCGTTCCTTTGTCGTTCATCTGTCCTCCGAAATCTGCAGGGATCGAATAGCAGATCGCACTAAGCCCTACCTGCACGCAGAGCAGAGGTTGAGGCTCAGGGCGCTCAGCAGAAAGCGGGTCCTTGTCCGAGACCGCTTGCCCGCCGTGCCTATGCCGCCAGGATCGTGGCGGCGAGATTGTTTGGCAGCCCTCATCGGGCAGGCAAACAATGTGTTTCTTGGAGAACCGGCCCTCCATGTCTCACCAACCCGGTGGCCGCGCGGCATGGACGCCTCGACAGGTGATGGTGACCGTTGGGCGCGGCAGGCGTGGTCGTCGTTGACCATGGTCCGGCATGGCGTTGAGGTTGGAACAGCGGGGCGTGGGGCGGTGTAGTCGACCAGCAACTGCTCGCAGCTGGTGGGAAGCGAGGTGTGACGGGCACCGTGTCGCTTCGGCTGTATACCTTCCGCGTCCGCCTGGGTGTTCTCAGAAGTTATCTCGGGGGTCCTGATCCGGCCTGGATGTGACTCTTGGCGGCAAACCGCCGCGGCATCGTTGTTGCTTAAGGAGTCCCAGTGGAGACGATCTCGTCGCTATCGCTGGAGTGGCTGCCGTTCTGGGTGCACGGCGCGGCCGGAACGGAGCAGGTGGAGGTCGCGTTCACCGTGCCCGGCGTCGAACCGGTGCCCGGCGACTGGAAGCCGGCCGAGTGGAAGCCGGACTCGGCCAGCGCGCGGGGCGCGGTCGCGCAGATCCTGTTCGGCCCTGGCGGCACCGTTGCCAAGCCGGACGGCACCTGGCAGGCGTGGGTGCGCGTGACCGCGCCGCGTCAGCTTCCGGTGCTGCCAGCTGGGCTGATCGACGTCATCTGACCCCCGCGCGCTTCCGGCCGCCGCCGACACACGTTGCGACCCTTCGAGAACAGAGTGAGGGCGATCATGCCGCTGCCTGACCATGACCAGGAGTGGCCACCGCCGCACATCCGGCGCGAGATGCGGCTGTATGAGGAGTGGGGAGCCTGGTACGCGGGCGACCCTGACCAGCTCGCGCAGGTGTACGGCGCGTCCGGGATGATGCACGGCATCGGCCTGGACCCCAAGGGCTGGGACCGGCCAAGTAAGGGCTTCACCGGCTGGATCCAGCGTGCGGCCCGCTACTTGTGGGGCACTCCGGTGCCGCTCGGGCAGGTCCGCTCGACGAAGCTGCATGTGCCGATCGCGGGCGACCGCGGCCGGTCGTGGCGGTGGCTGCGCGGCCGGATCGCGGGGCTGCTGGAGCGAGCGCCGCCACCAGGCCGATCGCGCCCTGCGCGGTAGTCGCCCGCTTCCTTCCGCGCATCCCGGACCTTGCAGTGGGCGCCGGACGTGCTGCTGGCCGCGCTCCTGGGGGTGCGGCACCGGCTCATGAGCCTCCGCTACCAGGCAGGGAGCATCGTCCGCGTCGCCGACGTGACCGTCATCGCCGCCTCCGAGCCTGAGCTGTGGGTCGGCGCCGCCCGCGCCCGCCTGGCCGCCGTCGTCGAAGTCCCCTCGGTGTACTGGCGGGACGAGACGGTCACCACCTGGGAAGGCTCGGCGAACGCCAACGGCCAGACGATCATCACCCTGGCCGGGAGCACCGCGCCCATCACCGACTCGCTGATCCGCGTCACCGGCCCGGCCACCAGCATCACCATCCGGGACGTGGCCACACAGGGCGCGGTCGGCCTGCTCACCGGCGGCTCCAACAGCATCACCGCGTTCGAGCGGCTGCTGATCGACGCCGCCGCGATGCGCGCCGCCGTCGTCACCGCCGACACCTGGGACCTCGCGACAGGCACCGACCGGACCGGCGTCATCTCCGTGTTCGGACCCGGCAGCGCGTCACGGTGGATCCACCTCACCCCCGCCGTCGCGGTCGGCGACCCGTTCTCCCGCGCCGTGCTCATCAACTGCACCGCCTCCGGCACGACCGCCGCATCCCGGCTGGAGGTCCGGGCGCGGCGCGCGTACCTGTGATTGAGGCCGTCGTTTGTCCTCCCGGACTGCGACATTGCCCTCCAGTCAGCGTCCACCGAGTGCCGCAACCTGTGTGCAAACGGCGTGCATACTGGAGCACGACTTAAGGGCGGGAATCAGAGGGTGACGCAGGGCAACCCTCTGCTCTGCACCCCTCCGGGCACGTGGGCCCATCCTTCGGCGCAGACCTTGCCAGGACTGAAGGTGACATACCTGGTCCACTGCCAGCAGTAGTGGATGAGCTCGCTGTTAACGCTCTTGCCCCCCGGTCCCCAGATACGGAAGTGATACGGTGCGCTCTCGCAGACGTTGGGTCCACCGGGGCGTTTCGTTGCCCGGGCGTAGACCACGTTGGCCACAGTACGGAACGCCTCGATACAGGTGTAGAGACTGCATCCACTCTCCGAGGCAACGACGGCCGACCCCGCCACGCTGCCCGTCGTTACCGCCGCTGCGCCCGAAGGCGCTGCGGCGGTCAGTCCTGCGACGAGCGTGGCTCCGGCCATTGCTGTGAGCAACTTGTTCCGGATCAAAGTAGAACTCCTTTCTCTTACCAAGAGACGATCGATCACGAGGAGGAACAAAACCAGGCCAGCAACCGGGCATTGACCGGACATAAACGTCCAGCTTGGCCACGCCCGCACGTCGGAGAACAGGCGCTACTCCCGTCGTAGCGCTGCAATCTGGGGAGGGGCGGTGCCGTTCGACATCCGCCTCGTCGCTTACGCCCCCAACGGCGCACGACTCGGCATCCTCCCGCACCCCCTGGACATCCAGGTCGCCTGGCCTCTCAACGACGTGCCGAGCTTGAAGTTCGCCTACAGCGCGCACGCAGTCGGAGCCGAACTCGTCGCCGCACCGTGCGAAATAGGCGTCCAGTGGTCAGCGGACGGCAACGTCTGGACAGAGAACGGCGACGGCCGGTTCCTCCGCGCCCGCCGCGAAGGCGACCAGCTCGACCTGTCCGGCGTGTGGCGCTTCGACTGCCCCAGCTACCTGTGGGTGCTGAAGAAGGCCGTCACGTACGCGCACGCCTCCATCGCCCCCGTCAACGGCCAGCGCATGTACGGCTCGCCGACCCCCAACGCCACCGCCGGGTTCATCATGAACTCGCTGCTGACCGAAGCGCAGGCGCGCGGCGCACTGTCGGGGTTCGCGTGGACGTTCACCGGGTCGCTGGACTCGGCGTCGCTGACGTGGAACCAGACGTTCGGCCTGGGCATCACGCTCGGCACCGACGTGCTCGCGGTCCTGCTCACGCTCGTGGACGCCGGGCTCATCGACATCCGCATGACCAGCCCTCGAACTCTGTCAGCGTGGCGGCCCAGCACGGCGATCTTCCGCGACCTCACCACCGGAGCCACCCCGGTGGCGCTCGCCGGCGGCAGGGACATCCGCGTCGCGCCCGACGTCGGCACGCTGGAGGACATGGCCAGCGCGGCGTACGTCGTCGGCGACAGCTCATTCCGCGTCGAGCGGGTCAACGTCGGTACGCCGCTGCCGTGGGGGCGGTGGGAGGTCGGCGTCCGCCAGGTTGGCGTGACCGAGGCGACCGCCGCGAACCTCGTCGGCGACTCGCTGCTCGTGCGCGGCGCGGTCGAGCGGGTACAGCGCACCCGCGAGCTGCTGTTCGCGAACAACACGCGCTGGCTTCCCTTGCGGGACTACGTGCCCGGCGACCGCATCTACGCGCCCGGCGAGGCGGGGCAGCGTGTCGCGCTGCGGGTGCGGCAGATCACGCTCACCCGCACCGACCGCGGGGTCGTCGGCGGGAACCTCGTCCTCGATGACCGGCTCGCCGACCAGGAGATCCGGCTGCGACGACGGATCGCTGGCATGTCGATCAGACCCTAGGCGCCCAGATGCGATCAGAATTTCGTGGTCTCATCAACCCGGGTCTCTTTCCGTATTTCGTCCACTGTGACTCCCCGTACATGCCTCAGGTCCGCGCCGCGCAGGTCCGCGCCAACCAGGTACGTGCCGCCCAGGTCCACGCCGGCCAGGTCGGCGCCACGCAGGTCCGCGTAGGCAAGGTCCACGTCAACCAGGTTCGTGCCGCGCAGCTTCGCGCCAGCCAGGTTCGCGCCCGTCAGGTCCGCGTTAGGCAGGTTCGCGCCCGTCAGATTCGCACCGTTCAAGTTCGCGCTGCGCAGGTCCGCGGCAGCAAGGTCCGTGTCATAAAGGTCCGCGCCGGCCAGGTTCAATTGGCGCAAGTCCGCCCTAGCAATACGGGACTGGACCAGGTTGGGTGCACGCGTATCTAGGGTGACGTTTCGACGGCCGATGACGGTCAATGCGGCTTGCGCGTCAGTGGCGAGTGCCCCCGGCAGACGGACGCCGGGCTTGAGCTTGTGGTCGTGCTCGCGAACGAACGCGGCCAGCACCTCGTATACGGTCTGGTGGTCGCGCGGGGAGTCTTTCGCGAGCCGTTCCAGGGCGTAGATGCCGCCAAGGCGAACGTCCATCTTGGTGGAGCCGAGTTGTTCCACGGCCTTGATGTACCGGTCGGTGATCTGCCCCTGCTCGGCGGTCCGCTGGGCCTGGCGGGAGGCGTCGAGGGACTGCGCGGTGTACCACAAGCCCTGCGCGGTGAAGACGACACCGCCGATGACGACCAGCCCGGTGGCGGCCTGGATCAGAGTGTGGCGGGCAGCGTTGACGGCCTCCACACGTTCTGTGGCGGTCATCTGCTGGCGCTCGGCCTGAGTTAAGGGGTGCTGTTCCCCGGCCAGGCGGCGAGCGGCCGGCCCGATGAGCGCGGCAATGCCGAGTGTGGAGATCCCGGCCAGGGCGGTACCGGCCAGGATCCAGCGGCCCCAGTCCGGGATGCCCTCGATGGTCGCTGCCACTCCGGCCCCCACGATCCCCGCCAGCAGAGGTAAGAGCCAGAGCAATCGCCGTAACCATCGTCGTCTCGCCTGAGCTGGCACCGGTGCTGGGGATGGCGGGATCAGAGCTGCGGCATTGGCCATGCGACGGGCTTTGGCCGTGGTCGCGGCGGCGATGATCTGCCGGGCTGAGGGCCCCGGCTCACGGGCTCGCATGGCTCTATTGGATCACGCCGACGATCACAACCGTTCCTGGAGGACTCGTGCAGGTCATCATCCCCGGCACGCCCGAGCCGTACGCGTTGCGCCTGGTCGCGCACGCCCCCAACGGCGCCAGGTTGGGGACGCTGCCGCATCACCTCGGGTTCGAGGCCGGCCTGCCGCTCAGCGACGTGCCCAGCCTGAAGGTGACGTATCCGGCGGCCGGGGCGGGCGCGGACTGGCTTGTCCAGCCGGTGGAGATCGCCGTCGAGATCTCGGTCGGCGGCGGCCCGTGGCTGGAGCCGAACGACGCGCGGTTCCTGCGTATCAGGCGTGGCAGCAACGCCACCGACCAGACCGGCGCCCGCACCTACGACTGTCCCGGCTACGCGTGGATGTTGCGCAAGCTGGTGCTCCATCCGGGCCCGGTCATGGCGGACGGCAAACGGCCATTCTCCGCCGTCAGCGCGGGGGCGATCCTGCGCACCTTCGTGGACGAAGGACAGGCACGTGGCACGCTGCCCGGTCTCGCGGTGGCGTTCTCCACCACCTACGACTCCGCCGGGCAGGCGTGGGACAAGACGCAAGACCAAGGCCGAGCGCGGCAGTTTCGCGAAAAGGGCCGAGCACCGAATCAACCACTATTTCGCCAAGTACGTTCCCCCGGGCGTGGACCGTGACCATTGGTTAGCCGAAACGGAGGGAATGCGTCGGAGCCTGCGCGACGAACTGACGGAGGTCTACGGCGAGACCCGAGTAGGAGTCGAGAAGATCGCATGGCTCATTCGGCACCGGGCAAGCGAGGCCAGCACCCGCCGCAGGAAAGGCACACTGTGGAGCTACCGCCAGGAACTCGCCACTCCCATGTGGACGAAGGCACGGGCGACACTCGGACTACTCACCCTCGCAGGTGGAGGCGGCTGGGCCGCTGTCGGCATCGTGCCGGTCGAGCCTCTGCCTGCGATCGGCACGATCCTCCTCCTGCTGATCTCCGGGTGGATCTGCGTCCGCACCTGGCTGCACATCGTCCTGGAGCGCCGTCGGTATGCCGCAGACCAGGCTGAAAGCCTCTCGGCCTACCAGGGTGACCTGGAGGCCCTGGCTAGGTGGCGCGCAAGACTGAAGGACAAGCCTGATGACGAGGAAATGGCGACCTGGCTGGACTGCGACCGCAAAGTGCTCCTTGAGGAGGCGTTGCGGCATTACAGGCTCACCATGAGTGGTGTCATCGCGCACGCCTTCATCGAGGCTCCCGCCCGGGGAAGCGAACGCGCACGACTACGTGGGGGACCGTGGCGCTACAAGAAATACCAGCTCCTGGTCTTCCTCGTCACTCAGGAAGGGGTGCGCCAGCTCACCGTCACCCTCGACTTCTTGAAAGGCACCTTCCACGACCGGCAGCGGCTCAACTACCGCTTCGAAGCGGTCGCGTCCGTACGCGTCAAGCAGTCGGACGACGGCGGGCGCGACTTCCAGCTTGCGCTCGTCAACGGCAATGAGATCAGTGTCGAGGTGAACTCGGGAATGGAAGAACTACAACAGGGAGAGCGCCCCGGAGCGGTGTCCGAAGTGTCGTTGGACGCCGCAGGACTCCCTCACACCCTGCATGTTCTGGAAGCAATCGCCGCCGAAGGAAGGAAATGGGTCGATCAGCGAGAGCTACGCACGGGGAACCTCACAGCTGCACTCAATGATCCCGAGTAGGCGCGCTCCGCACGATGTTAGGCGCTCGTGCTCGAAAGTGCGGCTCGCGAAAGAGAAACCGCACCGACCGGCGAGCGCCGAGCAGGCCACGTCTTCCATGGCTCTCCATGCCGAGCTGGAACCCGAGACCACGGTGGAGCCGTTTCCAGCCAGTTTCGGGCGTGTTGACGCGTGGCGCTTTCTGCGTAGAAATGCTGAGCATATGGTGTTCCCGCCTGAAGAGCAGGCGGCGGATGCGGGCCACCGCGCCGTGGCGCACGGCGGTGAGCGCCTCGGTGTGGCGCTGCGGGCCTGCTGCCGGCCGTCCAGCCCCCGCGCGCTGAGCGTGTCAGTCGCTGCGAGCACCGGGGCGGAGGCGGCGTCGAACAAGTCGAGGGCCACGTTCTCCAGACCCGATCTCATCGCCGCCCACCAGACTCGCCGGGACGCTCAAGCAACCCTGGAACCCCTAAGCAGATCAAGCCCTGGAATTCCTTACATGACCCCTGGACGATACGACACCAGGTGTGGTTTGTTATCTCGCGCGTCATGCGATGACGAAGAGGGATCAATCAGACGGCGGAGGGGTCATGGGGAGGCCCGAACGCCCGCTCGACCCAGCGGCCGGCCCGGTCCAGGCCTTCGCCTGGCACCTCCGGCTGTTGCGCGACCGGACCGGCCGGATGAGCTACCGTCGGCTGGCACGGCTGGCCCACTACTCCGCCAGCACGCTCTCCAGCGCTGCCAAAGGCGAGCGGCTGCCCTCCCTGGAGGTGACCCTCGCCTACGTCCGCGCCCTCGGCGGAGACGAGGAGGAGTGGCGGGCGCGCTGGCGGGCGGCGGCCGACACGCCGGACCACCAGGACCGGGAGCCGGAGCCGCCCTGCCCGTACCAGGGGTTGATGACCTTCCAGCCGGAGCATGGCGACTGGTTCTTCGGCCGTGACCGCCTGCTCGAACGCCTCCGCGAGCTGGCCGACCGACAGCCGGTGATCACCGTCTTCGGCGCCTCGGGGAGCGGCAAGTCGTCGCTGCTGCGGGCAGGGCTGATGGGTGCGCTGAGCGGGGACCCCCGCTGGCGGACCATGCTCACCACCCCCACCGCGCACCCCCTGGACGCGCTGGCCGGCCAGGTGGCGAAGATGTCCGGCCTGGACGTGCACCGGCTCCGCGAGGAACTCGCCGACGATCCCGCCACCCTGGACATCGCCGTGCGAGGCGCGCTCCCGGACGATAGCCGCGCGCTGCTGGTAGTGGACCAGTTCGAGGAGGTGTTCACACTCTGCGCCGACGACAGCGAACGACGCGCCTTCGTGGCCGCCCTGCTCGACCTCGCGCTCGGCCCCGAGCGGCGCACCGGGGTCGTGCTCGGGGTGCGGGCCGACTTCATCGGCCACCTGGATCCCCGCCTGGTGGCCCTCACGGCGGACGCCCAGCTCGTGGTCGGGCCGCCCGTCACCGGCGAAATGCGGGAGATCGTGCTGCTGCCCGCCGCCCGAGCCGGGCTCACCGTGGATCCGGACCTGCTCGCCACCGTGCTGGCCGACACCGAAGCCGAGCCGGGCGCGCTGCCGCTGCTCTCCCACGCTTTACAGGAAACGTGGCGGAACCGGACCAGCGAGCGGCTGACGCTCGCCGCCTACCAGGCGACCGGAGGGGTCAGGGGCGCCATCGCCCAGAGCGCGGAACGCGTGTACGGCGAGTTCGACGCCGCGTATCGGCAGCCGGCCCGCCGGATCTTCCTCCGGCTCACTGCCCTCGGCGAGGGCACCGAGGACACTCGCCGCCCGATCGCCCGCGCCGAACTGGTCGGTATCGGCGACCCCCAGGCCGTCGCCGACGTGCTGGCCCGGCTGGCCGATGCCCGCCTGGTTGTGCTCGGCGAGGAGTCGGTGGAGGTGGCCCACGAGGCGCTGATCCGGGCCTGGCCCCGGCTGCACCGCTGGCTCACCGACGATCGCGCCAACCTGCTCACCCACCGGCGGCTCACCGACGCCGCGTACCGCTGGCAGGACCTGCGCCGCGACCCTGGCGCGCTCTACCGGGGCGCGCAGCTGGCTGCGGCCGCGGCCTTGGCGGCCGACCACCCGGCCGAGCTGAACCAGCTGGAGTCGGCCTTCCTGCAGGCCAGCCGTGGTCTGGAACGGCGCAGGACGCGCCTGCTCGCCCGCGCGGTAGCGGTGCTGGCGGTGCTGCTGCTGGCCGCCGTGGCGGCAGGGGGCGTGGCGTTGCGGCAGGGCGGGGAGGCCGAGCGCCAGCGGAACGTGGCCGTCTCGCACCAAGTGTCGTTGCAGGCCCGCGAACTGCTGGGCACCGACCCCGACCTGGCGGGACTGCTGGCCCTAGTCGCGTACGGCCTGACCCCGGACGCCGAGACCACCGGCGGCCTGATCAGCGCCGCGTCCGCCGCCCGCCGCCGGATCGAGCTGAACACCGGCGGTGCCTCGATCTTCGAGACGGCCCCGGACCCGCGCGGCGGGCTACTGGCTACGGGCGGCGCCGACGGCCTGGTCAAGCTGTGGGATCCGGCCGGACGCGCGGTGGTCAGGACCTTCACCGAACATGTGGATCCCGCCGACCCCATGCTGGTCCGCCGGGTCGCCTACACCGGCGACGGGCGGGTGCTGGCCTCGCTGGGCCGGCGGCCGGGGCGACCGCCGAGCGTGGGCCTGGTGGTGGCGCGGGATCCGGACACCGGACGGGAGGTTTTCCGACGGGCCGCCGACGAGGTCACGGACGCGATGGCGATCAGCCAGGACGGGACGCTGCTGGCGTTCGGGACCGGCCGTGGCCGGATCGAGGTGTGGAACCTGCGCGACGGCACCCACCGGGTGCTCCGCGGCCATCGAACCGTCGTCATCGACCTGACCTTCAGCCACGACGGAGCACTGCTGGTCTCCACCTCGGGACGGCAGGACAGGCCGATGGTCTGGGAGACAGCCACCGGGCGGCGGCGCCCCGCCATCCCCGCCGCCTTCGTCCACCGGGTGGCCTTCGGGCCCGGACGTCTGCTTGTCACCGCCGCCGAACGGCTGGGCGTGCGCTTCTGGGACCTCGACGGGGAGCGGCCGGTCGAAGTGAGCGCACTGCCGAAGCTGACGCCGTACGCGTGGGACATCTCGGCGCCGGTGGGGGACCGGATCGCGCTGGCTGACGAGAACGGCTTGATCACCATCTGGGACTACCGGCGGAACGAGCTGATCGAGACCTACCAGGACCGGACCAGGGCCGAGACGCTGACGGTGGCACTCAGCCCGGACGGCCGCCGCCTGGTCTCGTCCGGGTTCGGCGGGACGATCGTGGTGCGGGAGCCGGTGCTGCCGCCGTTCGGCGGGCACAGTGCGGCGGTCAACGCGGTCGAGATCAGCCCGGACGGCTCGGTCATCGCCTCCGCCGGCAGCGACGGCACCGTGCGGCTGTGGGACGGCGCGGGCAACCCGCTCCGGCGGCTGGACGGTCTCACCGACCACGCCGAGGCCGTCGCCTTCAGCCCGGGCGGGACGAGCCTGGCGGTGGTGACCCGCGACCACCAGGTGGTCCTCTGGGATCCGGCCCGGGGCAAGAAGATCAACACACTCCGTTATGACGGACTGGGGGCCTCCACGGACCTGGCCTACCATCCGCGCGGCTCGGAGCTGGTGGCCGCTGCGCTCGGACTATTCCGGTGGACGGCCCGCTCCGACGGTCGTCTCGACCCCGCTCCGTTCCCGCCGCCCGCCGTCTTCGCGACCGGGGTGAGCTACTCGCCGGACGGGCGTCTGCTCGCCGCGACCGGCGCCTCGGGCGTGCTTACCGTCTGGGATCTGGGGGCGAACGCGCCGCGCTACCGGACGGGCACCGGGCAGGGCGCGATACTGGACGTCGCCTTCAGCCCGTCGGGAACGGTCATCGCGACCGCTGGCGCCGACCATACGGTGAAACTGCTGGATTCGGCGACAGGTGAGGAGGTCGCCGGCCTGGTCGGCCACACCGGGACGGTCGAGGTGGTCGCGTTCAGCCGGGACGGCCGGTGGTTGGCCTCGGCCGGGTCCGACCGCACGGTCATCGTGTGGGATCTGGCCTCCCGGGTGCCCATGGCGGTGCTCAGCGGGCACAGGGCGCCGGTGCACGCCCTGGCGTTCACGGCCGGCGGAGACCTCCTCTCCGGGGGGAACGACAACCGGATCATCCGGTGGACACTCAATCCGGACCGGGCCGCGGCGCGGATCTGCCGCGAGGTCGGTCGCGGGCTCGGCCGGGCGGAGTGGGCGGCCTATGTGCCCGCGACGCCGTACCGGCCGATCTGCGGTTGACCGGAATTGATTGATTAACCCCGCCAGCCCCAGCGAACAACTCGCTCACCTCGGAGAATCCCCACGATCAGGAGATTTATCGGGAAAGGGCGGTATTGGATGCGGTTGGGAATCCTCGGTCCCCTGGCGTTGACCGTCAAAGGGGAGCCGGTTCAGCTCAGCTCGACCAAACAGCGCATACTGCTCTCAACCCTGGCGGCTCACGCTGGACGGAACGTGTCCGTCCAGCGCCTTATGGAGTCGCTGTGGGAGTCGCCCCCAGCGTCGGCCGCCGAGAACCTGCGGACGTACCTCTACCATCTGCGCCGCGCGCTGGGCGACCTCGATCGCATCGCCCGCGACCCCGGAGGATTCCGGCTGGTCGTCCGGCCGGGCGAGGTGGATGCGGAAACCTTCGAGGAGTTCGCCCGCGAGGGGGATCGCGCCCTGGCCGACGGGCGGCCGGCGCGGGCGAGCGAGGCGTACGCGAAAGGGCTGGCGCTGTGGCGTGGCCCGGCCTTCGGCGATCTCGCGGATCTGCCGCTCGTGCGGCGGAGTGTGCTGCGGTTGACTGAGGCCCGGTTACGGGTGGTCGAGCAGCGGATCACCGCGGACCTGGACCTGGGCCGCCACGCCGGCCTCATCGCCGAGCTCACCGCCCTGGTCGTCGACCATCCGTTGCGAGAGCGGCTGCGCGCTCACCTGATGCTCGCGCTCCACCGGTCCGGCCGCCGGGCCGACGCCCTGAGGGTCTACCGGGAAGGGCGTCAGATACTGGTACGTGAACTGGGTATGGAGCCGGGACCCGAACTCGGGAGAGTGCACGAGGCGATCCTCCGTGAGGACGTCGCCCTGGGCCGACAGTCGGCCACCGTCCGGTTGAGCCGGCCCGATCGCCCGTTGCCGGCGCAGCTTCCGGCCGACATCGCCGTGTTCGTGGGCAGGCAGCACGAACTCGCCGAGCTGGATCTTCTGACGCAGGACCTGAGGGTTCCGGTGCTGGTCGGGCTTACCGGTCTGGCCGGCGTCGGGAAGACCGCGCTGGCGCTCCGCTGGGCCCATTCCGCCGGCCACCGGTTCCCCGACGGGAAGCTCTTCGTCGATCTGCGGGGGTACGGCGAGGACCTGCGGCCGCTCTCGCCCGGACAGGCTCTGGATCGTTTCCTGCGCGCCCTGGGCGTACGCCGGGTTCCCGACGATCCCGATGAGCGGGCCGCCCTGCTCAGGAGCGTCCTGTCCGGGCGGCGCGTGCTCATCGTGCTGGACAACGCGCGCGAGGCCGCCCAGGTCCGGCCGCTGCTACCGGGATCGCCGGGCAGCGCCGTGCTCGTGACCGGCCGGAACCGACTCGACGGGCTGGCCGCTGGCGACGGCGCCCACCTGGTCCGGCTGACCGGTCTGAACTCCCGCGACTCACTGGCCCTGCTGGCCGCGCACAGCGGGCCGGACGCCGATTCCCCGACGCTGGAACGGCTGGCCACCCTGTGCGCCGGTCTTCCGCTGGCGCTGCGGACCACCGCGGCGCGGCTGTCCGCCGACGTGCACCTCAGCGCGCGGGAGTTGGCGGACCGGCTCGCCGTGGACGGCCGTCGGCTGGACGAGCTCAGCCACGGCGACGTGCGGGTGCGCACCGGCTTCGCGGCCACCTACGCCACCCTGACCGCCCCTGCGGCGGCGCTGTTCCACGGGCTCGGCCTGCTGATGGTGCCCGACTTCCCGGCCGGCCTGGGCGCGGCGCTGCTGGGCATCGACGCGGAGTCCGCGACCACGCTGCTGCGGGAACTGGTCGACGCCCACCTTCTCGAAGTCGCCGGCAAGGACGACACGGGCACCACCCGCTACCGGTTTCACGATCTCGTCCGCCTGTATGCCCGCGAACGCGCCGTCGCCGACGGCAACGCGCCCCAGGACCGCGGTACCGCCATTGCGCGTGATCATGAAGAAGTGGCCCCAGTGGGTGGTCCTGGGCCACTTCTCCCGCACCGAAGGACGCCTAGTTGCGGATCGTTCCCGTGTGGCCGAGGCACCCGTTGATCTTGAGGTAGTACCGGCCGTAGAGCCCAGGGATCGTCGCCGTGACGACCTTGCCGAAAGGCACCACGCCCGATCCCACCAGAGCGCCGTTCCCGGTGTCGTACACCTTCCAGCCGCCGGCGCAGATGTGGTTCCCGCGAGCCTCAATGTGGATCTTGTGGTCGCCGCTGGGCGGGATGTCGCCTGTTGAGCAGGAAGCGAACACTATGCGGCACCAGGCACTGGCGGCGGACGCCGGTGCGGCCGTGACTACCAGGGCGACGAACGCCGCGGCGCCGACCGCGGCCATCTTCTTGCCGAGCGAGTTCACTGAAGGTCTCCTCTTTGCTGATCGAGATCACGACATGCCTGCCGCGCTGTTCGCCACCAAGGTTTCGACGGTCAGGTACAAGCGCCGTATATCGGTCGTACAGGCAGGACATCCACGGATATGCGGAGATATAACGCCCCTCTTGTGACAGTTGCGCGGTGCGGCTACTGCCGCCGTTCGTTCGAACACGGAGTCACCGATGGCGTATCTGTTGCAGTTGAGGTTGCCGGCTCGTGTCGGCGTAGTGCTGGGGTTGCTTCTCGCCGGATTGGCTGCGGCTCCGCCGGCCAGTGAAGCCGCCGTACCACAGGAGGAACCGCCGTGCGCGGCCGTGGCGACCGGTGCGGCGACCGTGGCGGAAGCGGCCCGGTGCGGTACCACGGTCGAGGACCTGTCTCAGCGGACGGAGCGGGGACAGGTCTTCGCCAATCCGGACGGGACGCTGACCTCGGTCCAGGCGATCACACCGCAGCGGGTGAGGACGGGCGGCGGATGGCGGGCGGTCGACACCTCCCTCCACTTCGACGCCGACGGCAGCGTGGTCCCGGGCGCGACCACCGCGGACGTGCGGTTCTCCGGAGGAGGTTCCGCGCCGTTGGTGACGCTCGGCGAGCGGGGCACCCGGGTGCGCCTGGCGGCGCCCTGGCGGCTTCCCGCGCCGGTCCTGAGCGGCGACACCGCCACCTACCCGGAGGTGCTGCCGGGGGTGGATCTCCAGGTACGCGCCGAGCCCGACGGGTTCTCGCAGCTGCTGGTGGTCAAGAACGCCCGGGCGGCGGCGGATCCCGCGCTGACCCGGCTCCGGTTCGGGATCGACGCGGAAGGAGGCGCGGTCCGCAAGCGGGGCGGGGTGCTGGAGGTGGTGGACACGGCGGGCAAGCCGCTGTTCCAGTCCGGTTCCGCCCTGATGTGGGACTCCGGCTCGGCGTCGACCGGCGAGATGACCGGTGCGGACGCCGTACGGCACCGCGTCGAGAAGATGGCGGCGACGGTCACCGAGACCGAGCTCACGGTCACCCCGGTGGCCGACATGCTGCGGGGCGAGGACACGAAGTTCCCCTTGTACATCGACCCCACCTTCAGCAAGCCGTCTCCGGCCAACTGGACGCACGTGACGAGCTGCGACAAGAGCGGGTCGTACTACACCCAGTACCGGTCGGGCATGCGCGTCGGGCGCAAGTGGAACGAGAGCTGCGTCTGGCGGACATTCATGCAGTTCGACATCGGCCAGCTGAACGGCGCGAAGATCCTCGGCGCGTCCCTGAAGGTGACCGCCGACCACGTGGCCGCCTGCAGCGGCTACAAGACGCAGCTGTGGCAGACCAGGTACATCGGCAACTTCTCCTCCTACACCTGGAACACGGCCGCCGACGACTATCTCGCGCATATTGACACCAAGCACTTCGCGGCCAACGAGAGCAGCTGTCCCGATCCCGACCAGCAGCAGATCTTCGACGAGGCCGGCACGGTCCTGGACGCCAAGCTCCAGTCGCTGGCGACCGCCAACACCGACACCGTCACGCTCGGCCTGAAATCGAGTAACGAGTCCGACCACTACGGCTGGTCGTACTTCCTCCCCAACAGCGTGGCGCTGGCCGTGACCTACAACCACACGCCGACCGCGCCCACCGCGCTGCAGATCACTGGCGACTGCGGTTCCTCCTGCGCCACATCCGGTGCGCAGGTCCGGTCCGGGAAGCCGACGTTGCAGGCGATCCCCGACGACCCCAACGGGGGCACCCTCAGCAGGGTCGAGTTCGAGGTGTACGACCAGGCCGGCCGTACGGTCCAGATGGCGTTGTCGGGCGGCGCGGTGAGCAATAGGGCGGTCGACCAGGCAGCGTCCTGGCAGGTGTCGGCGGACCTGCCCGAGGGCGGCTACTCATGGCGGGTGCGCGGCTGCGACGCCTACCTCTGCGGCGCCTACTCCGCCTGGTTCGACTTCACGGTGGACAAGTCCCCGCCGACCGGCCTGACGGTGTCCTCGACCGCGTACCCGCCCAAATCTTCGGGCGTGTGGAGCGGCGGGGTCGGTCAGGCAGGAGCGTTCACCGCTGCCGCGGCCGGCGCCTCGAAGGTCGAGCTCACCCTCAACGGCGTGAACAAGGGCTGGTTCGACGCGCCCGGCGGCACCTGGACCGGCTCCCTGACGCCCGACCGGGAGGGGCCCAACGTGCTGAGCGTGCGGGCGGCCGATCCGGCGGGGAACACGGCCGCGAGCGCGGCCACCTACGAGTTCCTAGTTCGGCCGGCCACCACGAAGACCTGGGTGTGGGGCTTCGACGAGAGCGGCGGAACCACGGCGGCCTCGGTTCCCGGCGACCGCCCGCTCACTGTCGCCGGGACGGCGGCCCGTACGGCGGGACGCGCCGGCACCAGCGCGGTCGCGCTGAACGGGAGCACCGCGTGGACCACGATCACTCCGGTGCTGGACACGAGAAACTCCTTCACCGTGACCGCCTGGGTGAAGCTGACGGACACCGTGGTGTCCGGCCCCGTCACCGCCGTGTCGGCCGACGGCCCCGATGGCTCGGGGTTCCTCCTGCAGTACCGCGCCGACCTGGACCAGGACGGTGACGCGGCCCCCGACCCCGCCTGGTGCTTCACGATGGTGGCCGCCGGCGGCACGGAGAGCAGGGCCTGCTCGACCGAGTCCGTCGGCGCCGGCTGGGTGCATCTGGCCGGGGTCCACGACCAGGCGGGCGGCCGGATCCGCCTCTACGTGAACGGCGACAACTTCGACGGCACCGACGTGGCGTCGTTCGCCGGCGGCTGGTCGGCGAACGACGGTTGGGCGGTCGGCAGGGCGAAGCAGTCGGGCGTCCCGGCGCAGTTCTGGCCGGGGGCGGTCGACCGCGTGGCCGCCTACCAGCGGGCTCTCACTCAGGGCGAGATCTCCTTCGACGGATCACAGGCGTAGGAGCCGGGAATGAAGCGAATTCTCACGATAACCACCGCATTACTGATCACGATGCCGCTCATGGGCGGTGAGACGCTGGCGGCCGCGCCGCAGTGGAGCCCGCCCGTCCCCGAGGACGTGGCGAGCATCTCGGTCAAGGACCTGAAGGGCGGCACCGCGCCGAAGGTCGTCCAGCCGCCCCGGGCCGGCGCCCCCGAGGTGTCCTGGCCGCCGGCCGCCACCACCGTGGCGGACCTCGCGCTCCCCGACCGGGCGCCGGCCACGCCGGTGTGGGTCGGGCGGCCGAACGCCGCCCTGGCGAGCGGGGCCGCGACGGGCAAAATTGGGTTGCGGGTGCACGACCGCGCGACGACGGGCAAGGCCGGTGTCACCGGGTTGCTCTTCACCGTGGCGCGGACCGAGAAGGGAGCCGCCGGCCCCATCTCGGTCGGTGTCGACTACTCGGGTTTCGGCTCCGCCTATGGCGGCGACTGGGCCTCCCGGCTCCGTCTGGTCGAACTGCCGCCCTGCGCGCTGACCGCACCCGGCACCGAAGGCTGCGGTCTGGACGCCGCCACACCGGTGAGCTCCAGGAACGACACCGCCACCCGTGAACTCACCGCGGACGTGCGGCTCCCGGCGGATGGCGCGTCGATGGTGCTGGCCGCGACCGCGGGCGCGTCCGGCGACAACGGCGACTACCGGGCGACCTCGCTGTCCCCGTCCGCCACCTGGCAGGTGTCCCAGCAGAGCGGCGGCTTCTCCTGGTCGTATCCGCTCCGGTTGCCCCCCGGCGCGGGTGGCCCGGTGCCCTCGCTGTCGCTGAGCTACTCCTCGCAGACGGTGGACGGCCGTACTGGCGGGACCAACACGCAGGGCTCCTGGATCGGCGACGGCTGGGACCTGTGGCCGGGGTTCATCGAGCGGACCTACAAATCGTGCGCCTCCGACACCGAACAGACCGGCGGGAACGATCCCAACAACAAGGGCGACAAGACCGGTGACCAGTGCTGGTGGAAGGCGAACGCGACGATGTCGCTGAACGGCCGGGCCACCGAGCTGATCGACGTCGGCGGCGGCCGGTGGAAGGGCGTGTCCGACGACGGCTCCAGAATCGAGCTGATCAAGGACATCGGCGTCGGCAACGGCGACCAGGACGGCGAGTACTGGAAGGTCACCACGATCGACGGCACCCAGTACTTCTTCGGCGGCGATGCCGCGTCGAAATCCACCTGGACCACCCAGGTCTACGGCAACCACCCGGGCGAGCCCGGCCATGCCGCGGGCGACTTCGCGGGTTCCCGCCGGAGCCAGGCCTGGCGGTGGAACCTCAACCATGTACGGGACCCCCACGGCAACACGATGAGCCTGTTCTACGATCGGGAGCAAGGCGCCTACGGCCGGGAGAACGATCCCGGCAAGCGCACCCTCTACGACCGCGGCGGCTGGCTGTCCCGCATCCAGTACGGAACCCGCACCGATCAGGCGCAACCCGCCGCGCAGGTCGTCTTCGACGTCGCCGACCGCTGCCTGCCCGGCGCCACCTGCTTCGACTCGGCCCAAAAGCCGGTCGCCGCCTCCTGGCCGGACACGCCGTGGGACCAGTACTGCCAGCCGGGCGCCCGGTGCACCGAGCAGGGCGCTCCGACGTACTGGACCCAGAAGCGGCTGGCCAAGGTGAGGGCCCAGGTGTGGGACGCGTCCCTGAGCCCCGCGCAGTACCGTACGATCGAGTCCTGGGCCTTGCGCCACTCCTACCTCAACGCCGGATCCAGCCGGGCCGAGGGCGTTCCGATGTGGCTGGACGGGATCACCCATACCGGCTCGGGGGTGCCGGGCGGAGCCTCGACGGCCCACCCGGAGATCGTCTTCTCGCCGGGCGCCGACCCCTTCCCGAACCGCGTGGACGGCCCTTCGGACGGGCGCACGGCGCTCAACCGGTTCCGGATCGTGTCGATCACGACCGAGTCGGGGGCGCAGATCGGCGTCACCTACCTCCCCGGCGACTGCACTCGGTCAAGCCTGCCGACCCAGCACAGCAACACCAAGCGCTGCATGCCGCAGTACTACTCTCCCGACGGGACCGAGCCGACGCTCGACTGGTTCCACAAGTACGTCGTCGCCCGCGTTGACGTCTACGACAACACCGGCGGCTTCTCCCACGAGCAGACCAACTACGACTACCTGGACACGCCCGCCTGGCACTACGACGACTCTGAACTGACCGAGGAGAAAAAGCGCACCTGGGGCCAATGGCGGGGCTACGGCCGGGTGCGGGTGCGCACCGGTCTGGAGACTCAGTCGGCCACCGAATACCGCTACTTCCGCGGCATGGACGGCGACAAACAACCGACCGGAACCCGCGACGTCTGGGTCAGGGACTCCCTCGACGGCACCGGCGACCCGCACTCCAAACCGATCGAGGACCACGAGGCCCTGGCGGGCAGGCTGCGCGAGCAGATCACCTACAACGGGCTGGGCGGAACCTGGCTGACCGGCTCGCTCGTCGAGCCCGCCCACACCCAGACCGGCGTCAACACGCAGGGCGGCCCGCTCAAGTCGTACCTGGTCAGCGACGCGACCACGGCCGCCCGTACCCATCTCACCTGGAACGACACCACCCGGTGGACCAAGACCATCACCAAGGTCAACGCGGACAACCTGCCGGTCGAGGTAAGCGATCTCGGCGGCGAGAGCACGGCGTCGGACGACCGGTGCATCAAGACCACCTATCTGATCAACGACACGATGCGGAACAGGGTCTCCCAGGTCAACACCTATGGAGTCGCCTGTACGGCCACGCCCGCCGTCCCCGGCGACGTCCTGTCGATGACCCGCAGCTACTTCGACGACCCCAGCAAGCCCTTCGGCACCGCGCCCACCCGGGGCCTGGTCGTCAAGACGGAGGAGGTCGGCTCGTGGTCCGGGAGCACGCCGCAGTGGGTGGTGACCGCGATCAACGGCTATGACGCCAACGGCCGTACGACCAGCAGCGCCGACGCGCTTGGCCGGACGACCACGACGGGCTACACCCCGGCCAAGGCGGGCCCGGTGACCACCGTCAAGACCACCGATCCGGCCGGCCACGCGACCACCACCACCATGGAGATCGCCTGGCAGCAGCCGAAGCTCGTCGAAGCCCCCAACGCCGCCAGGACGGATCTGGTCTACGACGGTCTCGGCCGCCTGACAGCCGTCTGGCTACCCGGCCGGGATCGTGCGCAAGGCGCCGACACGACCTTCTCCTACCTGATCCGCGCCAACGCGCCCTCGGCGATCACCTCCAGGAAGCTGCTGCCGACCGGCACCAACAAGTACCTGACCTCTGTGACCCTTTTCGACGGCCTGCTCCGCGAGCGGCAGAGCCAGACCCAGGCGGTCGGCGGCGGGCGGCTGATCACCGACACCGTCCGCGACTCCCGGGGCCTGGTCGCCTGGACCTCGGCTCCGTACTACCACGACGGCAGCGCGCCGGTCACCACGCTGGTCACTCCGACGACGGCGATCCCGTCGGTGACCGAGAACCATTACGACGGGTCCGGGCGGATCACGGAGACCGTGCTCAAGGCCAACGGCGTCCCCCGATGGAAAACTGTCACCACCCACGGAGGCGACCGCACCACCGTGGTGCCCCCGGCCGGGGGCACCAAGACCGAAAGCCTCCTCGACGCCCGCGGGCGCACAACGCAACTGCGGCAGTACCGTACGGGAACGGCCTTCGACGCCACCGACTACACCTACACCGACGGCGGCGCCCTCGCCTCCGTGACCGACGCCGCCGGCAACGTCTGGCGCTATACCTACGACCAGCGCGGCCGGAAGATCAAGACCGCGGACCCGGACAAGGGCGTCTCCGAGTCCACCTACGACGCCGCTGGTCAGCTCGTCACCGTCAAGGACGCCAGGAACATCACCCTCGCGTACACCTATGACGCGCTGGGCCGCAAAACCTCCCTGCGTGACGCGGCCGGCAACCCGCTCGCGGAATGGATCTACGACACCGCCGCCAACGGCGTGGGCAAACCGGCCAAATCCATCCGCCACGACGGGGCCAACCTCTATATCTCCGAGGTCACCGCCTACGACCCGGGCGGTCGCCCCACCGACACGAAGTTCACAATCCCGGCGGCCGAGGGGGCGCTGGCCGGGTCGTACGCCTTCAGAACCACCTACAACCAGGACGGCCAGATCGCCTCCACCACCTCACCCGCCACCGGCGGCCTGCTCGCCGAGACGCTCACCTTCGGCTACAACGCCGTCGGCGCGCCGACCTACCTGAGCGCCGGATCGCAGATCTATGTCAACGACGTGATCTACAACCAGCGCGGTCAGGCGATCCAGCGCATCCTCGGCCAGGACGGCAAGCGCGTCTGGCAGACCAGCACCATCGATGAGCCGACCGGCCGCACCACGAACTTCTCGGTGGTCCCCGAACTCAAGAGCGAAGTCGTCGACTTCGGCTACGCCCACGACGCCGCCGGCAACGTGACCCGCATCGCGGACACCCCCAACGGCGGCCAGCCCGCGGACTACCAGTGCTACACCACCGACCACCTCCGCCGCCTCGTCGAAGCCTGGACACCGTCCACCGGTGACTGCGCCGCCGCGCGATCGCTGACCGGTCTGGGCGGCCCGGCGAGCTACTGGCACTCCTACAGCTACACCCTCACCGGCGGGCGCGACGTCGAGACCTGGCACGCCGCCACGAACACGGTCCGGGACTACGCGCAGCCTCCCCAGGGCGGCGCCGCCGGCAGCAAACCGCACACCGTCACCCGTATCGACAAGTCCGGCGCGGCGACCGGCTCGGACACCTTCGCCTACGACGCGGCCGGGAACACCACCAGTCGCACGGTCGGCGGCGTCACCACCACCCTGGCATGGGACAAGGAAGGCCATCTCGCGAGCTCCACCCAGGGCGGCCTGACCACCACCAACCTCTACGACGTCGACGGCACCCGGATGCTGCGCCGCGACCCCGGCGGCGCCACCCTCTACCTGCCCGGCGGCCTCGAACTACGCCGGACCGGCAGCACGGTGACCGGCACCCGCCACTACTCCCATCTGGGTACGGCCGTCGCGGTCCGCACCCCGAGCGCCCTGTCGTGGACCGCCCAAGACCACCACAACACCACCGAGGCCCTCATCAAGGCCACCGATCTGAGCGTTTCCCGCCGCCGTACCCTTCCCTTCGGCGGAGTTCGCGGTACGGCTCCCGCCGGGTGGGCCGGCGACAAGGGCTTCGTCGACGGGACGAACGACCCGAACGGCCTCACCCACATCGGGGCGCGCGAATACGACCCCGCGCTCGGCGCCTTCATCAGCGTCGATCCCATCATCGACGTCAACGATCCCCAGCAGATGCATGGCTACGCGTACAGCAACAACAACCCCGTCACCATGGCCGATCCGACCGGTCTGCGGGCGTGCGCCGACGACGTGTGCGGGTCCGGCGGCGGCGGTGCCGCCCCGGTGCCGGTCACGCAGGGTTCGGCGGACCGGTACGCCGACAAGGCGGGCCTGAACTGGTGCGACTCCAAGTGCGCGCGCAAGCGGATAGAGACCTCCCGGGCCGCGGACGCCCAGCGGCACCAGCAGTTCACCCGGTACTTCGACGCCTGCTCACCGTCCGGGCTGGTCTCTGGCTGCTACCCGCCATATGAGGGCGTCGAGCACACGGGCCAGTGGAGCGAAGTCGGGATCGACCAGGGCATCGCGATCAATCCGATCTCCATAACGGAGAACACCACCTCGATCGCGATAAACACGAACGTCAGCGAGGCGACCGCGAAGTCGGTGCGGAACTCCATCGAGCTTCGCGCCAAGCTCGAGAAGTTCGACATCGCGTATGTCCGTACGTGGGGCGAGGACACGACGACAACCGAAGGGGTTGCGGCCATCCAGACCGAAGAGGTGGAACCCGGCGCGAGGGTCGCCTATCTGGCCCCGGTGATCGCGGTTCGCTGGGTGCAGACCGACTACTACGCTCGCACCTACGACCCCAACAACGGAAACTACAAACGCGGCGAGTTCGTGAATTCGTCATTCCGGATGGAGGTCAGCGTCATCCGTTACAGCCCGAAGCAGGCCAACCAGCAACCGCTGGGGGACGATCGGGACATCATCTCGAGGATCAGCGGCCCGCAGTGGTAGATCCGCTCGCCTAGCGCGGATTTCCGCAGCCGCGCACCCTCACGCGAAACCGCCCAGCTCTCGCTGGGCGGTTTCGCTACAGGCGGCGCGCTCTCTTGGCAGGGAATCACGACCGAGTCGCCCACGGGAGATCCGCCGGATCCGTCCACGGCGAGCACGGCCGAAGAGTTTCTGGAGCGGATGGCCGAGCTGCGAGCCCGCCCTGCCGCCGCGGGACGAGGGCCACTAGCTGTGCCATCTCATGAGATCCTTGCGCGGCCCATCGGTGGACAACCGCCCGAGCATCAGTGTGATCTTTCGTCGGGCGGGCTGGGACCAGTCCACCGGCACGCGGAGCACTTCATGCCGAGACCGCCATCGGCACCCGGGCCGGGGCCACAGTCGAGGGCGCCGGGAGTTGACGCGAGGGCCTGCTGGGGCGCGAGCGTGGCGAGCAGGCAGAGAGCCATGACCGGCATCGCCGTACGACGTATGCCGGGGGGCGGACTCATCGGGGAGGGCGGGGTCGCACGTCGACTCGCGTCATGAGGTCTGCGGATTGGTGTAGACGCGGCGGGGAGCGATGAGGACGGCGGCTCGTCGCTCTTCGGCCATGACTCGGTCGTAGGTGTCGTAGTCGTCGTGCGTGCCACCGGCGGCTTTGAAGATGTCCCGTAGCAACAGCCGCAGTGCTTCCCCGTTGACGTCGGGGTGCGGGTCGTCGGGGCCGATGATCTCGGCGTCTCCCTCGACGGTTACCCATCGCCAGCCGGCGCGGGCGACGATCGTGGCACGGGGGTCGGCACGCAGATGGTGCAGCTTGCGGGAGCCGCCGGTGGCGACGAGCCCGACGACCGACCCTCCCCGGAGTGGATGTTCCAGCACCCCGGCGTTGACCACGGAGGACTGGATGCTGCCATCGCGGCGCAGCGTGTTGAGCACGCACAAGCCGTGATCGAGAGGTGTCAGTTCGGCGAAGGCGGCTAGATCGGTCACGCTGGGGTCAGCCTTTCTCTCCGATGTGTCTTCCGGTCGGGCCTGTTGATGTTGCCAGCGTGTCGATCCATCGTTTGAGTCGTCGTGCCTGGCGGGCCATCAGTTCAGGTTGTCCGAGCGCGTTGCTGAGCATGGCGCTGCCCTGGTAGGACGCGCTGTGGTCGTGCGGCAGGTGGACCAGCATGACATGGCGTGTCGTCCGCTCGACGAGGGTGCGGCGGGGATCGGCTTGCCGTCGCAGGTCGGATGCACCACCTCGGCGTCGCAGTTGACGCAGAACGGGCCGTGTCGCCAGCCGGCGACGGGCACCTGTGTGCCGTTGAGGTCCTCGCGCTCACCGCGTGACGGGCATGCGATCTGTTGAGCCATCGGTCCTTCCCTGGCATCGCGCTGAAAGCGGGTATGGTCACCAGAACGCTGTCAGCGTCTATCGCCGCACTCGCTTAACGTTAACTTAACGTGAGGGTAGAGTGGCGCGTTCCTGGCAGGCGAGAACCGGGTTCGAGTGGTGGAGGAACGGATGTCCGAGGGTCTGGTGCAGATCGGCGAGGTGGCCGAGCGGCTCGGGCTGTCCCTGCGGACGATTCGGCACTACGAGGAGGTCGGCCTGGTGGTGCCCGAGCGCACGCCCGGCGGCTTCCGCCTCTACAGCGAGACCGACATTGGCCGGCTGGCCCTGGTCAAGCGGATGAAGCCGCTGGGGTTCAGTCTGGAGGAGATGCGTGACCTGCTGGAGATCACCGACCGTCTCGCCGCCGGGGACGACGATCCGAGCCTGGTGAGCCGGTTGCAGATGTTCGAGCGGGCGGTCGCCGACCGGGCCGAGAAGCTGCGCGAGCAGCTGGCGATGGCCAGGGAGTTCGCCGAGCAGTTGCGCCGCCAGCGCCGGCAGGCTGTCCCGGCCCGATGAGATTTTTCTCACCGCCTACGGATGATGGGCCATCTCTCACGTCAGGGTAGCTTTAGGGGGTGGCCCGCCCATCTGCGTGAGCCCGGTCCCCGGATTCCGGCCTGACCGGGGGACGACAGTGATCTACTCGGGGGATTTCATCATGCTCGTCCAGCCTGCCGTTCATCCGCGCCGCTCGGACAGCATCCGGTAACCCCCTTCTTGAATGACATGGCGGCGTCACTGCCGCGTCACAGCGCTGCCACACGCCCGCGACAGGCTGACCGGTAGCCCCCTTTCGCTTGCCGTTCGCGCGGTCGCTTCGCGGTGCGCACACACCCTTGACCTGGAGTTGTGTTGACTTCTTCTGCCCTGGCCATGCGCCGGTTCCGGTTGCCCGATCTGCGACACCTCACCCCGCGTGTGCTGCGGACCGAAGTGCTGTCCGGCCTGGTGGTCGCGCTGGCGCTGATCCCCGAGGCCATCTCGTTCTCGATCATCGCCGGAGTGGATCCCAGCATCGGGTTGTTCGCCTCGTTCACCATGGCCGTGGTGATCTCCATCGTGGGCGGCCGATCGGCCATGATCTCCGCGGCAACAGGGGCGATCGCCCTGGTCGTGGCGCCGCTGGCGCGCGAACACGGCCTCGGATACCTGGTCGCCGCCGTCATTCTGGGCGGGCTGTTCCAGGTGGCGATGGGGGCGCTCGGCGTGGCCCGGCTGATGCGGTTCGTGCCGCGCAGCGTGATGGTCGGCTTCGTCAACGCCCTCGCCATCCTGATCTTCATGGCCCAGGTGCCCGAGCTGATCGACGTCCCCTGGGTGGTCTACCCGCTGGTGATCGGTGGACTGGCGCTCATGGTGTTCTTCCCGCGCATCACCAAGGCCGTGCCCGCGCCGCTGGTGTCCATCGCCATCCTGACCGCCATCACGCTCGGCGCCGGGCTGGCCGTGCCGACCGTAGGCGACAAGGGCGTGCTGCCGTCCTCGCTGCCCGTCCCCGGCCTGCCAGACGTGCCCTTCACCTTGGACACGCTGACCCTCATCGCGCCGTACGCGCTCGCGCTCGCTCTGGTCGGGCTGATGGAGTCGCTGATGACGGCCAAGCTCGTCGACGACATCACCGACACGCACTCCAACAAGACCCGCGAGTCCATCGGCCAGGGCGTCGCCAACATCATCACCGGCTTCTTCGGCGGCATGGGCGGCTGCGCCATGATCGGCCAGACCATGATCAACGTCAAGAACGGCGCCCGCACCCGCATCTCCACCTTTTGCGCCGGCGTCTTCCTCATGGTTCTGTGCATCGCCTTCGGCCCGTGGGTGTCGCAGATCCCGATGGCCGCCCTGGTGGCCGTCATGATCCTGGTGTCGTTCGCCACCTTCGACTGGCACTCCATCGCCCCCGCCACGCTCAAGCGCATGCCCACCGGCGAGATCACCGTCATGGTCGTCACCGTCGCGGTCGTGGTCGCCACCCACAACCTGGCCATCGGCGTCGTCATCGGCTCGCTGACCGGCCTGGTCATCTTCGCCCGTCGCGTCGCCCACCTCGCCAACGTCACCGCCTGCCTCGATCCGGACGGCAAGCAGGTCGTCTACGCCGTCACCGGCGAGCTGTTCTTCGCCTCCAGCAACGACCTGGTCTACCAGTTCGACTATGCCGGTGACCCTGATGACGTGGTCATCGACCTGACCGATGCGCACATCTGGGACGCCTCGTCGGTGGCCGCGCTGGACGCCGTCGAGACCAAGTACGCCGCCCGCGGCAAGAAGGTCACCATCGTCGGCCTCAACCAGCCCAGCGCCCGCCTGCACGACACTCTCGCCGGGCAGCTCACCGGCAGCCACTAGAAAGTCCTCCGGGAATCGGCTCGGGGGTGGAGACGGGCAGCACGCACGATGCTCCTATCGATCACGTTGGACGAAGGAGGCCTGTGATTCCTGCGCCCAAACCTGAGATGTGATCTGCCGCCCTGGCCCTCACCGCCCTCACCACATTGCTCGCCCGGCGACTCATCGGGCTGGTAGATCTGGTGTCTGCTAGATCCACCGGCGGTGTGCGGGTATCAGAAGCTGATCGTGGGGCCGGCCTTCAGGGAGCTCCACTTCAGCCATTGTTTCCAGTTCTCCTGCCAGTGCCCCCAGCCGTTCGTGGGCTCCAGCTTGCGCGGCGAGCCGGTGATGATGATCGGGTCGCCGATCAATGTGTTCTTGATGAACCAGACGGCATTGTCGGGGCTGATGTTGACGCATCCGTGGCTGACGTTCGAGTTGCCCTGCGAGCCGACCGACCAGGGCGCGCTGTGCACGTACTCGCCGCTGTTGGAGATGCGCACGGTGTTGTAGACGGTCAGCTGGTAGTAGCCGGCCTGGCCGGGCCCGATGCCCGGGGAGGTCATGACGGTGACGGGCTCGCGCGACATCGCCAGGTGGATGCCCGAGGTCGTGTAGTACTTCCACACCCCGCCCTGCCCGGCACTCATCGGCATCGTCCGGACCTTCTTGCCGTCCCGCCGCACGATGAGCACGTGCTCGTCGGTGCTGCCCTTGGTGATCTGGGAGCGGCCGATCGTGAAGTTGAGCGTGACGTCACGTTTGCCGTACATGCCGGGCCCGCCGCGGACGCCCGCGAGCCGCGCTTCCACCCGCACCTTCGTATGCGCGGGCCAGTACTTCTGTGGCCGGAAGTCGACGTGCTGGTCGTCGAACCAGTGCCAGGCGCCCTCCACCGGCTTGGAGCTGCGGACGGTGAGGTTGCGCTCGATGGACACCCGGTCGGTGACCGGCTTGTCGAAGGCGATCATGATGGGCATGCCGACGCCCACTGTCAGCCCGGTGTCGTCCTTGTTCGGGGTGATGGTCTCGATGTCGAACGTCTCTTTGCCCTTGACCGTTGTGAACGTGCTGGTGCTCGTGCTCTGCTTGCCCGCGGCGTCCTCGGTGACGGCGGTGACCGTGTAGGCGGTGCCGGGGCGGGCGGTGCCGATGCTGCGCCAGCGGGTGCCGTCACCGCTCAGCACGCCCTTGAGGGAGGCGGACTTGCCGCCGTCCACCCGTACGCTCGTGAGCCTGCCCCCGTGGACGGCCACGACCATGGGCTGGTCGGTGGGCACATTGGAGGTCTTGTCCTGCGGCGAGAACGACACGGAGGCCCCGCGGGCCCCTCCACCGGCCATGGCGACCCCATCCCTGCCGCTCCCGGCAGGGACGTCCGAGCATGCCGTCAGCAGCGCCAAGGCCAGCAGGCCGGCCGATCCATACGGTATCCGCTCCACGAGCGACTCCCTTCGTCCTAGGGTGACCGCTTTGTCGCTTTTATTGCCCTTAGTGGCGAATGGTCACATCAGGGAGCTGGCAAAGATCGTCAAAAGTGGGTGTCCCAAGTGGGGTGCCCGCTTCGAGGTGGCGCCATAAACGCGAGACCTGGAGAACTCGGCACGCTTGCGAACAAGGGACCCCGCGCCCAAGGCTGCTCCTGGCGCGACATCGCCCGCCGGCTCGGGCTCACCAAACAGGCCGTGCACTACAAGCACGGCCTGCGCTTCCCCCGCGAGGAGCCGTGATGTGGCAGCGACTGACCGCCGACGGCCGCCAGGTGGTCCGCTATGCCCACGCCGCAGCCCTGACTCGCTGGAAGGGCCGACCGTGATGCGCATCACCTGTCACGACTGGCCCCACGTCAGTTGTGGCAAGCTCACAGGGCCGCTATGACCGTGGGGACCTTGAAGATTGTTTTCACTCCCGAGGATCTCGCTCGCATCCGGATCGCCACCCGTCCCGACCCCATGTGGGAGATGGTGCTGAGCCTGCATCTGTTGCAGTCCCGGGGCGGCGGCGCCCACACTGCCCCTTTCTGGAGCGGCCACGGCACTCAATGCCGATCTGCAGCGGATGGCCGGCCATGCGGCTTGCGACGAGTAGATCGACTTCGCGCAGCCGGCCGGTCACGCGGTCGAGCAACTGCGCAGATTCGGTGACGCCGCACGGAAGGCCGGCGTCCGGAGGTCTATCCGAGGCTGACCGGTAGCAGGGCGCGGATCGTGGTGCGGACGGCCTCCAGGTCCACCGCCTCGGGAGCGACCCGCCACTGGGCGTGAACACCGATGACGGCCCCCACCAGCAAGACCGTGAACGCCTCCGGGGTCGTTCCCGGAGGCAGCGCCTGTGCCGGTACCCGGGCCTGTACCGCCTGCCGGAGTGCCGCGTGGAGCCGTGCGTAGTGCTCACGGATCGGCGAGTCGACCTCCACGGCCTCGGCGAGCAGCGTGATGAACAAGCGCGTGACAGGCAGGCGGATGAAGCCTGTGACCTGGTCGAGCGGGTCGCCGGGGCGGTCCCCGGCGGTCGGAGGGAAAGCGGTCAGCACAGCCTGGAGCTGGTCGTCGACCACCGCTTCCAGCAGGCCCAGCTTGTTGCCGAAGTGCCAGGGGATGGAGCCGCGGCTGATGCCGGCCTTGTCGGCGATGTCGATGAAGCTCGTCTGCCGGTATCCCTTCTCGGCGAACAGCTCGGCGGCGGCCGTCACCAGCAGCCGGCGGCTCTCTTGAGTCCTCTCGATACGTCGCGTGGCCATGCGGTCCATCTAATCAGGTATGCCGAGCGACAGAGCGAATGCCGATCGATATAGCCTATGTTGGTCAACATAGAAGAAGGGGGGTCGCCATGCGTTGGGTGACCTACGCGACGGACGCCGGAGACCGCGTCGGAGTGATCGGTGACGACCGGATCCATCCGGTCGCGCCTGGCGTCAGCCTGATCGAGCTCATCGGCAGGGGCCGGGAGGAACTGCGGGCCGCCGGGGAGTCGGCCCTGGCCTCCGCGGCGCACGCCGTACCGTTGGCAGGAGCCACGCTGCGAGCCCCCATCCCGCGCCCGCCATCCATGCGCGACTGCCTGTGCTTCCTGGACCACATGCGCAAGTGCCAGCAGGCAGCCGGCCGACCCCGCACGCTCAAGGACGCCTGGTACGAGATCCCGGCCTTCTACTTCGCCTGCCCCTCCACGGTCGTCGGCCCGTACGACGAGGTGGCGATGCCGCCGGGCGCAGCGTGGTTCGACTTCGAGCTGGAGATCGCCGCGGTCATCGGCCCGGGCGGCCGTGACCTCACCCCGGAAGTAGCCGAAGAGCGCATCATCGGCTACACCATCTACAACGACTGGTCGGCGCGAGACCTGCAATTGCGCGAGAGCCCGCTGGCAATCGGGCAGGCCAAGGGCAAGGATGGCGCCACCACGTTAGGCCCGTACCTGGTCACCCCCGACGAGTTGGGCCCCGGTCGCCGGCCGGCCCTGCGCGTCGAGGCGAAGGTCAACGGCCGGACCATCGGCTCGGGAAGCACCGAGGCCATGGACTGGAGCTTCGGCGAGGTCATCTCCTACGCCTCGCGCGGCGTGGATCTGCTGCCCGGAGACGTGTTCGGATCCGGTACGGTGCCCGGCTGCTGCCTCATCGAGCACCTGTCGCTCGCCGACCCCTCCGCCTTCCCCGGCTGGTTGCGGGACGGCGACGTGGTCGAGCTGACGGTCGAAAGGCTGGGCCGTACCCGCCAGACCGTGCGCGCGTCCGCTCCGCCGTACCCGCTGGCGCCGCGGCACAACCCCGACCGGCGGCCGCCCCGCCCGCGCGTCAACCGCGCCCCGTCCAAGCTGCCCTACACCCGCGGCTTGCACGAGGTCGGCGCGGGCGTGTGGGCCTGGCTGCTGCCCGACGGCGGGTACGGCTGGAGCAACGCGGGAGTGATCGCCGGCGAGGGTGCGTCCCTCCTGGTCGACACCCTGTTCGACCTGCCACTGACGGCCGAGATGCTCGACGCCATGCGGAAGGTCACCGACAGGCGCCCCCTCACCCACGCCGTCATCACCCACTCCAACGGCGACCACACCCACGGCAACCAACTGCTGGGCGAGCAGGTCCAGATCATCGCGGCGGAAGCCACCTGCGCCGAGATGCGGCACGAGATGCCCCAGGAGATGCTGACCGCCACCCACGTCGTCGACATCGGCCTGGCGACCCCCTACTTCCGCGAACGCTTCGGCGCCTTCGACTTCAGCGGCATCCGCCTGCGGCTGCCCGACCTGACCTACGACGGCGAGCTCACCCTGGACGTGGGCGGTCGCGAGGTGCGGGTGATGAACCTCGGCCCCGCCCACACCGCCGCCGACTCGGTCGTGCACGTGCCGGACGCGGGCGTGCTCTTCGCGGGCGATCTGCTGTTCGTCGGCTGCACCCCGATCGTGTGGAGCGGCCCGATCGCCAACTGGATCAGCGCCTGCGACAAGATGATCGCCACCGGCGCGCACACGATCGTCCCCGGCCACGGCCCGGTCACCGACCCCGACGGGATCCGCGCGGTGCGCGGCTACCTCACCCACGCGATCGAACAGGCCGACGCCGCCCACGCCCGCGGCCTGACCTTCCAGGAGGCGATCGAGGCGGTGGACCTCGGCGAGTACGCCACCTGGCTGGACGCCGAGCGAATCGTGGTCAACCTCCACCGCCGTTACCGCGAACTCGACCCCGCCGCCACGCCCGAGCTGGACCAGATGACGCTGATGGCCATGATGGCGCACAAGGGGCTCTCATGAGGCTGCAGAAGACCGCGCACACGTCCCTCCCGTGGCGCATCCACGCACTCACCAGGGACTTCGCGGTCGAGGACGTGTGGTCGTTCCACACTCCCGGAGCCGGTCCCGACGACTTCCCCGCGATGCTTGCCGCCATGCGAGCAGGCGGCGGACTCGCGAAGCAGACAGGGCCGGCGAGGTATTTGTTCGCCCTCCGGTGGAAGATCGGGGCACTTCTCGGCTGGGACAAGCCCTCTGCGGGCATCGGCCGCCGGGTCGCCTCGCTCCGCGACCGCCTGCCCGGCGACCTCCGCGACGCTCCCCGCGGCCCGGACAGTCCGAACCTGCCGCTCACTCCGGTCTACGAGCTCGACACGGAAGCCGCCCGCGAGCTGGCCAACAAGACCGTGCACACCGTGATGCACCTGGGCTGGGTCCGGGGCGCGAACGGCGACCACGAGCTGCGGATGGCCGTCCTCGTCAAGCCCAACGGACTGTTCGGCCGGCTCTACATGGCCGCCATCGCGCCTTTCCGGTACCTCATCGTCTACCCCTCCCTGACCCGGCGATGGGAACGAGCCTGGCTCGACCGCGACCACGAGAAAGGAACGTCACGATGAACTCCAGGAAGCGGATGCTCCGCTGGGCGAGCGGGATCATGCTCGTGCTGGGAATCGGGCACCTATCGTTGCTGGCGCTCGCCGCCTGGGAGGACATCACCGGCTGGGTGGATCGAGGGATGTGGGCAGCAGTTCCGCTCGAAATCACCGACGGAGGGACCGTTCAGACGCTGGAGTCCCTTCAGAACAAGCTCACCTTCTGGGCCGCTCCGGGAAGCTTCGCCGTGCCCCTGATCCTTCTGGGGTGCCTGACATGGCACCTCGCTGGACGCGGAGTGGCTGTGCCCGCAGGAGTCGGCTGGGGCCTTGCGGCGTGGTGTGTGATAGGCGGCGTCCTTCTCGTGCCGTCCCCGTTCTTCGCCGGGATCGTCTCCGGGGTGCTCATGATCCTGGCGGCGCGGAATAAGGCTGGGGCGGGAGCGGCCCGAGATCGAGAGCCGGCCGGACAGCAGCCACACGGTAGCCACTAGCAGACGGGCCGCTGCCACAAGGGTGTCCGGCTGGACGCGATCGAGTCACGATCCCATGCTGATTAGATGCTCGCCAAGATAAGGCGATGGTCGAATTATTGGACGTCGTCTGGTTCAGCGGGCGCGTGGCGGCTACAGCTGGGCGGCGACTTGCCGGGCGGTGCGGCCGGCGCCGATGAGGGTGGCCGAGGCGGGGCCGGTCCAGTCGCCGTAGCCGAGCAGGTGCAGACGTGGCTCGCCGACGGCTCGGGTGCCTTCGGTCGGGATGAGTCCGTCAGGGCCGCGCAGTCGCAGCGGTGCCAGGTGGCCCAGGGCAGGGCGAAAGCCGGTGCACCAGATGATGGCGTCGGCATCCAGCGTGGTGCCGTCGCTCCAGGCGATCCCGGTGGGTGTGAGGCGGGCGAACATCGGTTCGGCCTTGAGCGCTCCCCGGTCGCGAGCCTCACGTACGGGTGGGACGGCGACGATGTCGCCCAGGTCGCCGATGCCGGGTGCGGTTTCACCGGTCTGGGCTGCTCTGTGGCGGCGGGTGGCAAGGTCGAACAAGACGCGGCCGTCTACCTCGTCAGGGAGTAGGCGGGGCGGGCGCAGAGTGGTCCAGGTGGTGTGCGCAACGGTAGAAAGATCCGCGAGGATCTGGGCGGCGGAGTTGCCGCCGCCCACCACGACCACTCGCTGACCACGGAAGGTCTCCGGGCCTCGGTAGCCGGCGGTGTGGAGCTGCTGGCCGCGGAAGTCGCCGATGCCCGGATAGTTCGGGATATAGGGGCGCCACCAGGTTCCCGTCGCACTGATGACGATCTTGGCCTGCCAGACGTCCCTGTCGGTCTCCACGACGAGATGCCCGTCGCCGCGCCGGACGGCGCGCGCCGTCGTGGGCCGGATGATCGGGAGCTGGTAGCGCTGCTCGTAGTCGGCCAGGTAGGAGACGGTGTCCTCCGCACTCGGGCAGCCGCCGCCGGGAGGCGAGGGCATCATGCGGCCGGGCAGCGAGCTGTACTGGGCGGGCGAGAACAGCCGCAGCGACGGCCAGGCATGCCGCCACGCTCCGCCCGGTCGGTCTTGGGCGTCGAGGATGACGAAGTCGGCCTTGGCGCGGCGCAGGTAGTAGCCGGCGGCTAAGCCCGCCTGGCCACCGCCGATGACCAGGACATCGACCGCGCGGGGTGTATCGGTCATGCAGGGGTGAGCTCCAGCTCGCCGGGCCTGCTGGACGGGGGCTCGGTGAGCGGCGCGAACAGGGCGCCCAGCTTGTTCACCGCTTCGGGGATGATCCGGTAGTAGACCCAGGTGCCGCGGCGTTCGCCGTCGATCAAGCCCGCGGTACGCAAGACCTTGAGGTGGTGCGAGATCGTGGGGGCCGTCAGGTCGAAGGCGTCGGTGAGGTCGCATACGCAGGCCTCGCCTCCGGCGTGGGAGCCGATCATCGACAGCAGGCGCAGCCGTACCGGATCGGCGACGGCCTTGAGCATGACCGCCAGCTCGGCGGCGTCGGTCTCCGACAGCGGCTCGCGCGCGATCGGCGCGCAGCACTGGATCGTGACGGCGGTCATCCGGCACCCCTTACTTCGAAATCTATCGAAATCATACGCGATGGTAGGCGACCAAGGCGAACGCGGCGATCACGCAGGCGGCGGCGACCGCGCCCATCACCCAGACGTAGCCCACCGCTTGGGCGAGCGCGACCGCTCCCAGCGGAGCGAGGGCCTTGTCAGCGACGGAGAAGGCGGCGATGCGGCCGGACAACGAGGCGTAAGCGGCGGTGCCGTACCGGCCGACCAGCAGGTGTGGCAGGGTGATGGAGGCGATGCCGAAGCCCAGCCCGAATCCCAGGACGCAGCCGATGGCGCCCGGCACCGTGTGCCCGACCAGCGGCAGTAGCAGGACGGAGACGCCCTGCAGGGCGAAGATCGCAGCGGCGATGAGTGCGGCGGGCAGGCGGCGTTGCAGGCCGGTGGTGAGCAGGCGTCCGGTCACCGACAGCACCCCCAGGAGTCCGGCCAGCGTGGCGGCCAGGACGGATGAGTGCCCGAGGTGGATGAGGTAGGTGATGAGCAGCACCGCCATGACCGCCGCCGCGCCGCCGTTGGCGGTGAAGGCGAGCACCAGCAGCCAGAACGGCCGCTGACGGGTGGCGGCCTTGACGATGCCGGCCCGCTCTTCTGCTGTGGCGAGCTCCTGCTTGATGTGGGTGCGGCGGCGCAGGACGAGCGCGTGCAGGGGAATCGCGGCCAGGCCGTAGATCAGCGCCAGGACGACCAGGGCCTGGCGCCAGCCGTACCACTCCACCAGCAGCCCGGTGAGCGGCAGGAAGATCGAGGAGGCGAAGCCGGCCACGACAGTGAGCGCGAGCAGGGCGCCTGCCCGGCCGCGTTCCCGGGCAGGGCCGTCGAACCAGCTGACGATGACGGCGAAGGCCGACTCGTAGAGCACCATGGCGCAGGCGATGCCCATCGCGGCGAACACCGTGTACAGCTGCCACAGGCTCTCCACCCGCGACCACGCCAGCACGGCGACCGTGCCGAGAATTGATCCGGCGGTCATGAGGCCACGGCCGCCGCGGGCATCCAGCCGGCGGCCGACCAGCGGCGCGCACAGCGCGGCGATCAGGATCGACAGGGTGAGCGCGGCGGCGATCTGGGCGTTGGTGGCGTGCAGGTCGCGGGCCATCGGCGCGAGGAAGACGGAGAAGGCGTAGTAGAGCACGCCGTACCCGATGGTCTGGGTGACGGCCAGCGCGGCGACGATCCGCCGGCCGTGGCCGGAACGCGGCTGACCGCCGCCCCTGGCTCCTGGGGCGGCGGTCTCGGTGGTGGAGCTCACTCCGGCTCGCTCGAGCACGAGATCAGGCGGCGGCCGTCCGCGGTCGTCGACCACTCATCACCCGTTGCAGCGATGAAGCCCTGGGCCTCCAGCCGCCAGGCCAGGGTGCCGGCCATGCGGGCGATGGCCGGTGCGAAGCCCGGGTTGGTGCTGGATCGTCGCGCGCTGACCAACTGGCGGCCGAGCTCTTCGGTGTGCAACCGGCCGTGGTCGCAGATGAGGCGCAAGGCCTCCTTCTGGGCGGCGGTGGGGTATCCGTCTGACATGTCGATCCCTGCTTTCAGCCGCAGCAGCCGCCGTCGTTGGAGGCACCGACAGTGGCGCCGGCGGTGGCCAGAGGCAACGGGGTGGCCAGCAGGCCGCCGCTGATACCGGTGGCCAGGCCTACACGCTGCTCCTGGGCCTCGGCGAGGTTGGAGGAGCACACGCCGGTCTCCGGCAGGTCGAGCTGCACGTCGCGGGCAGCCTCCCAGTCGCCCGCGATGGCCGCGACGACCGAGCGGACCTGTTCGTAGCCGGTGGCCATCAGGAACGTCGGGGCGCGGCCGTAGCTCTTGACGCCGACGGCGTAGTAGCCCGGTTCGGGGTGGGCCAGCTCATCGACGCCGTGCGCGGGCACGGTGCCACAGGAGTGCTGATTGGGGTCGATCAGCGGGGCCAGCTGCCGGGTGGAGCCGAGGATCGGGTCCAGGTCCAGACGCAGCTCGGAGGCGATGGAGTGGTCCGGTCGGTAGCCCGTCGCGGCCACGATGCGGTCCACCGTGACCGACTGCTCGGCACCGGACGGGTCACGGCTGACCACGCTCACCTGGTCGCCGCTCCGGGTGACGGAGTGGGCGAAGAAGCCGGTCAGCAGCTGGATGCGGCCCGACTCGACGTGGGCGCGCAGGCGGGTGCCGAGCGCGCCACGTGCGGGCAGCGCGTCGGCCGCGCCGCCGCCGTAAGTACGGCTGGCGCTGCCCCCGCGGATCGCCCAGGTGATCTGAGTGCCGTCGAGTTGCGCGAGGGCCAGCAAGGTGGTGGCTGCCGAGTGGCCGGCGCCCACGACCAGCGTGTGCCTGCCCTCGTAGGTTTCGCGGTCGGCGCCGAGCACGTCGGGCAGGGCGTGGTCGACCAGCCTGCCCGCCTCCGCCTCGCCGTGGGCGGGCAGGCCGCTGGCGCCCAGGACGTTCGGCGTGAAGTAGGTGCCGGAGGCGTCGATGATCGCGCGGGCCTGCAACTCCTCGCCGCCGTCGAGACGGATCAGGAACGGGACGTCTTCGCGGCCGTTGGTCCGGACCCGGTCATAGCCGAGGCGGCTGATCGCCGTCACCTTGGTGCTGAGCCGTACCTTGTCGCCGAACAGCTTGGCCAGCGGAGCGAGATAGTCGGTGATCAGCTCGGCGCCGGTGGGCAGCCACTCGGGGTCCGGTTCGCTCCAGCCGTCGGCCTCCAGCAGGCGCTTGGCGGCGGCGTCGATGTTGAACTTCCACGGGCTGAACACCCGGACGTGCCCCCACTGCGCGACCGAGGCGGCCACCTGCTCGCCGGCCTCCAAGACCAGGAAGTCCAGGCCGCGCTCAGCCAGGTGCGCGGCGGTGGCCAGACCGACCGGGCCCGCGCCGATGACCACCACCGGCAGCTCGCCGGCCTCGATCCTGCTCATGGGCTGCTCTGCCTCCAGGGGCGCGGTGGTGCCGCAGCATCCGTCACTCATGATTGCCTCACTCGCATTCGGTCGTCGGGTGGCTAGCGGAGCATCAGGCTCGTGGTCCGGGCACGATCGATCGCGGCGCCGGCCCGGCAGGTGGCGTCGCAGACCTCGCCGCGGATCTCGTCGAACGTGACGGAGGTGTCACGGCGGAACCAGCGCAGTAGAGCACGCATCGCACATCTCCTGTTTAGATGACTTTCGAAGCAATAGGCAGCATGCCCCACTGATTAGAGATCTGTCAAATTAGATGTTGGCCTAAGTTGCCGAGACGCCGGGTCGGCGCGAGCCCTATCGAGGGATGGCCTGGTCCGGGCCTATCCGCACCCGCCGGCGAACGGGCCATCCCCGGGAGGGCAGCACGCCTGCAGGGCATCCTGCAGATCCGTCAGAGCGCGCCGCACGCCGTCGGGATTGGCGCGGTAATGGACGGTCTTCCATTCGCGCCGCGCGGTGAGCACCCCGCCGTCGCGGAGCGTCGCCAGATGGGTGGAGGCGGCGGACTGGGCGAGCGAGAGCCGCTCGGCCACCTCGTTGACCGTCAGTTCCACCCCACCCTCGAACAGGAAGAGGATCTGCTGGCGGGTGTCGCTGGCCAGCGCCTTGAGGAAGCCGCGGGCCGCGTCCGTCAGCTGGATCCCGTTGGTCGCCATCTCCATAGGATGACTCTACACCGTCGTATTGTCATTTCACGATACGATGCGGTGCATGGACACGATCGTCATCGGCGCGGGCCAGTCCGGCCTCGCTGCCGCCCTCGCGCTGCGCGAACTCGGACGTACCCCGGTCATCCTGGAAGCGAGCGACCAGCCCACCGGCTCCTGGGCGCACTACTACGACAGCCTCGCCCTGTTCTCACCCGCCCGCTACAGCACCATGCCCGGCCTGGACTTCCCTGGCGACCCCGACCACTACCCCCACCGGGACGAGGTCGTCGCCTACCTGCGGCGCTACGCCGACACCCTGGACGTGGAGATCCGCACCGGCACGCGCGTCAGCGCGGTGGAAGCCGACGGCTCAGGCGGTTTCCTCGTGCACCCCTCAAGCGGTGACACCCTGCAGACCATGGGCGTCGTGGCCGCCAGTGGCTCCTTCGGCAACCCGTACGTGCCCGATCTGGCCGGCCAGGACGGCTTCACCGGCCAGGCCCTGCACGTGGCCGACTACCGCAACCCCAAGCACTATGCCGGACAGCGCGTCGTGGTGGTGGGCGGCGGCAACTCCGCCATCCAGGTCGCCTACGAACTCGCCGCCGTCGCCACCGTCACGATCGCCTCCCGGCAGCCGATCCAGTTCATGCCGCAGATCGTCGGCGGCAAGGACGTGCACTACTGGCACACCACCACCGGCTTCGACACGCTGCCGCTGGAATGGCTGGCCCGTATCGCGACCGGCACGCTGGTGATGGACACCGGCGACTACGCCGTCTCACTGGAGTCCGGCCGGATGGATCGGCGGCCCATGTTCACCGGCTTCGACGGCCACCGGGTCATCTGGGCCGACGGCGAGCGCGAACACGTCGACACGGTCGTCTACGCCACCGGCTACCGACCCCACCTGGACTACCTGCAGCCGCTCGGCGCCCTGGATGACGCTGGGTTGCCGCTGCACGTCGGCGGCATCTCCACCACCCACTTGGGGCTGGGTTACGTCGGGCTCGAGTTCCAGCGCTCCTTCGCCTCCAACACCCTGCGCGGGGTGCACCGCGACGCCGCCCACGTCGCCGCCCCGATCGCCGCTTACGCGAGCAAGGCCCTGGCCGCCTACGGCCTGTGACATCGTTGCCGAACCGCGCTGTCGGGGTGACACAAATGATCCGCCGATGGAACCGGTTGATCTGGTTGTGCGGCCGACGCAGACCGGGGCGCCCGGCTCGATGCACTGTGGTCTGGCCTTGACGACGTCCGGGAGTTGCTCGGGACGTACAACAGATCGGTGGGCTGGACGCCGACGTCCAGCCCACCGAATTGCGCGTGTCAGCCGATGGCGGTGACGGTCCAGCCGACCCCGATCTGGGAGCGGCTGCCGAAGCGACCGTTGCCATTGCCGGGATAGACCCACAGATTGCCACTGCCGTCGAGGGCGACCAGGTCAGTCTTGCCGTCACCGCTCAGATCCATGGCCGCGACCTTGAAATTGCTCCAGCCGGTGCCGGATTGGGTACGGCCGGCAAGCGTGACACCGTTCTGGCTCGTGTTGGCATAGAACCAGAGCTCGCCCGAGGTGTCGATCGCCATGACATCGGCGCGGTTGTCGCCGCTGAAATCGGCGGGGAAGATGCGGAAGTCGGTCCAGCCGCTGGTGCCGATCTGGGTCTTGCCACCCCCGTCGGGGTAGTAATACAGCGCGCCGTTGCTCTCGTTGATGCCGAACAGGTCGGCGTGCGGGGTGCTGTTGGCGTTGCCTGCGGCGTGGACATAGTTGGCCCAGCCGGTGCCGATCTGCTTCTTGCCGCTGCTGGACAGAGATCCGCCCTGGTTGGGATACATCCACAGAACGCCGTCGGAGCCCTTCATGACGACGTCGGCAAGGCCGTCGGCGTCCCAGTCAGTGACGACCCATTTCAGGGGACCCCACCCGCTGCCGATCTTTACCCGGTTGCTGACGCTGACGGTGGTCAGTCCCGAGCCGCCCTGGTTCGGATACATCCACAGGTCACCGGCTCCGTCGGTGATGATGACATCGTTACGACCGTCCCCGTCGAAGTCGTGCTTGTTCAGCGCGGGCGTGAGTGAAAGCCGGTTCCAGGTCTGGAGAGTGGACAGTACGCCCTTGAAGTGGCCGCCGAGGCTTGCGGCGCCGGTCTTGTGCGTGCCTGCACGCAGTGCGCCGGCGGCTTTCCACTTCACCGTGTGCCTCACGCTGGCGACGTTCCGTCCGTTGACCCAGAGGATCGCGACGCCGGTGGCGGCCTTGTAGGTCACGGCGACCTGTGACCAGACACCTGCCGGAGCGCTGCCCGCGGGTGCGATGGCGGTGTCCCAGACAGGACTGGCCACGTCGGATCGGCTCATGGCGAAGCGCCAGGATCCGTTCTCAGCCCAGAGTTTGAAGCCGGCGGTGTTGACGCCGTCCTGGGACAGAACGGTGCCACCGGCGGCGGGTTTGGCCCAGGCGCTGAGGCTGAAGTCGGCATCGGTGACGACGGCGGGGCCACCGGCCGAAAGGCTTCCGGTGGTGCCGTTGAGTTCGACGGCCGGGCTGAAGGTGTCGCCGGTCTTCCAGGTCGCGCCGGCGGTGGCGGTCAACGGGAGGCCGGTTCCGGTGAAGGCGCTGTCGGCGCCGGCGCTGACGGCGGTGCCCGACGTAGCTGTGGCGGGCAGGTCGGCCAGGGTCCAGGTGTGGTCGGCCACGGCGGTGGTGATGGCGTTGACCCAGGTCGCGAGATCGTCAGTGCGGGCGGCGGTGAGGGCGCTGTCGCTCCCGGCGGTGTCAGGGCATCCGGCCTGGCCCGCCTGACTGAGAACGGCTGCGATCTTGCCGCCGTTGAGGACAGGGGCACCGGCCATCCCACTGCACACCAGCGGTCCGGCCGCGGTGGATAGTGTCGTGGCGGTGGCGCCGGTGAAGGTGACCTGCGCGCTGCGCTGTTGGTCGGTCGTCCAGTCGGTGGCCGTCATGCCGGCGCGGCTGTGGCCGACGGTGGACAGCTCGACACCGGTGGGAGCGGCGGTGGCCACCGGGATCGGGGTGATCCCTTCGACCGGGGTGGCCAGCCGGGCCAGGACCACGTCGCGGCCGGCACGCGGGCTCAGCCAGTCGACCTTGACACCGGCCTTTCCGGGGAACGCGACATAGGTAGCGCTGGCCGGCGCGCCTTCGGTGAGCTGGGGCTGGTTCGGATCGGTGGCCAGGCAGCTCGCGGCGCCGAGCGCCCAGCGTGGTGCGACCAGCGTCACGGTGCACTCGCGGCCGTCAGCGGCGAGCTTGCCGACCGCCGCCTGCGGGCCGGTGCCCGGTGCCGGGCCGGTGCCGGTACGCAGTTGCAGCAGCATGGTGGGCGAGGCGTTCGGGTCGGTGCCCAGGCCCACTGAGGTGCTGCCGTCCGGGTCCACGTTGACGGTGAGATTCTCGCCGTCGTCGTTGCGCAGCTTCGCGGTCACCTGGTGGCCGGTGCCCTGACGCTGGCCGTCGCCGCGGATCTCGTAGACGCCCGGAACTTCGAGGTTCAGTACACCGGAGGAGGCGGCCACCTTGAAGCAGAGGCGGCCGAATCCGTCGGGGCCGATGGTTTCGTCGGTGGTGTAGATCTTCAGCAGGCCGATGTCACCCTGCACCGGCGTGGCGCAGTCGACCAACAGGATGTGGCCGTCGCCGGAGATCAGCCTGACGTTCTGCGCCGCCAGGATCTCCGCCGCCCCGGGGTAGGGGTAGATGCCGTTGTCCACCAGCGATGGAGGCGAGATCGCAGATGCGCTGGCTGGCGCTGGGCCGACAGCTACCGATAAGGACGCTGCCATCGCCGCGGCGACGCCCAGCGTCACCCAGCGCGGTGATAAACCCATGATCAAAACCTCCGGTGATGAGCTGTCGCGGAAGCTTCCGATAGGCTGCTGAGGCCGACCGTGACGGTTGAAGGGGTTCACGACCCGTTCACCTTGCTTGCGCCTCTGCGGGTACGAAATGAGGCTAGTGAAGCCCGGTATGTTTCCGGTATATCCGCCGATGTCTGGTATTGCCTGGCATCTGAGCATCGTGTGACACTCCGCAGAGCTGAACGGACGGTGACCAGACTCGCTCCTTCAGCGCTCCCAGTGTGCGAGTTCGAGCGGTGACGGAGGCTGCAGTGCAGCTGAATGTGCGTGCGCGGATGTCGATACGTCGGCAGGCGGTGATCGCGGCAATCGTGGTCCTGGCTTTGCTGGCCAACCTGCTGCAGGTGATGCCGGCATATGCGGAGGTGTCGGTCGCGGCCAATCGCTCCCTCGTGGTGTCGGCCTGGCAAGAGGGCGGCCCGCAGGTTCGATTAGCGGCCGAGGCGGCGCTGCTGGGCACGGACGCTCAGGTCAGCGCGTTCCTGGCCGAGGGATGGAACCATGCCCAGCGCCTCGACCAGCGGGACAGCCTCGCGGACATCATCAGCGACGGTGGTCCGGCATTGCGCGCGAAGGCTCGGGCCGCCATGGACGCGGACGCCGCGGGTGACCAGAACGCCATCCCCGCCTTCCTGAACAGCGGATGGCAAGGCCCGTCGGACATCGATACGCGCGTGTCAGTGAACCAGTTGATGGCCGCCGGCGGCGATCAGGTCAAGCAGGCGGCTCAGGCCGTGCTGGACTCCGGGACCACCCAGGAGCTGCAGGAGTTCCTGACGTCCGGCTGGCAGGCGCAGTGGAACACCGACCAGCGGCTGCGGATCAACCAGGCCATGGCCACCGGTGGCCCGCAGGTCCGCGCCGCGGCCCAGAAGGCGCTCGACGCGGGCACGCCAGAAGCACAGGAGGCATTCCTCACCTACGGCTGGGCGGTGGCATCGGCGCGGGACGACGAGATCGCGACGCTGCAAGACCTGCTCGGCCAAGCGCAGGCGGCCGGTGCGCTGGCGGCGCAGGAGACCGCCAACGCCGTTGCCGAGGGTGGCCGCGCCAAGGACGCCGCAGCAGCGGCGCGCCGGTCCGCGGAGGAGGCCGCTGCCGCGACCGAGGCTGCGCGCAACAACATGGCTGAAGCGAAGGCGCAGGCCAAGCGGGCGGCGACTGCAGCGCAGAAGGCGGCTGACGCCGCTCAGGTGGCCGTTGAGGCCGCGGCGGCGGCGGTCCGGGCGGCGCGAGCAGCCGCCCATGCAGCGGCGCTGGCTGCGCAGATGGCAACGAAGGCCAATCAGTATGCCACCGCAGCCTATCTCAAGGCTAATGCGGCGGTCCTAGATGCCTCGAAGGCGGCAGACGCACGACATGCGGCGCAGGTAGCCACCGCGATCGCGAAGGACACGAAGAGCTTCGTAGCCGTAGCAGAACAGGCAGCCAAGGCGTTCGAGGCCATGTATGGTGCTGTCGCATCCGCTACGAGCGCGGCCGAGAATGCCATGGCGGCAGCGTCCGCCAATGAGCAGGCGGTCCGGTTCGCCAACGCGGCGGGCTGGGCTGCCGAGGAGGCTGTCGAGGCGGCGGCGAGAGCGCGAGCCAACGCCGAGCGGGCCGTCCGGGCGGCACGGGCGGCGGAGAACTATCTCAGGGTAGCCGTCGATGCCGCGTACAAGGCGCGAGATGCCGCCAACCGGGCAGCGGCCAACGCCGAGGCCGCGGCAGCCGCGGCTCTTGATGCCGCGGAGCACGCCGGTGAGGCCGCAGAGGCGGCGAAACGGGCCACCGACTATGCCAACGCCGCCACCGCGGCAGCGCAGGAGGCACTGGACACCGCAGCCGAGGCGGCCGCGCTGTTCGATGCGGCGCGGACCGCCGACGCCGAGCGCTTGGCGGTGGCCCGTGATGAGGGATTGGAGAAGGCCCGGGCAGCCAACGTCGCGTATGAGGCGCACCGGCGCGTCGCCGACTGGGACATCGACCAAGCCGCCAAACGCGACGCCGAAACCAACAGTCTCATGGCCGTGGCGATCAACCCGACGACCGAGCGCGGCGCCGCGGTGGCGGCGGCCCGCAAGGTCGCGCTCAACTTGGCCAGCGGCCAGGGCGCCTGGACCAAGCAGGCGGCGCTTGCCGCGCTGGGCGGGGCTGACGATCTCGTGCTGGAGTTCGTCCGCACTGGCATCGCCGGTGCCGCGGCACAGGACAACCGCCTCGCGGTGATGAACCTGGCGGTGAACGAGAACGCCGCTTTGGCAGCAGCGGCCCATACAGCGCTGGCCGGCAGCGACCAGACGGTCGCGACCTTCCTGCGTACGCAGAACTATCCCGGCCGCTACAGCGCGGACCGGACGAAGGTCAACCAGATCCTGACCGCGGCCAAGGCGGCCGGTGACGTCGTGCTCGCGCAGCGGGCCCAGCAAGCCCTCGACGTCGACACGCTGCAGGCGTTGCGTGACTTCCTCGACACCGGCCAGTACACCGCGGCGACCATCGGTGAACGGGTGCTGGTCAACCAGATCCTGGCCAACCCGGACAGCGGGCCGGAATTGAAGGCGGCCGCGCAGATCGCCTTGGAGGGACCGGCCCCAGGCCTGCGGCAGTTCCTCAGCACCGGCCGGTTCACCGCAGCCGAGCGGGACTACGAAAGCGCGACTCACCTTGCCGTGGTCGCAGGTCTGCACCAAAAGATCAGTCAGGTCGCCGAGACGGCAGCGCAGGATGCTCTGAAAGCGCAGAGCGTAGCCGCCCGAGCCCGCAACGATGCCGCTCAGGCTGCGTCCTACGCTCAGCAGGCGCTCGACTCGGCGAGCCGGGCTGCCGGCTACGCGCAGAAGGCAAGCACCTATGCCAGCCAAGCTGCGGCCTCGGTGGACAAGGCCGCAGCCGCGGTCAAGACCGCCCGCGCGGCGGCCACCCGGGCCACGACCTCAGCTCGCAGCGCCATCCGGTCGGCCACTTGGGCGATCCACTCCTACCAGGTCGCCGTCAACGCCGCCAATGCGGCCTTCAAAGCGGCCAGCGTCGCCTACGAGGCAGCTCGTCGAGCCGGCAGGGATGCCGCCGGTGCCATCTCGGCGGGCAAGGAGGCTTACTCCGCCTATGAGGACGCCTATGGCGCGGCCATCTTCCAATGCGAGGTCGATTACGGTGGCGAAGACCTCGCTGGGTGGGAGAACTTGCTCGACCCCGGGGGCGAGTGGTACGAAACCTGTCTCCGCAACATTATTGCGGACCCGGATGAGCTGATCCCGCGGGCATACTTCAACTCCGGCTTCTGCGAGATGTTGTATGCGCCAACCACTCAACTTTACGAGAACTGCATTCAGTCCGTCCTGGATCCCGCGTTCCGAGGAGTGCAAAATCTCACTTATGCCGCTGAGCTGAGCGGGGCATTGATGGAATCCTGGGGATTCATACAGGACTCGGCCCTCTTTTGGTATACTTTGAGGGGTCGGATTCCGAGTTCCGCGATTACCAAAGAGAATCGCGACGTACTGAAGAACCTGAATAACGTTCTCAAATTCGGGCTCGGAGTTTACCATCTCATCAAAGGTGATAAATCGCTGGCCGAGGCGCTGTCTGAATACGGCCCGATTCTTTTCTCCCACGAGCTATTCGATCAGCTCAGCGTCGGCTCCCAGGCGCTCAAGACGGCTTACGCGGCTGCTGGAATGGGCGCGGGGGCGGTCTACCAAGTCCAAATAACGCTGAGCCAAGCCAAGGCGGTTGCCGCCGTTCCGACTGCTCAGGCGATGCTCGCCGGTGACTACTCCACCGCCATGAACACTGCTTTCTTCTGGTCGGGCCGCACCGCGACATCGTCTGGCGGGTACGTGGCGGCAGGACCCGATGCTGCCGCTGAGATAGCGCGAGGCATGGGCGGCACCACGCTCGAAGCTCTCATGGGCAGCCGCGGAATTCCGCAGGCGGAGCGGGGCTCCACTCACCCCTTGCTGGTCGAGGTGTGGCAAAAGGTGATCGCCGCCTATGCCCGAGGTGTCTCAGGAGAGGTCAGGGTGGTTCTTGGAGAAGACCTGGGTCCGGGCAGCGTCTGGAAGAACATCGAGTGTCCCGCGCTCATGTCCAATCCCAACGTCACGAAGGTGACCGCGATCGACCTGACCACACGGGCGACGAGGGTGATCTCGAACTGTAATTGATTCTTAAGCGGAGTCGATCCAAAAAGTCCGCACCGGCACCCTGGTCGGGGTGCCGGTGCGGAGCCGGGCGTACCCATAGTGAGCCGCCGGGACCATTCACCCCATCCTCGCGCGCTTCGAGAACATCGACCCCAGCCAGCCAGGGCGGCGCGTGATCGGCCGCTCCTTCGCCCGGCGGCTCGCCGCGGGCACCGGCCCGGGACCACGCTCCAGACCCCGTTCTGACCTTCGCCTGAGACGTCAGGAGAGGGCCGGGTCAGTCAAAGCCGTTGGGGCAGAGGAAGGTTTTGATCTTGTCCGGCGCGCTCGCGAGGAGCGTCGGCTGGTTCTCCCGCGAGCAGAAGTAACTGCCGATCGCACCGTCCACGAATCGGGTCGCGTTCCGCTTCGCGATCAGGTCGATTCCGCCGACGCTTGGGGAGTCGAGCTCGGCCGCGACCCAGTTGCCCGAGCACATCTTGCGCGCGACCACGGCGTCGTCCGGCAGGCTGCCGCCGTTCAGCGCGGCGGCCTGCCGGAGTATCGAGCCGTTGGAGGCGCACGGTACGCCGGTGGCCGAGCGGCGTGCGCTTGGGCTGGCGCTCGTCTTCCTTGTGGTGGGCGTCTCCTCGGCCGTCGCCCTCTCGCTGGGCGTCTCCTCGGGGGTCTCGCCCGCTGTCGTCGCCTCGTCCGGGTTCTCGCTCGTGTCCGGCTCCAGGCTCTCGGCGGGCGAGGACGAGGGAGGGGCGCTCGGGCTCTGAAGTGCTTGCGGCGATTCACCCCAGTTCACCGCGAACACCGCGCCGACGGCCACGACCGCGGCCATGACGGCGACGGCCGGCACCAGCGGCACCATCAGGCGCTTGTCGCGTGCCGGCATCTCCATGGGGGTCGTGCCTGCCTTGAGCGCGGTGACCCGGGCAAGCAACTCGCGCGCGGCGGGCCGGGCCGCCCGATTCTTGGCGAGCGCGCTTCGTACGAGGTCGCGGACCTGGGTGGGGACCCCGGACAGGTCGGGGTCGACGCTCATGACGCGGTAGGCGAGGACGTCGGGGGCGCCGATGCCGAACGGCGGGCGCCCCGTCGCGGCGTACGCCATCAGCGCGCCCCAGGCGAAGACGTCGGCGGCGGCGTCCGCCTGGTCGCCCCGATACTGCTCGGGGCTGATCCAGCCGGGCGTCCCGATCAACGCGCCAGTGCCCGTGAGGCCGCTCTCGTCGAGGGCCCGGGCGATGCCGAAGTCCAGTACCTTCGCGCCGGAGCTGGAGAGGATCACGTTCCCGGGCTTGAGGTCGCGGTGCACGATGCCGGCCCCGTGGATGTCGGTCAGCGCCTCGGCGATGTCCACGCCGAACGAGAGCAGCTCATGCGGCCGCAGTGGCGCGTTGTCCTGCACGTACGTGCTGAGCGTCGGGCCGGGGACGAACTCGGTCGCCAGCCAGGGAGGAATCGCTGCGGTGTCGGAGGCCAGCACCGAGACCGTGCAACGTCCACGCACCCGCGACAGCAGATCGACCTCACGGACGAAGCGGGCGCGGAAGTGCGGGTCGGCTGATAATCCCGGATGGATCTCCTTGACCGCGACCCGCGTGCCGTCGGCCGCGATTCCCGCGTAGACCACCCCCATACCGCCGGCCCCCATCCGGCCCACGATCCGGTAGGGACCGATCGTCTCGCGCTCGTCCACCGTCAGCGGGCCGAAGCCGCCGGGGTCGCTCATCGGGGCTCCCGATCGCCGGATCATCACAACAGCAACGATCTTATTGACCAGTACTTCAACGCGCTCGCCCTCGAGACACACGGGACGGCCTGTGATCTCGCCGCCGCCTGGATCCTGCTGCCCGATGGCGCCGCCCCCGATCGGCCACGAATGCGTCGCCGAAGTCGTCGCCGTCGGGCCGGGCGTGCGACAGATCCGGGCCGGCACACCCGGGGGCGGCAGGGTCTACCGGTCGGTACACCGTTCCGAGACCGTACAGTCCCCGTCGGCTCACCGAGCGGGAGTAGGTCCCGGCACCGCTTCCAGCTCCTACCTGAGTACCGCGTGATCGGTTACGCCACGATCGTGGGTGAGCTCGCCGCGGGCGGACCAGCTACGCCGCCGCGCCGAGAGCCGGGCTTCGACATACGACGCCGGCTGCTGCGGCGGCCTCGCGCTGCGCTCGGGGTGGCGGCCGCGTATTGCATGGGGACTTGGAGACGAGGAAGATCGTGTCCTGGTCCTCCTGTGGGGTCACGAGATGCCGTACTGGCGGATCTTCCGGTAGATCGTGGCTCGTGACATGCCGATCGCCTTCGCGGCTTTGGTCGGGTTCTCCTGGTTGTCCCGCAACGCGTTGACGATGGCGTCGCGTTCGAGCGCCTCGATCGGCGTGAGCAGCCGATGGCTCGCGGACCGGCATTCCGGCGGCAGGTCGGCGACGTCGACGACGCCTTTGGGACGGTGCTTGATCGTGGTGGCGAGCACCCCGCGCAGTTGGCCCACGTTTCCCGGCCAGTCGAGCCGGGCCAGCTGTGCCAGCGCCTGGGGCGAGCACATCAGCTGGTCGTCCTTGGTCAGCTGCCGGAGCAGGTGGTGCACGAGGTCGGGCAGGTCGTCGATGTGGTGGCGCAACGCGGGAACTTCGACGGTGCGCGGGAAGATGGACCGCAAGGGCGCCACGGCGTCGGGCGTCCGCAGCGCGATGACCACCCGCGCCGCGTCCCACGTGCGGTCGGTGAGCAGGTCTGCCGTCGCCGACGCCTGCTGATCGGACAACCGCTCGGCCTGCCGGAGCACGACCGTGGCGCCGGGTGTGGTCAGGTCCTCGGTCAGGGTCTCGAGCCAGCTGTCGAACTCGTCCGCGGCGGGCGGCTGGGTGACGCGGAAGTGCCTACCCGGCTCGCGCTGCTGGTGCACCGCGCGTAGCAGGGCGCGCTTGCCGACACCCGCTTCACCCTCGATCGCGAACCAGTCACCTGTAGCGAAGCAGGCGGCGGCCTGCTGGACCGACCGCGTCCACGCCGGGCCGGTGCCCGCCAAACCGGGTGGGTTCATCCGGTGAGCGCGGTGCAGCGAGACGCCGCCCGCCAGTGGTGCCGGAAGCCGTTCGACCCGGATGCGGAATACGCCACCCGCGAGCCCGGAACCCGTCGACGCGGGGGAGTAGCGCAGGTGGGCCGTGCGTCCGCTGGGCAGCTCGACCGTCCGCAACGCGTGCCGATTGTCCGCGCGCATCGTGTCGACCGCGTAGCCGATCAATGTCTGCTGCTCGGCGGGGTCGACCAGTTGCCGCAGTGCGTCGTTCATCATCACCACGTCGTTGTTCAGCGCGAGCACCGGCCCCGGCGACCGTTGGCAGATCTTCATGTATTCGTGCACCAACGCAAGTTCGCGCATGCCGGTCTGGGCGTGCAGTTCCGCCTCGATCTGGCGGGCGGTGGACGCCGCCAGCGCGATCAGCAGCGGTCCGGGCGTATGTCGCCACGTCGTGATGTCCAGGATGCCGATCACCTTGCCGCGGACCGGGTGCCGGATGGGCATACCCGCGCAGGCGAATTGTCCCAGTTGACCCGCGTAGTGCTCGCTCCCGTCGACGAATGCGGACGATCCGCTGGAGATGGCGGTGCCGATTCCGTTCGTGCCGACGAATTTCTCGGCGTAGCTGAAACCGGGCGCCAACTGGACCGCGTCGAGGGCTTCGCTGATCTGGAAACTGGAAACCCGCCGATCGAGCACCAGCCCGGTTTGATCGGTGAGGATCGTGCTGACCGCTTCACCGCGCAACTGTTCGTGCAGCATGTCGAGGATGGGGGCCGCGCCGCGCGCCAACGGCGTTTCGAGATCGGGATCGCGGATGAACGGGGCGAGGATCCGATCCGCCTCGACGTTGTTGTCCCGCGACCGCTCCCAGGACGCCAGGATCGTCCGCCTGACGTTGGGACCGCGCTCACCCGTGCCGCTGAGGAAGCTGTCGCGGGCGTGGCTGATCTCGGCGTCGTTGGTCGCCGCGGGTGCGGGCTCTGCGGATCCGCTGCCCAGCGTCTTCGCCACGGGAGCCTCCCTGGATTGCCGTCTCCACCAGAGTAGGCGTCGGGCGTGTGACCGGGATCTCAGATTGAGACGGTAACGCGCCCGTAGCCGGGGTGTCATGAGTCAGCAACCCCGCGTCAACATCCCCGCTCGTGGATGACGGCGTTTTCGCCACGGTCATCGGCCGGCGGCGCCGAATCCCGTGTCGAGAGAGGACCACGCAGTGAGCAGACAGAGTCTGAGCAAGGCGCACGAGAAGATCACGGAATTGTCGTGGGAGCCGACGTTCGCCACCCCGGCGAAGAAGTTCGGCACCGACTACAAGTTCGACAAGTCGCCGAAGAAGGACCCGCTGAAGCAGATCCTGCGCTCCTACTTCCCGATGGAGGAGGAGAAGGACAACCGGGTATTCGGCGCGATGGACGGCGCGATTCGCGGGAACATGTTCCGGCAGGTCCAGGAGCGCTGGATGGAGTGGCAGAAGCTGTTCCTGTCCATCATCCCGTTCCCGGAGATCTCGGCGGCGCGGGCGATGCCGCTGGCGATCGACGCCGTGCCCAACCCGCAGATCCACAACGGCCTCGCGGTGCAGATGATCGACGAGGTCCGGCACTCGACGATCCAGATGAACCTCAAGCGCCTGTACATGAACCACTACATCGACCCGGCCGGGTTCGACATCACCGAGAAGGCGTTCGCCAACAGCTACTGCGGCACCATCGGCCGCCAGTTCGGCGAGGGCTTCATCACCGGCGACGCCATCACCGCGGCGAACGTGTACCTGACGCTGGTCGCGGAGACCGCGTTCACGAACACGCTGTTCGTGGCGATGCCGTCCGAGGCGGCCGCCAACGGCGACTACCTGCTCCCGACGGTGTTCCACTCGGTGCAGTCCGACGAGTCGCGGCACATCAGCAACGGCTACTCGATCCTGCTGATGGCGCTGGCGGACGAGGACAACCGCCAATTGCTGGAACGGGACCTGCGCTACGCCTGGTGGAACAACCACTGCGTCGTGGACGCGGCGATCGGCACGTTCATCGAGTACGGCACGAAGGACCGCCGCAAGGACCGGGACTCCTACGCCGAGATGTGGCGGCGGTGGATCTACGACGACTACTACCGCAGCTACCTGATCCCGCTGGAGAAGTACGGCCTGGTCATCCCGCACGACCTGGTCGAGAAGGCGTGGGACCGGATCTACAACCAGCACTACGTGCACCGCGTCGCGCAGTTCTTCGCGACCGGCTGGCCGGTCAACTACTGGCGGATCGACGCCATGACCGACGCCGACTTCGAGTGGTTCGAGCACAAGTATCCCGGCTGGTACGAACAGTTCGGCAACTGGTGGGAGGCCTACAACCGGCTCGCCTACCCCGGCAGGAACAAGCCGATCGCCTTCGAGAACGTCGGCTACGAGTACCCGCACCGCTGCTGGACGTGCATGGTGCCCGCGCTGATCCGCGAGGACATGGTCGTCGAGAAGGTCGACGGCCAATGGCGCACCTACTGCTCGGAGACCTGCCACTGGACCGACGCGGTGGCGTTCCGGCCCGAGTACGAGGGCAGGGACACCCCGAACATGGGGCGGCTCACCGGCACGCGGGAGTGGGAAACGCTGTACCACGGCCAGGACCTTGCCGACATCATCTCCGACCTCGGTTACGTCCGGGACGACGGCAAGACCCTCATCCCGCAACCGCACCTCGACCTCAGCGACCCCAAGAAGCTGTGGACGCTCGACGACGTGCGCGGCATCCCGTTCGGCAGCCCGAATGTGACCCTCAACGAGATGACCGACGCCGAGCGCGAGGCGTGGGCCGCCTCCTACCGGGCCAACCCGAACCGGACGCCGTCGGGCGTGTGACCGACGCCGTGACCAGAGCGAGTGGGCAATACACATCACCCACTCGCGCTGCACGGGTCCCGAACCCGCGTCGAAAGGGCGGCAAGGCGATGGACGATCAGCACAAGGTGCGTTTCGAGCCCGTGGGCATCGAGATCGAGGTGTCCGAGGACGAGACCGTTCTCGACGCGGCATTCCGGCAGGGCGTGATGCTCATGCACGGGTGTAAAGAAGGCCAGTGTTCGGCGTGCAAGTCGTTCCTGCTCGACGGCGACGTCCAGATGGACCGCTACTCGACGTTCGCGCTCGCCGACTACGAGAGCGACGAGGGATATGTCCTGCTCTGCCGGTCGCACGCCTACTCCGACCTGCAGATCGAGCTGATCAACTTCGACGAGGAGATGATCCACTCCGGGCTGCCGGTGGTGACGGTGAGCACCGAGATCGTGTCGATGACCGACCTGAGCCGCGACATCACCCGGCTGGTGCTGCGGATCGTGGAGGGGGAGCTGCGCTTCTACCCGGGCCAGTACGTCGACATCCGGATCCCGGACCACGACGAGCACCGGTCGTTCTCGATGGCGGCGCCGGCGTCCCCGGAGGGGATGCTCGAGTTCATCATCAAGCGCTACCCCGGCGGTCACTTCTCCGGTCTCCTGGAAGGGCATCTGGACGTCGGCGACAAGCTCGACGTGACCGGCCCGTACGGGACGTTCACCCTCAAGGCCTCCTCGGAACGCAGGCTCGTGTTCGCGGCCGGTGGCGCCGGGATGGCGCCGATGCTGGCCCTGCTGCGGCAGATGGCCGAGAGCCGAAACGAGCGCGAGGTCGTCTTCTACTACGGGGCGCGCACCGAAGCGGACCTGATCTCGCTCGAGGACATCGCGGAACTGCGGGAACGGTTGCCGCAACTGACGTTCGTGCCGTGCCTGTCGGAGTCCTGGCCCGAGGACTGGAACGAGGCCACCACCGGCTTCGTCCACGACGTCGTCGGCCGGCACGAGGATTCGCTGTCGTCGTGCGACGTCTACCTGTGCGGGCCGCCCCCCATGATCGACGCCGCACTGGGACTGCTGAGCGAGGTGGGCGTCCCGCGGGAGCAGATCCACTTCGACAAGTTCACCATCACCGCCGAATCCGGCGACGACTGACCGCCCGCCACACCACCAGGAAAGAAGGCTGTTCATGAGCACGCCAGCCAAGGAGAAGCGGCAGCACCAGGCTCCCGTCAGCTTCCCGAAGCCCGAGTTCACCGGTGCGGAGGCGGGGATGCTGGAATTCCCGAGCTCCAACAGCAGGTCCTACAACTACTTCAAACCGAAGAAGATGCGCGCCACCGTTTACGAGGACGTCACCACCGACGTCCAGCCGGACCCGGAGCGGCACCTCACCCAGGGCTGGATCTACGGGTTCGCGGACGGCGAAGGCGGCTACCCGCTCGACTGGACCGCGCTCAAGAGCGGCAACTGGCACGCCTTCCTCGACCCGAACGAGGAGTGGGAGCAGACGATCTACCGCAACAACGCCAACGTGGTGCGGCAGATCGAACTCAACCTCCAGAACGCCAAGGAGGCCGGCGCCTACGCGCACTGGTCGCCGACCTGGACCCGGTTCGTCGCCGAGAACGTCGGCGCCTGGATGCACGCCGAGCAGGGCCTGGGCATGCACGTCTTCGTGTCCGCGCAGCGGTCCGCGCCGACCAACATGATCAACAATGCGATCGCCGTGAACAGCGTCCACCGGCTGCGCTTCGCGCAGGACATCGCGCTGTACAACCTGGATCTGAGCCAGTCCCTCGAGGCCTTCGACGGCGGCGCGCACCGCGCCACATGGAAGGACAACCCGTCGTGGCAAGGGGTTCGGGAGAACGTGGAACTGCTGACCGCGGTCGAGGACTGGGCCGAGGCGGTGTTCGCGACCAACGTCGTGTTCGAGCCCCTCGTGGGTGTGCTGTTCCGCAGCGACCTCATCATGCAGATCGCGGCGCGCAACGGCGACTACATCACCCCGACGCTGATCGGCGCGGGCGAGAACGACTACACCCGCGACCTGCGCTACACCCGCGCGCTGTTCTCGTTGCTGGCCAACGACGCCGAGCACGGCGAGCAGAACAGGTCCGTCATGCAGGGCTGGCTCGACAAGTGGGTGCCGGTCAGCCGGCGCGCCGCGTACGAGCTGCAGCCCATCTGGTCGCAGCCGGCGGACCGGGTGGTCACCTTCGCGGACTCGTACGCCGCCGCGACCGCCGATTTCCAGACCCTGATCACCGACCTCGGCCTCATCGCGGCGAAGGAGCAGTGAAGTGACCTCTTCTGCGAGTTTCGACGTCAACCGGACGTCGTCCAACATGTGCGGCGTCACGCTCATGAACAACCAGAACGGCTACGTCGTCGCGGAGGTGATGGGCGCCAAGGACGGCATCGTGATCTCCGAGTACCCGTCGATGATCCGCGTGGACGGTCAAAACAAGATCGTCTTCGACTACCAGGAGATCTCCGAGGCTCTGGGCACGGAGTTCGACGGATCGGACTTCGAGGAGATCATGTCGACCCACTACGGCCGCATGGTCCACCTCGACGACAAGACGATCATGTTCGCCAATCCCGAGGACGCCGCCGAGTACATCGGCTTCGATCTCACGCCCGTGGAGTAGAGGAGATCCGAACAGATGTACACCAAGGACGGCGAGGACTACTTCATCGTCGATTCGCACATCGCCCTGTGGGACGGCCGCGAGCAGAACTGCCGCAACATCCACGGCAAGCAGTTCATCGACTGCTTCTACGACTACCACAAGAACCTGAGCCCCGAAGACGCCGTGTGGCCGTACGACGAGTACACCTACTACGGCGGTGAACGCCTGATGAAGGACCTCTTCACCGACGGCTACGTCGACCACGCGATCTTCCAACCGGCCTACCTCGGCGACTTCTACCGCAACGGGTTCGGGCAGACCGAAGAGGCGTGGGCGCTGACCCAGCAGCATCCCGGCAAGCTCACGTACAACCACAACTTCGACCCGCGCAACGAGCAGGCCGGGCTCGACCGGCTGCGCGCGGACGCCGAACGGTTCGGGCTCAAGGGAGTCAAGCTCTACACCGCCGAGTGGCACGGCGACTCCCGCGGTTACAAGCTCACCGACCCGTGGTTGTACCGGTACCTGGAAGCCTGCCAGGAACTGGGCATCACCAACATCCACGTGCACAAGGGACCGACGATCCGCCCGCTCGACCGGGACTCCTTCGACGTCGCCGACATCGACGCCGTGGCGACGGACTTCACCGACCTCAACTTCATCGTGGAGCACGTCGGACTGCCGCGTCTGGAGGACTTCTGCTGGATCGCCACTCAGGAGCCCAACGTCTACGGCGGACTGGCCGTCGCGATGCCGTTCATCCACACCAGGCCGCGGTACTTCGCCCAGATCATCGGCGAGCTCCTCTACTGGATCGGGGAGGACCGGATCATGTTCTCCAGCGACTACGCGCTCTGGACGCCGAAGTGGCTGATCGAGAAGTTCGTGGACTTCCAGATCCCGGCGGACCTGGACGAGTACGCGCCGCTCACGACCGATGTGAAGCGGAAGATCCTCGGCCTCACCGCCGCCCGGCTCTACGATCTGGCCGTACCGGAAGGGCTCGCGTCGAAGATCCCGGTGGAGCCCGCGGCCGAGGTCGCGGTGGGTGCGTCGGCATGATCGCCCAGGACCCGCGCGGTGCGGTGGTCACCGCGTTGAGCACCGTTCGGGATCCGGAGCTGGACGAGTCGATCGTCGACCTCGGATTCGTCACGGAGACCACGGTCGTGGGCGGCCGCGCGGAAGTGCGGCTCCGGCTGCCGACGTACTTCTGCGCGCCGAACTTCGCCTACCTCATGGTGGCCGACGCATACGACGCCGCGATGGCCGTCGAGGGCGTCGATCACGTGTCCGTCGTGCTGGAGGAGCACTTCGCCGCCGCCGAGATCAATGCAGGTGTCGCGGCCGAGTCGGGCTTCGTCGGTTCGTTCCCCGGGGAGGCCGTGGCCGAACTGCACGACCTGCGGCGCACCTTCCAGCGCAAGGCGCACACCGCGTGCCTGGAACGCGCCTGCCGGCGGCTCATCAAGGACGGCTGGACGGTCGAGGGGTTGTCCCAGGCGCACCTGGGAGATCTACCGGACAGCCCCGAACGCGCCAGCCTGCTGCGTCGACGCGCCGACATCGGCCTGCCGGTGGCAGCCGACTCGCCGGTGTTCGTCGACGAAGGTGGCGAACCGGTGCCGGCGGAGCAGATCCCGCTCCAGCTCCGGTTCGCCCGCACCGTCCGCGTGAGCATCGAAGGCAACGCGCACTTCTGCCGCGGCCTGCTCACCACCCGCTACCCGCACGCGGCCGCCGACCAGCGACCCCGTCACCCGGAACAGGAGGCGTCGGCATGAAGGCCGTCCAGCTCGGGAAGTATCACGCGGCGCCGGAGTTGGTCCACGTCGCCGATCCGGAGATCAACTCGCCGCTGGACGTGATCGTCCGGATCGGCGGGGCCGGTGTCTGCAGAACCGACCTGCACATCATCGAAGGCCAGTGGGCGAAGAAGTCCAATGTGGATCTGCCGTACACGATCGGCCACGAGAACGCGGGCTGGGTACAGGCGGTCGGCAGCGCCGTGACCAACGTGGCCGTCGGCGACGCGGTGATCCTGCACCCGCTGGTGACCTGCGGGCTGTGCCGGGCCTGCCGCTTCGGCGACGACGTGCACTGCGTCAACTCCTCGTTCCCCGGCATCGACACGGATGGCGGGTACGCGGAGTACCTGAAGACGACGGCACGGTCGGCGATCCGGCTCGACGACTCGCTCCAGCCGGCCGACGTGGCAGCGCTCGCCGACGCCGGGCTTACCGCCTACCACGCGGTGGCCAAGGCGGCCCGCGTCCTGCGCCCCGGTGACAAGGCGTTGGTCATCGGCGCGGGCGGGCTCGGCCACATCGGTGTCCAGGTGCTGCGCGCGTTGTCCTCGGCGGAGATGATCGTGGTCGACCGCAACGCCGACGCCTTGGCACTGGCCAAGCAGCTCGGCGCCGACCACACCGTGCTCGCCGACGGCAACCAGATCGACGCCGTCCGGGAGTTGACCGGTGGAAACGGCGCCGAGGCGGTCATCGACTTCGTCGGCGAGGGCGGCGCGATCGAGGACGGCGTCGCGAGCCTGCGCCGCAACGGCAGCTACTACGTCATCGGCTACGGCGGCGCCCTCAAGGTGCCGACGATCGACATCATCTCCACCGAGATCAACTTCATCGGCAACCTGGTCGGCTCCTACAACGACCTTGCCGAGCTGATGGTCCTGGCCGCCCAAGGCAAAGTCACCCTGCACACCTCCACGTACGCCCTGTCCGACTTCGCCAAGGCCCTGGACGACCTCGACCGCGGCGAGGTCCGCGGCCGGGCGATCCTCGTGCCCTAGATCCCCGCAGCCACCACCACACACCCCGGAAGAAGGACGTCATGGCCAAGGATCTGCGGTTCAACGTCGAGGCGCGGCAACTGCTGGAGACCGGCGTGAACGCGCTCGCCGACGCGGTCAAGGTCACCCTCGGTCCCAAGGGGCGCAACGCCGTCATCGAGAAGCTGGTCGGCGCGCCCACGATCACCAACGACGGCGTCACGATCGCGCGGGAGATCCAGCTACGCAACCCGTTCGCCAACATGGGTGCACAGCTCGTCAAGGAGGTGGCCACCAAGACCAATGGCGTGGCGGGCGACGGCACCACCACCGCGACCGTGCTGGCGCAGGCCATGGTCCGCGAGGGCCTGCGGGCGGTGGGCGAGGGCGCCAACCCGATGCTGCTCAAGGTCGGCATCGAGGCCGCCGTCGAAGCCGTGCTCGACCGGTTGTCCAGCGAGGCCAGTGAAGTAAGCGGCCCGTCCGACCTGGCGAGCGTGGCGATGTTGTCGGCCAACAACGACCGCGAGATCGGTGAGGCGATCGCGTCAGCCATCGGCCGGGTCGGCCGCCGCGGGGTCGTCACCGTCGAGGAGTCGCCGACGTTCGGGCTCGACGTCACCTACGTCGACGGCGTCGAGATCGACAACGGCTACATCTCGCCCTACATGGTGACCGACCGCGAACGCATGGAAGCGGTCTTCGACAACCCCTACGTGCTGCTCACGTCGGAGAAGATCACCAAGGTCCAGGAGCTGATGCCGGTCCTGGAACAGGTCACCAGGTCCGGTCGCCAGCTGCTGATCTTCGCCCAGAACGTCGAAGGCCCGGCACTGGGCATGCTCGTGGCCAACAACGTGCACAACACGTTCCGCTCGGTCGTCGTGCGCGCGCCCGGTTTCGGCCATCGGCGCGTCGCCGAGCTGAGCGACCTGGCGATCTGGATGGGCGGCCAGGTGATCACCTCCGACGCCGGCCTCGCCCTGGACACCGTGCGACTCGACCAGTTGGGCCAGGTCCGCAGGGTGACCGTCACCGACAACACGACCACGCTCGTCGGCGGCGCCGGCGCGGACCGCGAGGTCTCCGCGCGCATCGAGCAGCTCAAGACGGAGTTCGAGCGGGCCGCCAACGACCACGACAGGGACGCTCTGCAGGCCCGGATAGCCCGGCTGTCCGGCAGCGTCGCGGTCATCCACGTCGGCGCGGCCACCGGCGTCGAGCTCACCGAGAAGCAGCACCGGGTCGAGGACTCGCTGTCGGCGACCAGGGCGGCGCTCGAAGAGGGCGTCGTGGCGGGCGGCGGCGCCGCGCTGGTGCAGGCGGGCGGCGCGATCGACGCGCTGGAACTGCCGGGCGAGAAGGGGTTGGGCGCCCGGATCGTGCGCGACGCCCTCGCGGAACCGCTGCGCTGGATCGCCATCAACGCGGGCTACCACGGGGACGAGATCGTCGACGCCGTCAAGAACCTGCCGACGGGGCACGGGTTCAATGCCGTCACCGGTGACTTCGGGGACATGTTCGACTTCGGCATCATCGACCCGTTGAAGGTGACCCGCTCCGCCCTGCAGAGCGCCGCCTCCATCGCCGCGCTGCTGCTGACCACCGAGACGCTGATCGTCGAGGAGGTCGTGGGCAATCCGGGCGCGATCCACGCACCCGGATTCGGTGACCTCGCAGAAGGTCTCGTGCGGCCGTCGAACATCCCGTGACGCTCGGCCGGACCCGTCAGGAGTCGACATGAACCCGCAACTGCCCCCCGCCGACGCGCACGTCGCCTACGCGCCGCCCGCTCCTGAGCAGCCCGGTGTCGACCCGAAGACTGGCCACGGGTTCCTCGCCCGCGGCCGGTTCCTGGGGCTCATCGGCCCGGCCTTCGTCGCCGCGGTCGCGTTCGTGGATCCCGGCAATGTCGCCACCAACGTCAGCGCCGGCATCGACTACCGCTACATGCTGATCTGGGCGGTGGTCTCCGCGTGCCTGATGGCCATGTTCGTCCAGTACCTGGCGGCCAAGCTCGGGCTGGCGACCGGACGCAGCCTCGCCGAGGTCTGCCGTGACCAAACCTCGACGCCGGTGCGGTTGGGGCTGTGGCTGGTCGCCGAGGCTGTGGTGATCATGACCGACCTCGCCGAGTTCGTCGGTGGCGCGGTCGCGTTGAACCTGCTGTTCGACATCTCGCTGTTCAACGGGGGGCTCATCGTGGCAGCGGCCACCATGGTCATCCTGCGGATGCGCCTGCGCGGCCGGGAGGGCTTCTCCGCCGTCGTCGTCGGGCTGCTGTTCGTGCTGGCGCTCGCGTTCCTCTACCTGGTGGTGAACTCACCGCTGGATCCGGTCGCCGCGGTGTCGGGTCTGGTGCCGGGCCTGCCGGACTCCCGCAGCGCGCTGCTCGCGTGCGGCATCATCGGTGCCACCGTGATGCCGCACGCGGTGTTCCTGCACTCCTCGCTGATCGGCGGCCTCTCCCCGAACCGGCAGGGCACGCTGCGCACACAGGCCGTCCTGCGGTTCCTGCGCCGCGACGTGGTCATCGCGTTGGGCGTGGCCGGCGTGGTGAACCTCCTGATGCTCCTGGTGGCGACCTCGTTGCCCGCGGGCACCGGCGACTCGCTCGTCTCGGTGCACGCGGCGTTCCTCGACCGCTCGGGGGCGCTGTTCGCGGCGGTCTTCGCGGTGGCGCTGCTCGCTTCCGGGCTCGCCTCGGCGTGCGCGGGTGTCTACAGCGGGCAGGCGGTCATGCAAGGATTCCTGCGGCGCAACAGCAGCGTGTGGCTGCGCCGGGCCGTGTCCTCGGTTCCCGCACTGGTCGTCCTGGCGCTGGTGAGCGACCCCACCGAGGCGCTCGTGTTCAGCCAGGTCGCACTCGCGTTCGGCCTGCCGTTCGCGCTCGTTCCCCTGATGATTTTCACGGCTCGCCGTGACCTCATGGGTGAGTTCGCCAACCGCGTGCGGACCACCCTCTTCGGCGTGGTCGTCACGACGGTCGTGTTGGCGCTCAACGGATTCGTGATCACCGACCTCGTACTGACCAGCTAGTGGTAGTTGATGAGGGAATGCGTGTCCAGTGACCGAATTGGCCGAGTCGCGGCGGGCGGCCCCGCACAGTCCAGATTGGAGCACCATGACCGGCAAGTCTTGGCAGCAAGCGAGTCTCGACGGACTCGCGGCGCTCACCGTCGATGCCATGCCCGCGGTCGAGGTGCTCCTCCTCGACGACATCGCTGAGTACCTGATGGGAGCCGGACCCCGGCAACCCCCGTACACCGTCGAGCACGGCAGCCGCGTCGTGAGCGCCCTGTTCGGCGCGATCGTCAACTCGGCGCGGTTCGCCCCGTCGGAAGTGCCTGCGCCGACGCCGGAGATCATCGCTGCCCGAGCGCAGATTGTGCGTGGAGCCCACGACTTCGCCACCCGTGGCATCGGCGGGATCAGCCGGCTCGCCAAACGCGTGATCCCGGCCGCATTGGGGGAGCTGGAGACTCACCAGAACTCGCCAGAGAAGCAGACCTGCCTGGTTTTCTCCTACGCGCTCCTCGCCGTCGCGTCGGGGCCGCGCAACCTGCTCGACGACGCGTCCGCAATCGGAGTCATGCAGATCTTCCAGGCGTGGGACGCGGTTCTCGGGCAGGGCGTCGTGCTGCCGTGGCGCCGCGAGGCCGCATCCGGTTGAGCACGAGGTCTCCAGCATTCGGCGCAGGCCAAGTCCCGGATCGCCTCTCGCGACGACACCGAGCGGCACGAACTACGAACTGCTGTGCCTCCAACGCCCGGACGTCGTTTTGTGGTCTCGGCGTAGTCGGACTTGTCAGCCAGTCGATGCCGATGATCGCGGCCTCGCTGGTCGACGGCGGCGGGTCGGCACCAGCGTCGCGGTCGCGTTCGGCCACCGCCGCAATCAGCGCGCGGTCGCCGCGAGGGCCACCAGGCCGACGACCATGACCGCCGCGCTGGCCATCAGGAACGCCGGGTTGTGCGCGCGCCACCAGCGGATCCGGACCTGGACCCAGCCGGGTACCTCGTCAACCCGGACCAGCCGCAGGGCGATGACGTTCACGATCGCAGTGCCGAGGCCGAGCGCGCCGAGCCGTGCCATGGCTTCCGCGAGCGTGACCAACTCCATGCAGACATCTAACCCCGTCACGTCGACGGCGCGCGTCTCACCGTGAGACAACCCAGCCTCAACCGAACGATCACGACGGCTACCGGCTCCGTATAGAGCAAGGACCGGCCCGCGAGGCCAAGGTCAAGTTCGAGCCGGACGCCCACCTCTGACCCCGCGCTCGCGCTGACCACGCCGCCCCTCAGCCCAGGCTCTGCTCAGACCGGGTAGAACAGTATCTTGCCTTGGACGGTGACGCCGATCCTCTTGCCGGGCCGGTACGGCATGTCTCCGCGGGTTCGGGCGCGGATCGTGGTGCCGGAGTCCAGCCTGACGGTGACCGCGGCGTCGTGGCCGAAGAACTCCACCCGTTCGACCCGGCCGTTCACCCCCGTGTCCCGCTCGGACAGTTCGAACTGCTCGGGCCGCAGCGCGACGTGGCCCGGACCGTCGGCGCCATTGGCGTGGTGGGGGAGGTCGCCCAGGGCGCACGAGGCGATGCCGCCGGCCGCATGCGCCTGCAGGACGACGGCTTCACCGATGAACGTCGCGACGCCGAGGTCGTGCGGGGCCGCGTAAACCGAAGCGGGTGTCCCCTTCTGGACGATGCGACCCTCGCGCATGACCGCCACGGTGTCGGCCATCGACAGGGCCTCTTCTTGGTCGTGCGTGACCAGCACGGCCGTTGCCCCGGCTCGCTTGAGCGCGGCGCGCACGTCGTCGCGCACGCTGACCCGCAGGGATCGATCGAGCGCGTTGAACGGCTCATCCAGCAGGACCACGCCCGGCTTGGGGGCGAGCGCCCTGGCCAGGGCGACGCGCTGCTGCTGCCCTCCGGACAGCTCGTGCGGCATGCGCTCGCCGAACCCCGCCAACCCCACGAGCTCCAGACATTCCGCGACCCGGTCGCGGGAGCCGCGAGGCAGGCCGAAGCCCACGTTCCGGGCGACTGTCAGGTGGGGGAACAGCGCCGCCTCCTGCGGGACGATCCCTACCCCCCGCTTCTCCGGCGGCAGTCCCGTCACCACGCGATCCCCGATCGTCACCGCCCCGGCGTCGGCGCGTTCGAACCCGGCGACGATCCGCAGCAGCGTGGTCTTGCCGCAGCCGGACGGGCCGAGCACCGCGACGAGCTGTCCCTCCTCCACCACCAGAGAGCAGCCTATGAGCACCGGCGTGCCGCCGAACGACTTGGTCACCTCGGTGACGGTCACTTTCATGTCGACTCCCTGACGGAGCGGTGGCCGAGCAGGAACCCTGGGATGGCGGCGAGCGCCATCAGCAGCGCGGCGTACGGGGCGGCCGCGCCGTACGCGCCCGAACCGGTCTCCGTCCACAGCTGGGTGGCGAGCGTTTCCATGCCGGTGGGGCGTAGCAGGAGCGTGGCCGGGAGCTCTTTCATCGCGGTGAGGAACACCAGCGCGGCCCCCGCCAGGACGCCCGGGAACGCCAGCGGAAGCGTGACCTCGCGGACCGTCCCGAGCGGCGTGCGGCCGAGCGACCGGGCGACCTCCTCCAGAACCGGCGGCGACTGCAGCACCGAGGCGCGCACGGCGCCCACGGCGGCAGGCAGGAAGAGCACCGCGTAGGCGAGGACCAGCAGCGGGGAACGTTGGTAGAGCGGCTCGGCGTAGCGGACGGCGAAGAACACGAAGGACAGCGCGATCACGATGCCGGGCAGTGAGTGCCCGGCGTAGGAGGACTGCTCGAGGAAGGCCGCGGTCCGGCCCCGGTGCCGGGCCGCGATGATTCCGATCGGAACGGCCAGCGCGGTGGTGAGCAGCGCGCCGGCTGCCGACACGGAGAGTGTCGCTCCCACGGCCGCCGCGAGCTCGCCGGGACGCAGGCTCGCTGAGGAGCCTCCCGCGAGCCAATAACCGATGCTGGCCAGAGGAAATCCCACGGCCAGTGCGGCCAGACCGCCGGACCAGGCCAGCGCGAGAGCCCTGGCCCTGAGGTGGATCACGGTACGGCGGCGCGGCGGGCTGCCCCGCATGGCGTAGGCGGCCTTTCCCCGCGTCCGGGCCTCGGCCACCACGATGATGAGGGTGATCAGCACGAGCAGCAGCCCGAGCACCGCCGCCGGAGTGCGGTCGAAGCCGGCCCGGTAGGAGGTGTAGATCTGCGTGGTGAACACGTCGAGGCGCATGATGGACACGGCGCCGAACTCGGCGAGCACGTACATCGCGACCAGCAGCCCGCCGGCCGCCGCTGCCGGCCGGAGCTGGCGGATCACGACGGCCATGCGGCCCCGGCCCAGAGAGAGCGCGACCTCCTCCATTGCCGGGTCCATCCGGCTGAGCGCCGCGGCGACCGGCAGGTAGACGTACGGATAGCTGCAGAGCGTGAGGACCAGCACCGACCCCGCGAATCCGGTGAGATCGGGCACGGCCGCCACCCAGGTGTAGGCCGCGACGTATGAGGGGACCGCGAGCGGCAGCGCGGCCAGCACCCCGAACACGCGGCGCCCGGGCAGGTCGGTCCGCACGACCAGCCAGGCGAGCGAAACCCCGATGGCCACGCACAGGGCGGTCACCGTGGCCGCGAGCCCGATGCTGCGCGCGGCCAGTTCCAGCGTGCGCGGCCTCGACAGCACCCGGACGGCCGTGCCGAGGCCGCCCTCGCCCGCCCGCACCACCAGGTAGGCGATCGGTGACAGTGCCAGCAGGGCGGCGAGCAGCGACGGGACGAGCAGCGCGGCCGGGATCCGCCCGCCGCCCCGGCGGGCGGGCCTGGGGCGGTCGGACACGTGTGCGGAGGACATGACCGGCGCGACCTAGACCAGACCCACGTCTTGGAGGAGCTCGAGGGTCTGCTCCAGCGAGTCGAGCTTGGACAGGTCCAGGTCCGGTCCCTTGAGCGAGTCCAGCGCGGGCAGGCCCGGGGCCGTGGCCACGCCGGTGACCAGCGGGTATTCCTTGGTCTGGTCCGCGAAGTGCTTCTGCGCCTCGGCGCCGAGCAGATAGTCGACGGCCTTCTGCGCCGCCGGACCGTGCTTGGACGCCTTGAGCACGCCTACCCCCGCCACGTTGACCAGCGCGCCGGGGTCGCCGCCGGGCAGGAAGGCCAGCTTGGAAGGAACCGCCGCCTGGCCCTTCTCGGCCACCTTCTCGTACCAGTAATAGTGGTTGATCAGCCCGAGCTGGAGCTTGCCCGCGTCCACGGCGTCGAGGATGGACACGTTGTTGGGGAACTTCTGCGTGCCGTTGGCCTGCATGGCCTCCAGCCACTGGCGGGCCTTGTCCTCACCGGAGAGCACCCGCAGCGCGGTGACGAACGCCTGGAAGGAGGCGTTGGTGGGCGCCCAGCCGACCTTGCCCTTGTACTTGGGGTCCGTCAGCTCGAACACGGACGTGGGCGGCGCCGGCACGGTGCGCGGATCGTAGACGATCACACGGGAGCGGCCGGAGACGCCGACCCAGGTGCCCTGCGAGCCGCGATACTTTGCGGCCACCCGGTCCAGGGCTTGCGGGGGGAGCGCGGTGAGCAGGTTCTCCTTGCCGAGCGCGCCGAGGGCACCGGCGTCCTGGGAGAAGAACAGGTCGGCTCGGGTGTCGTCGCCTTCCTCGAGGATCTGCGCGGCCAGCTCGGCGCTGTCGCCGTAGCGGACCTGGACGTTGAGTCCGGTTGCCGTCTTCAGCTTCTCCAGCAGCGGGCTCACCAGGTTCTTGTTCCGGCCGGAGTAGATGACCAGGGCGTTGTCGTCGAAGGTGGGGCTGTCATCGCCACAGGCCACAGTGGTCCATAGGGCGATGGGGATGAGTGCGGCGGCGATCAGCCTGCGCAGCGGCGACATGTGCTCTTCCTTACATTCCTGTAGTTAGCTTAGCCTGCCCTCACTTGCGTGAGGGTGGGGGGTTCGCGGGCTCCCGCGCGGAGCGGTAGCCGTACCAGGCGAGCAGCCCGAACACGGCCAGCCAGCCCAGCAGCGGCAGGGGCGAGCCGGTGAAGCCCGACCGGTAGTCGGGCAGCAGCAGCGGTTCGATGAGCCGGTACACCGGATAGGTGGTCGCGGTGAACTCGCTCGCCCAGGCGATCTGACGGGCGTAACCGTCGGCCAGCAGCCAGCCGTAGGCCACCACCCCGGAGGCGCCGGCGACGGCGGCGGCGGTACGGAGCCCAGGGGTGGCACGATCCAGCCACCACAAGACGATCAGCAGGGCGAGCGGGAGGACCACCACGAGCTGGCGGCCGGGCCACCAGAAGCCGTGCATGGTGCTGGCGACGAACGCGGCCACCAGCCAGCCGCCGGCCAGTGGCGCGGCCAGGACCTCCCAGTTGGGCGGTCGCAGGAGGAGCACGGCCACCAGCGCGGGGATGAGCAGGAGCCAGGCGGGCTGCCAGGTGGCGATCCCGTAGCCCTCGTCGGCGAACAGGCCGACCAGGCGCAGCAGCCGGGCCACGATCTTGAAGCCGCGCCCGATCATGACGCCCATCTCGCCGTTGTCGTTCTGGAAGTGCACGCCGCTGGCGTAGACCGTCCAGCCGCCCCACACCAGCCGGTGGATGAGGAGATAGAGCGCGCCCATGACCGCCAGCCAGGCGGCGAACGGCTTGCGGTTCGGCCACCTCATCAGCGCCAGCGCCGCCAGGATCGCCGCCGGGAGCAGGTACTTGACCGACAGCCAGGGCAGCGCGGTGATCAGCGCGCCGAGTGCGAGCGGGCGGGGCCGGTCCCCGGTGAGCACGGCCACTGCTCCTGTCACCGCGAGCGCGGCCGGCAGTTCGGGGAAGACGAGCTGCCCGTACACCGCGAAGGGGGCGCTTGGGAAGGCGACGAGCACGCCGGCCGTGGCGAGCGGGAGCGAGATCGCGAACCGCCGGACCGCCACCCACAACACCAGCGCGGCGAGCGCTCCGGCCAGCAGCGACAGCGTGGCCTTCGCGCCGACCCAGCCGAACAGGCCCATCGCGGGCGCGAGGACGACGGCGAGCAGCGGATCATGGGGGCTGAGCTCGCGGCCGTCGGCGAGGACGGCCGTCTGGCGCGGAAGGTACGTGCCCCCGAAGACCGCCCAGCGCCGCTCGGCGATCTCGTCGGAGACGTCGAGGTCGCGGTCCTCGAACAGGGACAGCGCGGTCAGCAGGTACTGCGGCTCGTCGGAGGAGACGTGGTGCCCGAATCCGGTGCGCACGCCGATGCCGAGGGCGGCGGCCGCGATCGCCACCGCGGCTACCAGCACCATCGCCGACCGCAGCCGCCGCTCGGTGGCCGTGCCGGTCACAGCCGTCATAGCGCCACCGCCGCGGCCGGCTGCCCGGTGCTCGCCTGGCGGCGCACGAGAGCGGCGAGATCGGTCTCGGGGGACCAGCCGATCAGCGAGCGCAGCCGCCGGACGTCGGCCAGGGAATCGCTGGGCTCGACGGCCGCGGCCGGTTCGACGGCGAAGGTGACCTCCGTGTCCAGCGCCTCCGCGACCGCCTGCGCCATCTCGCGGAGCGTGCGCCCTCTGCCGGTGCCCACGTTGACGACGCCGCTGGATCCGGCGACATCCATGATCGCCTGAGCCGCCTGCCGCACGTCGGTGATGTCACGAGTCCGTTCGAGCGAGCCAAGCACGCGCAGCGGACGGCCGCGGCGGGCGGCCTCCAGCCAGACCGACAGCGCCATGTCGGGCCGCTGGCCCTCCCCGGCCACGGTGAAGGGCCGGACGACGGCGGTCGGGCGGCGACGTTCGATACGGGGGGCGCAGAGCCGTTCCAGGCGCACCTTGCTTTCGGCGTACCCGCCGATGGGCCGCAATGGATCGTTTTCGTGGCTGGCCCGGCCGTCGCGCGCCCCGCCGTACACCGAGCTCGAGGACGCCACCACCAGCGGGACCCGCTCGGGGACGAGCGAGAGCACGCGGGCGCCCGCCAGCACGTTGTCGCGGTGCCGGCGCGCCGTGATGCCGGGGTCACTGTCCCGAACTCCGGGGCAGCCGGCCAGGTGGAACACCGCGTCGGCGCTCTCGAGCGCGGCGCGCACCAGGTCGTCGTCATCGAGCAGGTCGGCGGTGATGCGCGTCAAGCCAGGTAGCTCAGGCTGCCACCGCCGGTCAATCCCGATCACCTTCTCGCCCGAGTCGATGAGCAACTCGGTCAGGATCCGCCCGATGAAACCTGCGGATCCGGTCACGATCGAGGTCACCCGCGCCTTGCCCCTCTGCCTGAACGGCCGAACTGTCGAACTCCAGCACCTGACCGACGCCTGCCGGATTTCCAGGCAGGCCGCCTGGCCCGGGCATTGCGGGGTGAGGTAAAGCTAGCCTAACCTCACCTTTGTCCAAAATTAAAGCTTGCCGATAGAAACCTGTGAGGATCCTGTGCGCGTCCCACCCCGTGGTCGCTCGCTGATCGCCGCCGCGCGCCGGGGAATCGGCCTGGTCGTGCTGGTGATCGCGGTGATCTATCTCACGCGGATCGCCTCGGGGAGCGACCTGGCGTCCGGGTTCGGCGCGCTGCTGTCCGACCCGGTTGGGGTGACCGTAGCGCTGGTGGCGTACGCCGGCGCGTTCGGGCTGCGCGCATGGTCGTGGCGGCTGGTCCTTCCCGCGCTCCCGCTCGGTCAGGCCTGGGCGGCCCTGCACGTCTCGCTGCTCGGAAACCACGTGCTGCCGTTCCGGCTGGGTGAGGTGCTGCGCGTGACGTCGGTGACACGCCGCACGCACCTGGCGGCGCGTCCGGTGATCGCCTCCACCGTGAGCCTGCGCTCCGCCGACCTGCTCGCGGTCGCGTTGCTCGCCGCCGTCGCCGCGCCCGGCCTCCTGCCGGGGAACGCCGTCCCCTGGTTCTGGCCGATCGTCTGCGGGCTGGGCGTGGCGATGCTCGCCGGTCTGGTCCTGTTGATCCGTTCCACGGCCGGTGACGGAGAGAAGACCACGAGGTGGGCGGCCGTTATGCCCGTGATCCTCTTCGCGGCGGCGGCCGCCTGGGTGTTGGAATCCGTGGTCGTGTACGAGGTCGCCCGGCTCGCCGGGATCGAGCTGTCGCCTGGAGAGGCGGTCGCGGTGACGGCCGTGACGATCGCCGCGCAGACCGTCGCGGTCACCCCCGGCGGGTTCGGGTCCTACGAGGCGGCCGCGGCCGCCACCCTGACCGCCCTCGGTGTCGCCGCCGGGCCGGCGTTCGCCGTCGCCTTCATCACGCACGCCCTGAAGACGGCCTACGCGCTCGCCACCGGAGGCATCGCACTGGCGGTGCCAAAGCCGGGATACTACGGCCGCCTCCGGCTGCCCCGCCACCTGCCGTCCCGTCCCGAGCCCGCGCCGGTGACCCCCGAGGCTCCCGTCGTGGCCTTCATCCCGATGTTCAACGAGGAGCAGACGATCGGCACGGTGGTCAGCCGCCTACCGGCCACCGTGGGTGGCAGAAGACTGCATGTCCTGGTCGTGGACGACGGCTCCATCGACGACTCCGCCGCACGAGCGGCGCAGGCGGGCGCGACCGTGCTCGCGCAACCCCGCAACCTGGGGCTGGGCGCCGCCGTCCGGCGAGGGCTGTCCGAAGCCGTACGGCTCTCGCCCGCCGCCATCGTCTACCTCGACGCGGACCTGGAGTACTTCCCCGAGGACATCGAACGGGTCGCGGCCCCCATCCTGTCCGGCCAGGCCGACTACGTGGTCGGGTCCAGGTTCGCGGGAAACATCGAGCGCATGCTGGCCCACCGACGGTTCGGCAACCGTGTGCTCACCCGGTGGGTCAGATGGATGACCAGGCACGACATCACCGACGGGCAGAGCGGGTATCGCGCCTTCTCGCCCGCCGCCGCCCGCGACGCCGAGGTGATCCACGACTACAACTACGCCCAGGTGCTGACCTTGGACCTGCTCGCCAAGGGATACCTCTACCAGGAGGTCCCGATCCGGTACGCGTTCCGGATCAGCGGCGAGTCCTTCGTGAAACTAGGCCGCTACCTCCGCATGGTCATCCCGGCCGTCCATCGCGAGCTCAACTCTCCCTGAGCCGGGTCAATCCTCGACGACGTGGGCGGCGAAGCGCCCACGAGCCGCCCGCCACTCCGCCGCGTCCCATCCCTCCTGGCCCAGGGCCGCCACCGCGTCGTACCCCATGGCCATCGCGTGGTGGGTGTTGTCGTGAGCGAAGAGCCCCAGTCTGCCGAACGTGGTCACGCCCGGCAGCGAGTCAGCCCAGTCGTCCAAGCCGCGCAGGTGCCGGGCATAGCCCTGCTCGTAGACCGGATAGACGTGCGGCAGTCGGCGGACCTCCAAGCCGGCGAGATCGACCGGCGGCAGGCCGGAGCGGCTCAGAGTGTCCCGCACCAGCTCGGAGAAGTCATCGGTGCGCCAGATCTCGTCGTCCACGGCGCACGGGATCTCGAAGCAGAGCACGCTCCGATCCGCCGGATCGTCGGCGCTCGTCCGGTAGTTGGCGGGTTCGGAGATCCGGGTCACCGGGGTGTCGGGGCCGGGCAGATAGTGGGCGTCGAACGAGGTCCAGCGCCCACCCTGGTGAATCGCGTACACCAGCACCATGGCGCGGAACCGAAGCCGGCCGGCCGCTTCGGTCACCTCCGGCGGGGGCCCCGGATCGACGAGCCTGGCCAGCGCGGTCATCGGAATCGTCGAGAACGCGTGACCCGCCGCGAGCTCGCCCTCGGGCGTGTGGAGCCGTACGCCGTCAGCGCCCGCGACGATCCGCGTACACGCCGTGCCCAGCCGCAGCTCGGCTCCGGCCGCCGCGGCGGCATCGGCCAGCACATCCACGATCTGCCCGAAGCCGCGGCGGGGGTAATAGAAGATCTTCCCCTGCCCGTCGGGGCGCTTCCTGAACAACCGCTGGGCTATCTTCCACGGGCTGTCGGCGGTCACGCGCTTGCGTGCCTGATCCTCGTCGATCTCGTCGCCGGACAGGCCCCACAGCTTCGTCGCGTATGGGGCATAGAGCGCTTCGTACAGGGCGGGCCCCAGACTCGAGCGCAGAGCCCCCGCGTACGTTCCCCCGACGCGGCTCGCCCTGCGCGCGGGCGCCGTCAGCGTGTCGGCGGCGATCCGGGCGAGCAGACCGGGCGGCAGCCGCCGGATGAGCTCTCCCGCCTTCAGCGGGAAACCGACCCAGGAGCCGCCGATGCGCAGCCGGCCATTGCGGGGCCGTCGCTGCAGATCGTCGCCGAGTAGCTCTCGCAGGTCGCGCAGCAGGTGAGGCGGCGTGGCCGGATGCAGCCGGTGACTTCCATGATCGACACGGATCCCGGCGACCTCGAAGCTTGCCGACAGGCCGCCGACGTGGCCCGCCCGCTCGAGCACCACAACGGACAATCCACGGCGTGCCGCCTGCCAGGCGGCCGCCAATCCGGACGGGCCGGCCCCCAAGATGACAAGATCTGCGCTCTCTGCCATAGCGGCCCCACCCTACGGCATGATCCGCCGGCATCCCGTGGGCCACCATAGGGACCGCCCGTCCTCGCGGTGAAGCCTCCAGCACTCGCTCAGGCGCGAACGCCCATGCCGGGCCTGACCGAGGGAGCCGTGATCCACCGTGCGCTCACAGCCACCGGTGACCGGACCAGAGAAGGGGGACGCGTTCGTCTGACCTGGCGGCAAATCGGTCCATCGGGGCTTGGGGCTCAGGCGGTGGCCAGGATGCGGCAGATGCCTTTGGGGCCGCAGTCGGCCGGATCGACGCCTCGTGCCCGCTGGTGCAGGGTGTGGGTGGCGAGCAGTTCGGCTATGCGCTGCTCGACCTGCTCCAGGTGGGCCTCGATCAGCGTGGTGACGTGGTGGCAGGGCGGCTGACCGGCGTCGCGGATGGCTAGCACGCTGCGGATCTCGGCCAGGGTGAGCCCGGCCGATTGCGCGTCGCGGATGAAGGCGAGCCGTTCGGCGGCCTCGGGCGGGTAGTCGCGGTAGCCGGCGGGCGTGAGGGGGGGGGGGGGGGGGGAGGA